>VGCZ01000001.1 GCA_016869975.1 Alphaproteobacteria bacterium
TCAAGACATCGGCTTGTCGGAGTCTCGAAACGATCTCTTCAGGCTTGTGCCTCTTCTTCGGCATTGCAGTCCTCCTTCTTGTCAAAAGACATAGTTCAGGGCGGACCACTTTTCAGGGGGAGGACCACGCGCCCGGGAGAGCAACATCAACGTGGCGTTCCGCATCGATCCCGGCGTCGACTTTGTCCTCGCCGACCGCATCCAGATCCAGCAGGTGTTGGTCAATCTGATCCGCAACGCGGTCGATGTACTGGCCGGGTTCGACGGCTCCCGCGCGATCGATGTCGAAACCCGCGCCGGCGCCAATGGCATGGTCCAGATCAGCGTCGCCGACACGGGCAGCGGGCTGGCGCCCGAGGTCGCGCGCCAGCTCTTCCAGCCCTTCGTGACCACGAAGCAGAAGGGCATGGGGCTGGGCCTGTCGATCTGCCGCACCATCATCGAGGCGCATGGCGGCAGGATCTGGGTCGAGGCGCGGCCGGCCGGCGGGACCATCTTTCACTTCACCCTACGCGCCGCCAGTGGCCACGGGGAGGACGCGCGTGACGAGTAGCCCGGTCGTCCACGTCGTCGACGACGATGCCGACGTGCGCGATTCGCTCACTTTCCTGCTGGGTGCGACCGGGCTCGCGGTGCGCGTCCACGAATCGGCGGTCGCCTTTCTCAAGGTGCTGCCCGAGATCGAGGACGGCTGCGTCGTCACCGATGTGCGCATGCCCGAGATCGACGGCATCGAGCTGCAGCGCCGGCTTCGCGCCCAGGGCTGCCTCCTGCCCGTCGTGGTGATGACCGGCCACGGCGACATCGCGCTGGCGGTCGAGGCGATGAAGGCTGGCGCTGTGGATTTCATCGAGAAGCCGTTCGACGACGACGTGCTGCTGGCCGCCATCCGCGCCGCCCTGGCGCAGCGCGGCAGCGAGCGCGAGCGCGCGGCGCGGGTCGCCGAGGTGCGCGCCCGGCTGCGATCGCTGTCGGAACGCGAGCGCCAGGTTCTCGATGGTCTGGTGGCCGGCAAGCCCAACAAGATTATCGCCTACGATCTGGGCATCAGCCCGCGTACCGTGGAAATCTACCGCGCCAACGTCATGACCAAGATGGATGCCGACAGCCTGTCGGCCCTGGTGCGCATGGCGATGCTCGACGCCGCCGCGACGTGAGCGCCGAGCTTGCGCTAGATCAACCTGCAGCGGCCGGAAAACAGGTACAGAACGCCGTTCCCACGCGGGGAGGAAGGCGAAGCCATGGCCCAGTCGGCGCGGAGCATAGCCGTCGTCGACGACGACGCGGCGGTTCGCGACGCCCTGAAGTTCGCGCTGGAGTTCGAGGGCCTGTTGGTATGCCTCTATGACGGCGCGCAGGCGCTGCTTGCCGATCCTGAGCTGGCCCATCACGGCTGCCTGGTGATCGACTACCGCATGCCCGAGATCGACGGCCTGGAGCTGGTCGAGGTCCTGCATGCGCGCGGCCTGGCCATACCGGTCATCATGATCACCGGCCGCGCCAACAACGGCATGCGGGCACGGGCCAGCCGGGCCGGCATCCTGGCGGTGCTCGAGAAGCCCCTGTCGAGCAACGCGCTCGCCGACGCCATCCGCTCCGCCCTCGCCGGCCGCTAGCGCGGACCCTACGTAGTAACCCTTAGGTCGTTTCCCTGAATGGTGGCCTGACGGCGCGCTCGTTACTTGAGGCCATACCGCACGCCTCGAGGAGCGACCGATGCAAGCCATCAGCCCCGCCGCCGCCCGCCACTTCCCGCCGGCCGCCCTCGCGATGCGCGGCCCGGCCGCGATACCACGCCGCCCGGCGGCTGAACCGGGCGTGCGCCTTCGTTTCGCCAAGGGCGAGGCGATCTACACCGAAGGCGACGAGGCGGAACGCTTCTACAGGATCGTGTCGGGCACCGTGCGCATCTGCAAGATGCTGCACGACGGTCGCCGCCAGATCGAGGCGTTCCACTTCGCCCGCGACATCTTCGGCCTGGAACGCGGCGACGGGCATCGCTTCACGGCCGAGGCGGTCGACGACGTGGTGGTCCTGGCGTTCCGCGCCCGCGGCCTCGAGGATCTGATCCGCGACGATCCCGACCTCGGCGGCGAGCTCATGACCTCGCTGCTCTCCAGCCTTGATCGCGCGCGCGACCACCTGGTGCTGCTGGGCCGCAAATCGGCGCGCGAGAAGATCGCCGCCTTCCTGCTGGACATCGCCGAGCGGCTGTCGGGCGACGACCACTTCGAGTTGCCGATGCAGCGCGGCGACATCGCCGATCACCTCGGCCTGACCATCGAGACCGTGTCGCGCACGCTCACCCGGATGGCGCGCGACGGCCTGATCGGCCTGCAGGCCTGCGGCCGCACGGTCGAGATCCTGAACCGCGACGGCCTCACGGCCGCCGACGCCGGCTAGCGACCAGTTCCTACACGCGGTAGTAGTCGCGGTACCAGCGGACGAATTCCGCCACTCCGGTCTCGATCGGCGTGGCGGGCCGGAAGCCGATCAGCGCCTCGAGCAGCTCGGTCGAGGCCTCGGTGCGCAGCACGTCGCCCGGCTGCATGTCCATGTAGTTGCGCTCCGCCTTGCGGCCGAGCGCCTGCTCGATCGCCTCGACGAAGCGCAGCAGGCTGACCGGATGGCCGCCGCCTATGTTGACGATGCGATAGGGCGCCACGGGGCTCAGCGAATCGGTCGCCGCGATTCGGGTCGCACCACGTGCCGGCACCGTCTCGCACAGCCGCGCGATGCCCTCGACCAGGTCGTCGATATAGGTGAAGTCGCGCTCCATGCGGCCGTGGTTGTAGATGTCGATCTGCCGGCCGGCGAGGATGGCCTCGACGAACTTGAACAGCGCCATGTCGGGGCGGCCCCATGGGCCATAGGCGGTGAAGAAGCGGAAGACGGTGGTCGGGATGTCCCAGAGATGGGCGTAGCTGTGCGCCATCGTCTCCATCGACTTCTTGGTCGCCGCGTAGATCGTCAGCGGATGGTCGGTGGAGCCGGTCTCGGCGAGCGGGAACGTGGCGCTGGCGCCATAGGCCGAGCTGGTCGAGGCCATCACCAGGTGGCGCGGCCGAAGCTCGCGGCACAGCTCCAGCACGTTGAAGCTGCCGGTGACGTTGGAGTCGATATAGGCTCGCGGATTCTCCAGGCTGTAACGCACGCCGGCCTGCGCGGCGAGATGGACCACGAGCTCCGGCCTGGCCTCGCGGAATATGCCCGCCAGGCTGCTCCAGTCCTCGAGCATGCAGCGATGCGCCTGGAAGGCGTTGTGCCGTTCCAGCTGCGCGACGCGGTCCTCCTTGAGCCGCACGTCGTAGTACGGCGTCATGCCGTCGACGCCGACCACTTCGTGGCCATCGGCGATCAGGCGCCTGGCAAGATGGAAACCGACGAAGCCCGCGGTACCAGTCACCAGGCAACGCACGGCGTCACGCCTTGACGATATGGCCGCCGACCACGCCCTGTCGGGCGCAGGCGTTGCGGGTGTCGATCACGAGGCGCGACCAGCGCGCGACGTCGCGATAATCGACCGCGTCGTGGTCGGTGCAGATCACCGTCGCGTCGATCGTGGCGAGCAGCGCCTCGCTCAGCGCGACCGAGCGCCGCCCAGCGAATCCGGGATGCTCGCGGCTGGCGCCGATCTCGGCCACGTGGGGGTCGTGGAACAGCACCTCGGCGCCCTGCTCTTCGAGCAGCTCCATGATGCGGAACGACGGGCTCTCGCGCGTGTCGTCGACGTTCTTCTTGTAGGCGACGCCAAGGATCAGGATACGCGCGCCCTTCGCCGCCCGGCCGGCCTGCCGGTTCATCGCCTCGATGGTACGCGCCACCACGCGCAAGGGCATGGCGGTATTGATCTCGCCGGCGAGCTCGACGAAGCGCGTGGTCACACCGAACTCCCGCGCCTTCCACGTCAGGTAGAAGGGATCGATCGGGATGCAGTGCCCGCCCAGGCCCGGGCCGGGATAGAACGGCATGAAACCGAAGGGCTTGGTCTTGGCGGCCTCGATGACCTCCCAGACATCGATGCCCATGGACTCGAAGACGACCTTGAGCTCGTTGACCAGCGCCACGTTGACCGAGCGAAAGATGTTCTCGGTCAGCTTCACCGCCTCGGCGGTATCCAGCGACGAGACGGCAACGGTGCGGGGCACGATCTGGTCGTAGAGGGCGCAAGCCAGCCTGAGCGCGTCGGGGCCATCGCCGCCGACCACCTTGGGGATGTCCGCCGTCGCGAACGCCGCGTTGCCGGGATCCTCGCGCTCGGGTGAATAGGCCAAGAAGAAGTCCTGGCCCGAGCGCAGCCCGCCCTTCTCCAGGATCGGCCGCACGACCTCGCTCGTGGTGCCGGGATAGGTCGTCGATTCGAGGACGACAAGCTGGCCACGCCGCAGGTGGCACGCCACCTGCTCGCTGGTGCGCACGACGTAAGACAGATCCGGCTCGCGCTGGCGGGTCAACGGCGTCGGCACGCACAGGATGATCGCGTCGACATCCTTCAGGCGCGCGAAGTCGTCGGTGGCGTCCAGGCGGCCCGCCCCGCGCAGCTCGCCCAGCAGGGCGGCGGAGACATGGCCGATATAGGAGCGCCCGGCCGCGAGCTGGTCGATTTTTGCCGGGTCGATGTCGAAGCCGAGGACGCGCAGACCCTTGCGCGCGAAGGTGCAGGCAAGCGGCAGGCCGACATAGCCGAGGCCGACGACGCCGATACGCGCCGTGCGATCCCGGAAGGTGCCGGCAAGAGCCGATACCGACGGGCCTTTTCCGGCGCCGGTCATCGGGTTGTCATGGCTTGGGTCATCAGTCATCGGGCGGGGCCACCGATGTCAGCTACCAGCCGAAGGCGCTCAACGCGAGTCCCCAGATTCGACCGCAGCCGGCGCCCCGCCTTGTTGAACGAACCTCGGCAAACACCTCAGCCGATGAATCCGTTCCCATTGAGGTCCTGATTAAGCAGCGTTTCCATTGCGAGCAACTCAGGGGCGCTGCCCGAGACGACACCGGTCAGTGAAGAGGCATAGTTGCCGGTGGCGTCGGTTTTCCAAACCGTGTACTGGTCGGCGGTGCCGAACTTGAGAGCCACGTTGTAGCCACCGCCCGCCGCAGCGTCGGCGCCGATCGGCGTCCAAGCCCCGAACTGACCCGCCACGACATCCGCCCCAGAGTACTTCAACGTCGCGTCGGGCGTGCCGCTGTTCAGCAGGAAGTACCGGCTCTCACCCGCGCTCAGGCCGGTCACACCGGCCGCCTCGATCACCGTCAAGGCGACGCCAACCGTCCCATCGCCGTTGAGGTCCTGATCGAAGAGCGTTTCCAGCACGCGCAGCTGCGTGGCGCTGCCCGAGACGATGCCGGTCGGTGAAGAGGCGTAGTTGCCGTTACCGTCGGTATGCCAGACGCTGTACTGGTCGGCGGTGCCGAACTTGAAGACCACGTTGTAGCCACCGCCCGCCGCGGCGTCGGCGCCGATCGGCGTCCAGGCCCCGAACTGGCCAACCACGACATCCGCACCGAGATACTTCAGCTTTGAATCGAGCCCCTCGGTGTCGAGGAAGTACCGGCTGGCAAACTTGTTCAGCCTTACCGCGCCATTCGCCTCGACGACATCATCACCCGGCAGAGTCCCTTCGCCAACGTTGGTCACCCCGATGCTGTAGGTCTGCTGCGAGCTGTTGCCGCTGGCGTCGGTCGCTCGCACGGTTACGCTGTACACGTTGTTCTGGTCGCCGTCGCTCGGCAACTCGAAGTTCGGTGTCGAGCCGAAGCGCAGCACGCCGGTCGTCGCGTTGATCCGGAATCGCCCGCCGTCGAGGCCGGGCACGATCGAGTATGTCACGCCAGAGGTATCGCCACCGGCGGCGTCGACGTCGCCGACGACGACGGAGTTCTCCGTCACGGGCCCCATGGTCGTCCGCAGCGAGGGGTTCGTGTTGGTCACGGCGACCGAGACCGACTGGACGACGGAGCCGCCATTGGCGTCCGCGGCCCGTACCTGCACCTCGTAGACGTTGTTGGCGTTGGCGTCCGTCGGGTTGTCGAAGTCACGGGCGCTGACGAAGCTGAGCGCGCCGGACGACGCGTCGATCGCGAACCGCGCCGCGTCCGCGCCGCCGCTGATCGAGTAGCTCAGGACGGCGCCGGCGTCGACGTCCGTCGCGACGACCGAGCCGATAGCGGTGAGATTCTCCGCCACCGAGAAGGCGTTGCCCGAGGTGATCACCGGCGCGTCGTTCACGCCCGTCACGGTGATCGACAGCGTCGCGGTGTCGAACCCGCCCAGGCCGTCACTCACCTGGTAGGTGAAGGCGTCGACGGCGCTCGCACCTACGGCCAGTGCGTCCGCCGCCGCCTGATCCGCGACATAAGTGTAGGAGCCGTTCGCGTTCAGCGTCAGCGTACCCAGCGTGCCCACGACCGCCGCGCCCACGTTGACGGCCGAGCCGTTCACCTGGCTCACGGTCTTGATTGGGAACGGATCCACATCCGTGTCGTTCGCCAGCACGCCGGTCGCCGCCGTGGCGCTCACCGTGCCGTCTTCCGCCACCGTGTTGTCGTCGTCCACCGCCACCGGGGGAGTGTTGAGGATCACCGCGACGGAGACGGTAATCGCCGCGCTGGTCGCAGAGCCGTCGGAGACTGTGTAGGTGAAGCTCGCCGTGCCGAGGAAGTTGCTGGTAGGCGTGAAGACGACATCGCCGTTGCCGTTGAGCGCGACGGTACCGCCGGTGCCCGAGGTCACCGAGGCGATGCTGAGCGTCGCGCCGGTGTCGACATCGATATCGTTGCCGAGCAGCGCCGACGCCGCGTAGGTGGTGGTGGTGTTCAGCGCAGCGGACAACCCGTCGGCCACGGCCACTGGCGCGTCGTTGGCGCCGGTGATGGTGATGGTGAGCCGCGCGTTATCGGTCGCGCCGTGCACGTCGCTCAGCGTATAGGCGAACACATCCTGCGCCGTCGCGCCGGCGGCCAGCGCCTGGGTGTCGGCGTCGGCGTTGTCGAGCGTGTAGGTCCACGTACCATCGGCGTTAAGGGTCAGGCTGCCGTAGCGGCCGGCCCGCGCCATGCCGACAACGCCGGAGGAGCCGGTCGTCACGCTCGACACCGCCGTCACCGTCGTCGTATCGCCCAGCGCGGCATCGGCGTCGCTGTCGTTGAGGCGAACATTGCCCGACGCCGACGGATCGCCCGTCACGTCGCTGGCGCCGCCCTCGCGCACGGTGTCGGCGCCGTTGACGTCGTCGTTCGCCACCGGCGCGTCGTTGACGATGTCGCCGGCCGCGAAGGTGCCGTTGCTGAACTGGAACTGCTCGACATTGCTGACCCGGTCCGTGCCGTCGGGACCGACCAGGGTCAGGACGCCGCCGGCCTCGGTGATCGTGTAGGCGCTCCACGCGCCGGAGAAGATCGCCCAATCGGCCGCGCCCGATCCGCCGTCGAGGAAATCGTTGCCGGCGCCGCCGATCAGCCTGTCGTTGCCGTCGCCGCCGTATAGCGTCTCGGCGCCACCGCCGCCGGTGAGCGTGTCGTCGAAGCTCGACCCGTAGGCGACCTCTATGCTCGAGAGCAGGTCGTTGCCATCGGCGCCGCTCGCCGTGCCGACGCCGAGGTCGACAACCACGGCGCCTGACGCGTTTTCATATATGGCGCCGTCGATGTCCTCGCCGCCATACAGCGCGTCGTTGCCCAGGCCGCCCTCGAGCAGATCGTCGCCGGGGCCGCCATAGAGCGTATCGTCGCCGGCGCCGCCCACGATCAGATCGTCGCCGTCCTCGCCGCTGAGCGTATCGTCGCCGTCACCGCCATAGATCGAGTCGTGGCCGCTCTGGCCCGATAGCGTGTCGTTGCCGGGGGTACCCTCGATCGATTCGCCGGTGGTGAAGAAGGCGAAGCTCGAGGCCGTCAGTTGCGAAAGGCTAATGTCGAGGATACGGACCTGGTGGGGCTGGACGCCGGTCTGCAAGGTCAGCACGACATCGTTGCCATCCTGGACCAAGCCGCTGCCATCGCCCACGATTTCGGCGAGGTTCGCGTAACCGTAAGCCGACACATCGATGCGGTCGCCGGCCGCGAAATCGACGATGGTATCGCTGCCGCCGCCCGACGGCAGGAAGACGAAGCGATCGCCGCCGACGCCGCCGGTCATGCGATCGTTGCCGACGCCGCTGATCAACCTGTCGTTGAACGCCGAGCCGATTACCTCTTCGATCGAGTGGAATCGGTCGGTGTCGCCGCCGCTCGACGCCGTGCCGGCACCGAAGTCGAAGACCACGGCCGCGCCCGTAGCCGCGTAGGACGCCGTGTCGAGGCCCGCGCCGCCATAGAGCGTGTCGCTGCCGACGCCGCCGATCAGCGTGTCGGCGCCGAGGCCGCCATACAGGACGTTGACGCCGCCACCGCCGATCAGCGTGTCGGCCTGCGCCGTGCCGACGGCGTTCTCGATGCCGCTCAGCGTGTCGGACCCACCCGTCGCGGTGGCGGTGCCGGCGCCCAGGTCGAGCGTCACCCCGACGCCAAGTCCGTCGTAGCTCGCGGTGTCGTTGCCGACCCCGCCGAACAGATGATTGTCGCCCGGCCCGCCGGCGAGGGTGTCATCGCCATCCCCACCGCCCAGCGTGTCGTTGCCGCCATTGCCGGTCAGCAGATTGTCGGAGTCGTCGCCCGTCAGCGTGTCGCCGGCCGAGCCGCCGGCGAGGCCCTCGATGTTGAGCAGCGTGTCGACGCCGTTGCCGACGATGGTGCCGCCGCCGCCGACCAGGGTGGCGATGATGGCGGTGGTGGCGTCGCTGTAGTCGGCGACGTCCCTGCCCGCGCCGCCATCAAGCGTGTCGTCGCCGGCGCCGCCCTGCAGCGTGTCGTCGCCGCCCTTGCCGCTGAGCACGTCGTTGTCGGCTCCGCCGTAGAGCGTGTCGCCGGCGTTGAAGCCGTCGATGGTGTCGTTGCCGGCTTGGCCCTGGACGATCAGCGGCGTGCCATCGGCGCCCTGGCCGATCTGACGGCTGCCGTAAACGAGATAGGTGACGCCGGCGTTACTGTTGGCGTCGACGCCGCTGATCAGGATGTCGGCCAAGCCGTCGGCGTTGACGTCGCCGGCGCTGGTGGCGCGCAGGCCGACGCCGCTGCCCGCCGGCGCCTCGATGCGGAAGCTGTCGCGGCCGTCGACGAGGCCGGCGTCGATGCTGGCATCCCAGTCACCGGCGCGGCCGAACAGGATGTAACCGATGCCGGCGTCGGTGCCGCTGGCGCCTACGCCCGGCGCGCCGACGATCAGGTCGCCGAAGCCGTCGCCGTTGATGTCGCCCGCCGACGACACCGAGCTGCCGAAGCCGTCGCCGGAGGTCACGCCGGTGATGACGAAGCCGTTGACGCCGTTGAGCGCCGACAGATCGACGCGCCAGGCGCCCGAGCCGTCGTCCCAGTCGCCGAGTTTGCCGAAGATCACATAGGCCGCGCCGGCGCCGCCGGCGTTGCGCGCACCCAGCATCAGGTCGTCGAGGCCGTCGCCGTTGAAGTCGCCGGCGCTCGACACCGAGAAGCCGAGATTGTCGCCGAATGCCAGGCCCTGGAACTCGATACCGATTTGGTCGGCGGCGACCTGCTGGAGGTTGATGTTGGCGCTGAGCGAGGCGGCGCCGAACAGCAGATAGGCCACGCCGCCGCCGTTGGCGCCGTTGACCCGGGCGCCGATCAGCATGTCGCCGAAGCCATCGTTGTTGATGTCGCCGGCCGCGGCCACCGCGCCGACATTGGCGCCGGTGAGCGTCAGATGCGGCACCGCGCCAAGGCCTTCGACCGGGTTCGCCGCCTGCCATGAACCGGCCTGGCCGAACACGACATAGGTGCGGCCGTCGAAGCCGGCGGCGTCGGGCGCCGAGATCACCAGCTCGGCGCGGCCGTCGTTGTTGATGTCGCCGGCCGACGACACGGCGAAGCCGAACTGATCGGCCGTGCTCGAGGCGTTGTGCAGCATGAAGCCGTTGGCGCCGTTGAGCGTCGTCAGGTCGATCGGGATGGTCGCGCCGCCGGTGTCGGTCCAGCCGCTCGCCTTGCCGAACAGGACATAGGCCTGGCCGGGCGGGGTGCTGCCGGAGCCGGCGGTATTGGCGGCCACGAGCACGTCGCCGAAGCCGTCGCCGTTGACGTCGCCGGCGCCCGAGAGGGCGAAGCCGGTCTGGCCGGTGCCGGTGAGGACCACGACATTGGGATCGGCGACGCCCAGGTTCACCGAGTCGGGCAAGCCATCGGCGCTACCGAACACGAGATAGGCACGGCCGCTGTCGTTGCCGAACTTGGGCGCGCCGATGACGAAGTCGTCGAAGCCGTCGCCGTTGACGTCGCCGACACCCGAGATGGCGTAGCCGCTCTCGCTGGCCACGACGCCGTCGAAGCGGGTGCCGGCCGAGCTCTCGAGGTTGGCGAGGTCGAGGGTGGCGCCCACCGTGCCCTGCAGGGTGACGGCGAAACGATCGTCGCCGGCGCCGAGCTGGATAAGCGCACCATCGAGCCACAGGTCGCCGGTGATGATGTCGGCGCCGCCGTTGTAGAGGATGGTGTCGACGCCGGTGCCGCCCTTCAGCGTGCGGTCCTGGACATCGGCCAGCAGCGTGTCGTCGCCGGCGCCGCCGAAGAGCGCGTCGGCGCCCGAGCCGCCATCCACCGTGTCGTTGCCGGAACCGCCGAAGAGGAAGTCGACGCCGCCTAGGCCGGAAATTGTATCGTCACCGCCGAGGCCTAGACCGATGTCATTGTCAGCGCCGCCCGAAAGACTCTCTCCGGCTGACGTCCCGGCAAAATATGCCATTGGATCAATATCCTAGGAAGAATATCGGAGCAAAAAGACGTGAACTATGTTGCCACCATAACGTAATATCGGAGATTAGAAAATATCTTTAAGCAATTGTAATGTAGGCTAATTATCGACCAAAGAAGCTTCCCTTCGAGCGCAAGAACCGGGCGGCACCAAGCTGCGGCGCAGCGTCGACCGAGATACGTGGATAGACTGATAATCATTTGAATTATAGTATTTTTTCGACGTCTGGATGGCAGATTACAGTGGCCATCCCCGGCCCGTCTCGGAGCAGAAACCACGCTGATAAAATAACAGTGTACGAGAGAGTTGGCCTCGATACTTGATTGACGGGTTTAGATATTGATGGTAGTTTAACGATATATTTTTTCTTTTTTTGGAGCGACTGATGATCACCGCCACTGTCGATTCTCCCGCGCCATCCGCTTCGCTCAGTCGAGATGACAAGGTCGTTCGTACCACCGTCGTGGCGGCGATGGTGATGCTGATCGCCGCGCCGACCATCCTCATGCTGGCCTCGCTGCCCCCGCCGCTCCTGCTGTCCGCGATCGCCGTCATCCTCGGCATTGTCGCCACGGCGGGGTGCATCGTCTTTACCGCCGACGATCATCAACGGGCGATCTCTCGCGGGCTCATCCTGGCCGGCGTCATCCTGCTGGCCTTCCCGATCCCGATCGCCAGCGGCGCCTCCGCGCCGACGTCTGGGCTCATCGATATCGCGTTGCGGAATGAGGCCCTGCTCACCCTGGCCGTGTTCTCGGTCAGCGTCGGTGCGTCGTGCCTGGCGCTGGGCCTGGTCATGGCCCGTCGCGAGGCGCCTTCCCAAGAGGCCGTCGACGCCGTGCAATAGGCCGTGCGCATCCGATAGGCCCGCCCTAGCGTGCCTCCCGTTGACCGACGGGAGGCATGCGCCATGACCAAGTACGCATTCGACGAGAACGAGGCCTTCAAGAAGGGCCGCGAAGTGTGGTTCGAGATGCGCGGGCCCAAGGTGGCCCAGGCGGCGATGGAGCAGGCCGCCGAGCACGATATAACCCGCGACCTGCGCCAGTACCTGTTCGAGCACTGCTTTGCCGCCGTCTGGGCGCGGCCTGGCCTTGAGCGCGCCACCCGCTCCATCATCACCATCTCGGTGCTCACGGCGCTGGGCCGCGCCGAGGAGCTGAAATCGCATATCCGCATGGGCATCAACAACGGGCTCACCCGCGAGGAGCTCAAGGAGATCTTCCTGCATGTCGGCATCTACGCCGGCGTGCCCACCGCCGTCGCCGCCGTGCGCGCGGCGATGGAGGAGTTCGCCGCGCTCGACAAGGCGAATGCCTGAGCGACTGGCTGTCATCCCTCGCTGCGCTCGGGATGGCAGACTTCACGCCACGAAGCGGATGCCCTCGTAGTCCTTGGCCGCGACCTCGTTGATGCGCTGGACGTACTTGGGCGCGCCGCCGTTGTAGACCATGTAGCGCGGGCGGCCGTATTCGTGGCCCGGCACGTTCGAGTTGTAGCCGGTGAACCACGACTTGGCCTTGCGCATCAGCATGATCGAGTACATCTGGACCACGTGCTCGGTCCAGCGCGCCTCGGCCTCGGCCGTGGCGTCGGCCCGAACGTGGCCGTTCTTCCGCATGTACTGCAGCAGATCGGTGCACCAGTTCACACCGGTCTCGATGCCGCGGGGAAAGTTGGTCGAGGCGGAGCCGCTCTGTGGGCCCGAGGGCATCAGCAGATTGGGGAAGCCGCTCACCATCATGCCGAGATAGGTCGTCGGCCCGTCGTTCCAGCGATCGCGCAGCTTCGCGCCGCCCACGCCCCGGATGTCGATATGGTCGTAGGCGCCGGTGATGGCGTCGAAACCGGTGGCGTAGACGATGATGTCGAACTCGAAGTCGCGCTCGGTAGTCCGAAGCCCCTTCTCGGTGACCTGCACGAGGGGCGTCTCGCTGATGTCGACGAGATGGACGTTGGGCCGGTTATAGGCCTCGAAGTAGTTGGTCTCCATCGGCACGCGCTGCACGCCGAAGCCGTGATCACGCGGGATCAGCTTCTCGGCGGTCTTGGGATTCTTCACCCGCTGGCGGATGCGGTTGGCGATGTACTCGCTGAACTCGGCGTTGGCTTCCTCGTTGGTGAAGATCTCCCGGAAGTTCCTGAGCCAGATGGCGAAGCCGGGACTGCCGTACAGGCTGTCCCAGAGCTTCACCCGCTCCTCGCGCGAGACCTCGAAGAAGCCGCGCCGATCGGGCTCGTGCTCGAAGCCGCCGGGTGTACGCGCGCAGGTCTTGAAGATCTCGTCGTAGCGTTTGCGGATCTCGGCCATCTCGGCGTCGGAGATCGGCCCGTTGCTGAGCGGCGCGCTCCAGTTGGGCCGGCGCTGGAACACGGTGAGTTCGCCCACCTTGTCGGCGATCTCGCCGATCACCTGGATACCGGTGGCGCCGGTGCCGATCACAGCCACCTTCTTGCCGGCCAGCTCCACCTTCTCCTGCGGCCAGTAGAAGGTGTGGAACGAGCGGCCCTTGAAGCGATCCATGCCCTCCAGCTTGGGCAAGGTCGGGATCGACAGCAGGCCCAGCGCCAGGATCACGAAGCGGCAGGTGAGCGTGCGGCCGTCGCTCAAGGTGAGCCGCCACAGATTGGCCGCCTCATCGAAGCGCATCGACTCCACTTTGCAATTGAATTGCATGTGTTTGCGCAGGTCGAACTTGCCGGCGACGAAATTCAGGTAGCGCAGATTCTCGGGCTGGCCGGAGAAGCGCTCCTTCCAGTGCCACTCGTCGAGCACCTCGCGCGAGAAGGAATAGCCGTAGGTGTAGCTCTCCGAATCGAAGCGCGCGCCGGGATAGCGGTTCCAGTACCAGGTGCCGCCCAGATCGGCGCCGGCCTCAAGCACCGTGGCCTTGATGCCGAGATCGACCAGCCGCTTGATCTGATAGATGCCGCCGACGCCGGCGCCGATGACGATGACCTCATAGTCCATGACTGCCGCTCCACACGCTGCGCCCGGCAATTCTACGCCGCGCGCGAACGCCGTCGTATCTCACTGCGGCACGGCGATCCTTTTGCCGCAGTGGCAGAGCGATCCCATGTGGCCTTCGGAACCATCTTCCCCCGGAGGGGAAAGTAGGAGTCGCGCGCTCAAGTCCCCGGCGGCGCCGCGGCCAGGCGGCGGGCGCGATTGGCCTCGGCGAAGGCCGCCGCCGCGGCCAGGCCCAAAGGCGCGCCGAGATCGGGCGACGGGCGGCAGGCCAGGCTGATCGCCGGCAGCACGTCGGACGCCAGGTCGTAGCCCTCGCCGATCCAGTGGTCGATCCACTGCTCTGTGTCGCCCGGTGGCCCGTTGGGCAGCATGCGCCGCAGCGATCGGCCGATCACCTGGCGCCATGTGGCCACCACGGTCGACACGGCGGACGGCGGCGGCTCGGGCGCGGCGGCGGGCACTGCCGCCTGGACCGGTTCGGGCACCGGATCCGGCCGCGACGGATCGCCGGGATAGCGCCGCCGCGCGCGCTTGCCGACGCGCTGGATCTGCCGCCAGTCGACGACCTCGAGATACTCGGCCTCGTCGACCCCATAGATCCGCACCAGCCCGCGCGTCACCAGCTCGTCGATCATGGCGCGCACGGCCGTATCGTCGAGCGGATCGCCGGGAAAGACCTGCAGGCGGATGGTGCGGGGCCGCAGCGGCAGCACGCCGAAACTGTCGGCGAAGTTCCACAGGCCGAGGAACAGCAGGCGGGTCATCGCCGCGCAGTCGATGACGGCCTCCCAGGTCCAGAAGTCGCAGGGCAGCTTGCGGTCGCGGGCCATCGGGTGGGGCTCCAGGTTGAAACGCTGGAGAGGGTGTAATCCCGCCGCCGATCGCTTTTCCATTTCCGCGGCTAGGCGCGCGCAATGCGAGCCTCCGATGCCGATGGCACAGGCATTTCGCCTGCCCCTACGGCGGACATCCCCTCGCACGGCGAACCAGGGCGATCGCGGATGACGTTCTTCCCTTCTCCCTCGGGGGCCGTTCGCGGCCCCTGACCGTCGCGGCAAGACGGCGAGAACGCGACAGGCGATGGCCATGCCCCGCGGTGTGAACGTCCACGCCGGCGGCAAAGCAGGCGTTGCCCGCTCACGGTCGCCTGACTAGGTTGCGCCCAACCGATCTGGAGGGATTCCATGTCCAAGCGCTTCACCCTGGGCCGCCGCCGCTTCGCCGCGGTCGCCGCCGCTTCCACCCTTGCGGCACCACTGCCGCTGCGCCACGGCTTCGCCCAAGGCGCGCCGCTGAAGGTCGGCCTGCTGCTGCCGACCTCCGGCGTGCAGGCGCTGATCGGCCAGGCTTGCGCGCGCGCCACGGCGGTGACCGCCGACGTGCTGGCCGATTCCAAGGTCGCGTCCAAGCTGGAGATCGCCAGCTACGACACCGAATCCAACCCCGACACCGCGCGCACCCAGGCCGAGAAGGCGATCGCGGCGGGCGCGCATGTGCTGGTCGGCGCCTTCGACTCCGGCCAGACCATGTCGATCGCCCAGGTTGCCGAGCAGAAGGGCATCCCCTTCATCGTCAACATCGCCGCCGCGCCGCAGATCACCGAATCGGGCTTCAAGTGGGTGGTGCGCAACTTCCCGACCGCGCCGATGCTGGTCACCGGCGCGCTCAGCCTGCAGAAGGATCTGTTCGCCGCCACGGGCAAGACGCCGAAGACCGCCGTGCTGATGTCGGTCAACGACACCTTCGGCGAGGCGATGATGCGGGCGATCCCGGCGATCGCGAAGCGTCTGGAGATGCCCTACGAGATCGTCGATACGATCTCCTACGATCCGCGCGCCAAGGATCTGTCGGCCGAGGTCGCCAAGGCCAAGGCGACCAAGGCCGAGCTGGTGATGCCGGTGTCGCGGCTCAACGACGCAAAGCTCCTGATCCAGGAGATGGTCAAGCAGCAATACGAGCCGATGGGCATCGTCAATCCCGGCGCGCCCGGTCTCTACGAGCCGGACTTCCTCAAGACCATGGGCAAGTTCGCCAACTTCCACGTCTCCAACGTGCCGTGGGTCAACCCGAAATCGGCGATGAGCCAGTCGCTGGAGAAGCGCTACGCGGCGAAGTTCAAGGACGGCCAGGTCGATATCAACATCGGCTTCACCTTCGAGGCGCTGCTGGTGGCGGCCGACGCCTATGGGCGCGCCAAGGTGAGCGGCGCGGCCGAGATGATGGCGGCCATCAAGTCGACCAATATCGCCGAGCACGTCATGACCGGCGGACCGATCAAGTTTGACGACAAGGGCCAGAACACCGGCATCGTCGCCGCCGCCGTACAGAACCTCAACAACAAGCCAACGGTCGTGCTGCCGACCGCTTTCGCGGTCGCCAAGCCGATCTTCCCGATGCCGGGCTGGCGCGCGAAGGAGCGGGGTTAGTCCCAATCGTCATCCCGAGCGCAGCGAGGGATCTCCCGGCAATGGAGTCCGGTTGTCAGGAGATTCCTCGCTAAGCTCGGAATGACGGAGCGCGTCAATGCTGACCGACATCGTCCAAGCCACGATCATGGGCCTGCTCACCGGCATGGTGTATGGGCTGATGGCGCTCGGGCTGTCGGTGATCTTTGGCGTCATGCGCGTCGTGAACTTCGCGCATGGCGAGATGATGGTCGTCGGCATGTACCTCGCCTGGCTGCTGTTCGAGCGCGCCGGCATCGATCCGCTGCTCGCCGTGCCGCTGGTCGCCGCCGCCTTGTTCGCCGCCGGCTACGGCCTGCAGCGCGGCCTGATCAACCCGTTCATCAACGTCGCCGAGCACATGCAGTTCATGCTGCTGCTGGCGCTGTCGATCATCATCGTCAATCTCTGCCTGCTGATCGCCGGGCCCGACACCCACGGCGTGCAGGTCGACTACATGTTCGACTCCTACGCACTGGGCCCCTTCACCTTTGACGCGGTGCGCGTCTACGCCGCGCTCGCGGCGATGGCCATCGCCTTCCTGCTCTATCTCTTCTTCACCCGCACGCGCATCGGCAAGTCAATCCGCGCCGCCGCCGACAACCATACCGGCGCGCTGGTCGTGGGGCTGGACGTGCCGCGCCTCTACGCGCTGACCTTCGGCGTCGGCGCGGCCTGCGTCGGCGCCGCTGGCGCGCTGATGATCCTGGTCGTGCAGGCCCAACCCTTCCTCGCCATCGACTACACGCTCCTGGCCTTCGTCATCGTCATCGTCGGCGGCCTGGGCAGCATGCCGGGCGCGCTGGCCGGCGGCCTGCTGATCGGCGTCTCGGAGTCGCTCGCTGGCCTTCTGATCCAGCCCTCGCTGAAAAGCGTCTTCAGCTTCGGCCTGCTGATCCTCGTGCTGCTGCTGCGGCCGCAGGGCCTGTTCACGCGGCGGGGCTGATACGATGCGGCTGTGGCATCGCCTGACGGGGGATATGACGACGCGCGGGCAGGTCGCGCTCGCGATGTTCGCGGCGCTGCTGCTCGCGGCGCCGGCGTTCATCGGCTCCTATCCACTGTCGATCCTGATCCTCGTCGTCTACTTCGCCTATATCGGCCAGGCGTGGAACGTGATGATGGGCTTCGCCGGCCAGCTCTCGCTGGGCCACGCGCTCTACCTCGGCCTGGGTGGCTACACCGCCGCGGCGCTCGCCTTTCATTTCGGCGTCTCGCCGTGGATCGGCATGATCGCCGGCGTGCTGGTCGCGATGCTGGCCGGCGGCATCGTTGGCTTCCTCGGCTTCCGCTTCTCGCTCGCCGGCGTCTACTTCGCGCTGCTGACCATCGCCTTCGCCGAGTTCACGCGCATCCTGTTCGACCACTTCAAATGGGTCGGCGGCTCGGCCGGCCTGTTCCTCAAGGTCTCCGGCGATCCCGGCCTGTGGCACCTGCGTGGCGGGCCGGTGATGTTCTACTACGTTATCCTCGCCATGGCGGCGCTTGCGCTGGTCGCCTGCCGCCTGATGCTGACCAGCCGGCTTGGCTATCACTGGCTGGCGATCCGCGAGGATCCCGAGGCGGCGCAGGCCAGCGGCGTCGATGTCTTCCGCGGCAAGATGATCGCCGTGCTGATCTCCTCGGGCATGGCGGCGGTCGGCGGCGTGTGGGCGGCGTTCTATTACAAGAACCTGTTCCCCGAGACCGCCTTCGCCATGGGCCGCTCGATCGAGGTGATCCTGGCGCCGATCATCGGTGGCCTGGGCACTCTGATCGGACCGTTCATCGGCGCGGCCGTGCTGGTCAGCCTGGGCGACGTCTTCACCATCGCCGCCGAGAAGATCGGCGAGATCTTCGGTGTGAAGACCGCGGGATTGAAGCAGATCTTCTACGGCCTCGCGCTGCTCGCCATCGTCGCCTTCCGCCGCGACGGCGTCTGGCCCTGGCTCGCGCGCAAGCTGGGCTTCGTGCATAGCGACCCCTACCTTCCCCCGCCAGCGGGGAAAGGTAGATGAGTACCGGCGGCGCGACGTTGAACGTGCGGGGGCTGGGCAAGAGCTTCCGTGGCCTGCGCGCGGTGCATGACGTCGGCTTCGACGTGCCCGCGGGCGCGATCCACGCGCTGATCGGCCCCAACGGCGCTGGCAAGACCACGACCTTCAACATGATCGCCGGTGTCTTTCCGCCCAGCGCCGGCACCGTCCAGCTCGATGGCCGCACGATCACCGGGCTCCGGCCCGATCGCGTCTGCGATGCCGGCATCGGCCGCACGTTCCAGATCGTCAAGCCCTTCCCCGGCCTCTCCGTGCTCGACAACGTGCTGATCGGCGCGCTCAAGCGCGAGCCCGATGTCAGCCGCGCGCGCGATCGGGCGCTGACCGTGCTGCGCGAGCTGGGCCTGCACGACAAGCGCGCCATGACCGCGTCGAACCTCACCCTGCCCGACCGCAAGCGGCTGGAGGTGGCGCGCGCGTTGGCTACGCAGCCGCGCCTGCTGCTGCTCGACGAGGTGATGGCTGGCCTGCGGCCGACCGAAACCGACCAGATGGTCGCCTTCCTGCGCGAGCTCAACGCGCGCACCGGACTCACCATCCTGCTGATCGAACATGTCATGCGCGCGGTGATGGCGCTGTCGCAGCACATCGTCGTGCTGAACTATGGGGAGAAGATCGCGGAAGGTTCGCCCGAAGCGATCGCGCGCGACCAGCGCGTACTCGACGTCTATCTCGGGCAGGACGCGCACTGACGATGCTGACCGTCGAGACCCTCGACCTGTTCTACGGCGACGCCCAGGCGCTCGATGGCGTGTCGCTCACCGCCGGCCAGGGCGAGATCGTCGCCATCGTCGGCGCCAACGGCGCCGGCAAGAGTTCGCTGATCCGATCAGTCCACGGCATGCAGACGCCGTCGGCCGGGCGCGTGACGTTCAAGGGCGCCGACATCACTGGCTGGCCCAGCCACCGCGTCTGCGAACTGGGCGTCGGCCATGTCGCCGAGGGCCGCCAGATCTTCCCCAATCTCTCGGTGCTCGAGAACCTGGAGATGGGCGCGACGCTGAAGCGCGCGCGTGGCGCGATGGCGGCGACGCTGCGGCGTGTGATGGCGCTGTTCCCGCGGCTCGACGAGCGCCGTCGCCAGGCCGCCGGCACGCTGTCGGGCGGCGAGCAGCAGATGCTGGCGATCGGCCGCTGCCTGATGGGCCAACCCGAGATGATCATGTTCGACGAGCCGTCGCTGGGCCTGTCGCCGACGATGACGCAGGAGGTCTTCCGCGTCATCCGCGCGCTGCACGAGGACGGGATGACCATCCTGCTGGTCGAGCAGAACGTCATGGCCTCGCTGAAGCTGGCGCAGCGCGGCTACGTGCTGGAGAACGGCCGCGTCGTACTGGAGGGCACCGGCCAGGCCCTGCTCGACAGCGACCGCGTGAGGCAGGCGTATCTTGGGCTCTGATCACGCGGCTGGGGACGCCGGCGCCTCTGTGAAGGTAAGATGACGCCGTGACCGATCGCGCTCTCCCGCTCGACGACGAGGCGCGCCGGGTGATCCGGCGCTACTACCTCGCCATGTCGCTGATCTTCGTCGTCGACACGGTGATCAGCTTCATCTTCTGCTGGATGTACGACGCCTTCCGGTTGTTCGCGCTCAACCTCGCCGTCGACGTCGTCGTGCTGCTGGGCGTCAATCTCTACGGCGCCAGTCGCATCTTCAGGCCGGTGCGCGCCTTCATCGCTTCGGGCGAGAACTTCGCCGGCATCGAGCGCACCCTGACGCAGTTGCCGCTGCGCTCCGCCTTCTGGGTCGCCATCCTGTTCATGGTGATCATGAGCGAGCGCCTCTTCCTGCCACGCTTGCTGGGCGCCACCGCCTCCCAGGTGCCGCTATCGACCTGGGGCGACACTTTCTCGACCATTTTCGTGCAGACGGCGCTGGGCTTCGTCCTGACCTACTTCATCGTCAGCGGCTATCTCGAAGGCCTGTGCCACTTCCTGTTCCGTCGCCACGGCGTGAACCTCGGCCTGTTCTTCGGCAGCTTTTCCCTGAAGATCGGCGTGGCCCTGGGCTTCACGGCGATCGCGCCGCTGCTGCTGATCGCGGTCGAGGTGCTGAGCTACACCGGCGATCGGCTGGTGCAGGAGATCCTGATCGACCTGATGGCCGCCGCCTTCGTGCTGCCGATCGCGCTCTATTGGGTGTCGCGCACCCTGACCAACCCGCTGCGCCGCCTCGATCAGGGCATGGAGAAGGTCGCCGGCGGCGACCTGTCGATCCGTCTGCCCGTGACCTCGAACGAGGAGGTCGGCGAGCTCACCCAGCGCTTCAACCAGATGGCCGTGGGCCTGCGCGAGCGCGACAAGCTGCGCGAGACCTTCGGGAAGTATGTCAGCGAGAGCGTCGCCAGCCAGTTGCTGCAGGAAGCGCCCGACGGTCGCCTCACCGGCCAGACACGCGAAGCCACGTTGATGTTCACCGACATCGACGGCTTCACCACCTTGTCGGAGCGCGCCGATCCCGACGCGCTGATCGCCGCGCTCGACGAGTACCTCGCCGTCGTGCTGCCGCCGATCCAGCGCCATGGCGGCGTGGTCAACACCTTCATCGGCGACGGGTTGTTCGCCAGCTTCAACCTGCCGCTGGCCAACGACGATCACGCCGCCGCTGCCGTGGCCGCGGCGCTGGAGATCGTCGAGGCCACACAGGAGCGTGTCTTCACCGGCGGCCTGCGCCTGCCGACGCGCATCGGCATCAACACCGGGTTGGTGATCGGCGGCACGATCGGCGCCGGCGACCGGCTGAGCTACACCCTGCTGGGCGACGCGGTGAACACGGCGGCACGCCTGCAGGAGCTCAACAAACGGCACGGCACGCGCATCCTGGTGGCGCAAACCAGCCTGCTGCGCGCCGGGCCGAAATTCCGCTACACGTCGCTGGGCGACATGGAGATCCGAGGCCGCAGCGAGCGGCTGCCGATCCACCGCGTCGACGGCCGATTCCTGGAGAAGGTGGGATGAGTATCACGCTTGACGCTTCACAGACCGCGCTGCGGGCCAAGGCTCGCGAGCTCGCCAATGGCCCGGTGAGCGCGCGCGCCGCCGAGGTCGATCGAAGCGAGCAATACCCCTGGGACAACGTCACGCTGCTCAAGGACGCCAAGCTGCTGGGCATGACCATCCCGCCCGCCTATGGCGGCCAGGGCAAGTCGTGGCTCGACGCGGTGGTCGTGATCGAGGCCTTGTCGGCGGCCTGCTCGGTGACGGGCCGCATCGCCGTCGAGACTAACATGGGCGCGATCAGCGCCATCATGGCCTATGGCTCGGAGGACCAGAAGAAGATGGCCGCCGCGATGGTGCTCGACGGCGACAAGCCGGCGATCTGCATCACCGAGCCCGAGGCCGGCTCCGACGCCAGCGGCATGACCACGCGTGCCGATCGACGCGGCAACCGCTTCGTCGTCAACGGCAAGAAGCACTGGATCACCGGCGGCGGCGTGTCGCGCCTGCACCTGATCTTCGCCAAGGTCTACGACGAGAAGGGTAACGAAGAGGGCGTCGGCGGCTTTCTCGCCATCCGCGACGAGACCCAGGGGCTGAAGATCGTCAAGCGCGAGCCGACCATGGGCCTGCGTGGCATCCCCGAGGCCGAGATCGCCTTCGAGGATATGGACCTGCCGCCCTCGGCGCTGGTGATCCCGCCACGCGGCCTGCGCAAGGGCTTCGCCGATCTGATGAACGCGTACAACAGCCAGCGCGTCGGCGCGGCGACCGTGGCGCTGGGCATCGCCGACGGCGCCTACCAGCTGGCGCTGGACTGGTCGGAGGAGCGTGAGCAGTTCGGCCGGCCGATCAACGAGTTCCAGGGCCTGCAATGGAAGCTCGCGGACATGTCGATCAAGCTCGCCGCGGCGCGCGCGCTGGTCTATGGCGCGGCGAAGAGCGGCGAAGGCGGCTTCCCAGACATGCTGCTGGCGGCTCAAGCGAAGGTGTTCACCTCGGAGAACGCCATTTCAGTCGTCAACGATGCGCTGCAATTCTTCGGCGCGCGTGGCTACTCCCGCAACCTTCCATTGGAGCGCATGGCGCGCGACGTACGCATGTTCACCATCGGCGGCGGCACGGCCGAGGTCTTGCGCAACGTCGTCGCTGGCGCGATCCTGAAGAAGAAACTGCCGCAGACCCGCGACGGCTGGCTGAAGTCGGCCGACTGAGGAGACCATGGCGATCGAGGTCGCGCCGCTGACGCCGGTCTTCGCCGGTCGCATGACCGGCATCGACGCGCGCCGCACGCAAACGGCCGAGGAGGTCGCGGCGGTCGACGCCGGCATGGCGCGATACGCCGTGCTGGTGCTGCCCGGCCAGGACATCACCGACGAGCAGCAGCTCGAGTTCACACGAAATTTCGGCCCGCTGCAGGACGGCGCCAACTCGACCGAGCGCCGCCATGAGCTGCGGCTCGATCCGGCCTTCGCCGACGTCTCCAATATCGGCAAGGACGGCCGGATGCTGGCGCGCGACGATCGCCGCCGCATGGCCTCGCTGGGCAATCGCCTGTGGCACTCCGACGCCAGCTTCCGAATAGTGCCCGCGCGCTACTCCCTGCTGAGCGGCCGCGTCGTCGTGACCGAGGGCGGCAATACGGAGTTCGCCGACATGCGCGCGGCCTACGACGCGCTCGACCGGACGACCAGGAACGACATCGAGGACATGATCTGCGAGCACTCCCAGATCTTCTCCCGCGAGCAGCTGGGCTTCACCGAGTACCTGCCGGAGGAGCGCGCCAGGATGAAGCCGGTGCGCCATCGCCTGGTGCGCACCCATCCGATCTCGGGCCGCAAGTCGATCTTCCTGTCGGCGCATATCGGCGGCATCGTCGGCTGGCCGATGCCCGAAGCGCGCGCCTTCATCCGCGACCTGATGGAGCACGCCACGCAGCCCAGGTTCGTCTACGCGCATCGCTGGACGCGGCACGACCTGGTCATCTGGGACAACCAGGCCACCATGCACCGCGTGCGCCGCTACGACGATCTCACGATGGTCCGCGACCTGCGGCGCACCACGACCAAATGCGACGGCCCCACCGCCGCGCAGGACGCCGCGTAGGCCGCTGCTACGGCGCGCGGATCGTGAAGCCCGGCACCGGGCGACGCTCGATGTAGTCCGGGTGGTACATGTCCATGTACACCAAGCGCTTCGTGCCGGCGCAGTCGACGTCGTAGCCATCGATGACCGTGCCATAGACGCCGACGCCGAAATTGCCGACACGACGGAAGGTCGGCGGCGCGCCATTCGAACACACGAGGCGCGACAGGTAGGCGTGCTGGCCAGGCGGCATGTGCACGCGCACCGGGTTGCCCTTCTCGCCCAGCGGCACCGCGTTGATCGCCGCCCAGTCCGGCGTGATGGTCTTGCGGCCCTCCAGCACGGATTCAATCACAATGCTGCCGGAGGTCTGCTGCGCAACGGCGGGCAGAGCCAGCAATGCGGCGGCGAGGGCGAGGACGAGGCGCATACCCAGATCTCCTGATTCGACCACGGACCAAGAAGCCTTCGATCGGTCGACGCTCAAGTTACGCCGGGACTTGGACCACATCGAGGCGCGGGCGCGACGCCAAGTTGGCGCGGTCGGTCAACGCGCCCGGTTCCGGTGCGCGTGCTTGAGCAGCGTCTCCAGGGTGACCGAGCGCAACGTCGCCTCGGCGATCTCGTCGACCTCCGCCAGCACACGGCCCAGCGCGCGGCCCACGTCGGTGCCGTCGCCCGGCTCGGCGGCGCGATCACCCGGGCTCTCCTCGAACAGCGCGACGATGTCCATCAAGGTCGTGCGCCGGGGGTTGCCGCAGAAGCGGTAGCCACCGCCGGCGCCGCGCTCGGCCTCGACCAACCCGGCGCGGCCCAGCTCGCGCAGCACCTTGGCGAGATGGTTGGTCGAGACGGCGAAGCGTTCCGACAGGTCGGTGGCCGAGAGCTGGCGCGTCGGATCGCGCGCCAGCTCGAGCGCCGCGTAGAGTCCCAGCCGCGTCGCCATCTGCAGCTTCACGGCTGCAACTCCATCTCCAGCTCCAGCGACGGGCCGGCGGTCATCCCCTGGGCGCGGAAGAACGCCAGGATCAGGTGGTCGCGGCGATTGACCATGGTGCGCACCAGGCCGACGCCGGCGGCGCGAAAGCGCGCGCACAGCCCCTCGAGCAGCGCGGTGCCGACGCCCGCCTGGCGACGATCGGGGTCGACCTGGATGGCGAAGACCCAGCCGACTGGCGGCGAGCCGAACTCCCAGGCGCGGATCTCGCCGATGGCGAAGCCGGCGAACACACCGCCCATGGTCTCGGCAACGAGGAAGAAGCGGTCGGCCTGCGGCGCGACGCCGGCCTTCCAGTAGGCGGGCTTGGCCTCGCCGGTCAGGCGTCGATCAAGGTCGACGATCGCCGGCAGATCGGTCGTAGCCACGTCGCGCAGATGGATCGCCGCGGCCTCACGCGCGCCGTCCGCCACCGATGCGGGCTTGCGCGGCGACTTTGGCCGACCGCCCCGATCGCGTTTTTCCACAGCCACGGCTACCCCTTTCGCCGGTTGACAGCGTGGCCGATGGCCGGCAAACTGTAAATACGTATTTACGTACCGAATTACGAATTTCACCCGCGAGGCACCATGGACTCCGCGTCCGAGCCCTTCGTCGACTTCCGCACCGCGCCGGACCGTTACCGGCATTGGAAGCTCAAGCTCGACGGCGACGTGGCGATCCTGGCCATGGACATCGCCGAGGAGGCGACGCTCAAGCCCGGCTATCGGCTGAAGCTGAACTCTTACGACCTCGGCGTCGACATCGAGCTGGCCGACGCCGTGCAGCGCCTGCGCTTCGAGCATCCCGAAATCGGCGCGGTGGTGCTGACCTCGGCCAAGGACCGCGTGTTCTGCTCGGGCGCCAACATCAACATGCTCGGCGTGTCGAGCCACGACCACAAGGTGAACTTCTGCAAGTTCACCAACGAGACGCGCAACGGCATCGAGGACGCCTCGACCTTCTCCGGCCAGACCTATCTCTGCTCGATCAACGGCACGGCCGCCGGCGGCGGCTACGAGCTGGCCCTGGCCTGCGAGAGCATCATCCTGGCCGACGACGGCAGCTCGGCGGTGTCGCTGCCCGAGCTGCCGCTGCTCGCTGTGCTGCCCGGCACGGGCGGGCTGACGCGGCTGGTCGACAAGCGCAAGGTTCGCCGCGACCACGCCGATTTCTTCTGCACCGTCAGCGAGGGCATGCGCGGCAAGCGCGCGGTCGAGTGGCGCCTGGTCGACGAGATCGTGCCGCGCTCCAAGCTCGACGAGGCGACCATGGCGCGCGCCCGCGCCATCGCCGCCAAGTCCGACCGGCCCAAGGGCGCCAAAGGCGTCGCGCTGACGCCAGTGTCGCGCCGGATCGAGGACGACCGCACCACCTACACGCATCTCACCGTCGAGATCGACCGCGAGCTGCGCGCCGCGCATTTCCACATCAAGGGGCCCGAGACCGCGCCGCCGAAGGACGTCGCCGGCATCGAGTCGCAGGGCGCGGCGTTCTGGCCGCTGGCCTTCGCGCGCGATCTCGACGACGCGATCCTGCATCTGCGGCTGAACGAGGGCGAGGTCGGCACCTGGGTGTTCCACAGCGCCGGCGCCCCCGAGATGATCGCGGCCTACGATGAGCTGCTGTTGGCCAACCAGTCGCATTGGCTGGCGCGCGAGATCACGCTCTTCCTCAAGCGCACGCTCAAGCGCGTCGACGTCTCCTCGCGCAGCCTGATCACGCTGGTCGAGCAGGGTTCGTGCTTCGCCGGTACCTTGCTCGAGCTGGTACTCGCCGCCGACCGTTCCTACATGCTGATCGGTAAGCTCGAGGGCAGCAACCGACCCGAAGCAACGCTACGGCTGAGCGGCCTGAATTTCGGGCCGCTGCCGATGGGCAACGGGCTCAGCCGCCTGGAGAGCCGCTTCCTCGCCGAGTCCTCACGCGTCGATGCGCTGAGGACGGAGATCGGCAAGCCGCTCGACGCCGAGACCGCCGAGTCGCTGGGGCTCGTGACCTTCACCCCCGACGACATCGACTGGGAGGACGAGGTGCGGCTGGCCATCGAGGAGCGCGCCGCCTTCTCGCCCGACGGGCTCACCGGCATGGAGGCCAATCTGCGCTTCGCCGGGCCCGAGACGATGGAGACCAAGATCTTCGCCCGCCTTACGGCGTGGCAGAACTGGATTTTCCAGCGTCCCAACGCCGTCGGCGCCGACGGCGCGCTCAAGCTCTACGGGTCGGGCCGCAAGCCGGTCTACGATCGTCGTCGCGTCTAGGAGGACCACCATGTCCATCAACTACAGCGAACGCATCCCCAACAACGTCGACCTGTCGAGCGACCGCCGCCTACAGCGCGCGCTGGAGGCGTGGCAACCGAACTACCTGCAATGGTGGCGCGATCTCGGTCCGGACGGCAGCCTCGGCTACGACGTCTACTTGCGCACCGCGATCTCGACCGACGCCAATGGCTGGGCGAATTTCGGTTACGTGAAGATGCCGGAGTATCGCTGGGGCATCTTCCTCGCCGAGCGCGAGGCCGACCGCCGCATCGCCTTCGGCGACGAGAAGGGCAAGCCGGCCTGGCAGGAGGTGCCCGGCGAGCATCGCGCGACGTTGCGCCGCCTGATCGTGACGCAAGGCGACACCGAGCCGGCCTCGGTCGAGCAGCAGCGCCTGCTCGGCAAGACCGCGCCGTCGCTCTACGACCTGCGCAACCTGTTCCAGATCAACGTCGAGGAAGGCCGCCACCTCTGGGCGATGGTCTACCTGCTGCACGCCTATTTCGGTCGCGACGGCCGCGAGGAGGCGGAGGAGATGCTGCAGCGCCATTCCGGCGACCCCGACAAGCCGCGCATCCTCGGCGCCTTCAACGAGAAGACGCCGGATTGGCTGAGCTTCTTCATGTTCACCTACTTCACCGACAGAGACGGCAAGTACCAGCTCGCCTCGCTGGCGGAGTCGGGCTTCGATCCGCTGGCGCGCTCCTGCCGCTTCATGCTGACCGAGGAAGCGCACCACATGTTCGTGGGCGAGACCGGCGTCGGCCGCGTCGTGCAGCGCAGCTGCGAGATGATGAAGCAACACAAGACCGACGACGTGCGCGCGCTGGGCTGCGTCGACCTGCCGACGATCCAGAAGTACCTCAACTTCCACTTCTCCGTGTCGCTCGACCTGTTCGGCCAGGAAGCCTCGACCAACGCCGCGAACTACTACACGGCGGGCCTGAAGGGCCGCTATCTCGAGACCCGCATCGACGACGACCACCAGCTGACCGGCGCGCAATACGGCATCCTGGGCCTCGACGGCGGCGCGGTGGTCGAGCGCGCGGTGCCGGCGCTGACCGCGCTCAACGAGCGGCTGCGCCAGGACTACATCGACGACTGCGCCAAGGGTGTGCTGCGCTGGAACAAGATCATCGAGCGCGCCGGCATCGACTTCGAGCTCAAGCTGCCGCACCGCGCCTTCAATCGCCGCATCGGCGGCTTCGCCGGCGCGCGCGTATCCCCCGACGGCAAGGTGGTCGACGAGGCGACGTGGAAGGCCAACGAGAGCAAGTGGCTGCCCAGCGACGAAGACCGCGCCTACGTCACCTCGCTGATGGGTCCCGCCGTCACCGAGCCCGGCAAGTTCGCCAACTGGATCGCCCCGCCCGCGCGCGGCATCAACAACCAGCCTGCCGATTTCGCGTATGTGAGGTTCAACTGATCGGGCCGGCCACGCTATACTGCGGCGTCATCGGACAACGACCATGGACATCCGATCGCTCGACATCTCACAGCTCACCCGCCAGGAGCCGCTCGATCTGATTGGGCGGCCCAGGGATTCGGTTGAAGCCGCGATCGGCGAACCGCGACCAGGTGAGAGACATTGGCCTCGGGAGCCCAAGGCGTTCGTCGACGCCTTGCAGCTCGAAGTCGCTCCAGCATTCTCGATGCACGACCGACACCGAACTCCACCGTGACAGGAGCGACCTAATGCCCGCGGGCGGCATCTCGATCCATGTCTTCGATGTGTCGCGCGGCATCGCCGCCGCGGGGTTGAGGGTTGAACTGCGCGGCCCGGAGGGCAGGTCGCTAGCCGACGGCGTCGTCGGCGCCAGCGGCGCGTTCGACCATCCGACCGTGCGCGGCGAGGGCGTCACCGCGACCGGCGTCTACGAGGCGCTGTTCCACGTCGGCGATTGGTACCGGGCGCAGGGCGTCGCCCTGCCCCGCCCCGCCTTCCTGGAGGTCGTGCCCTATCGCTTCGGCATCGCCGATCTGGCGCAGCACTACCACCTGCCGCTCAAGATGACGCCCTGGGGCTTCTCGCTGTTCCGCGGCGGCGCCTGACCGCCGGCACGGCCGTTGCTTGTCCCTTTCCGACCATCGGTTTCGGGAGGATTTCATGATCGCGCGCAGACAGATATTGGGCATGGCGGCGGCCGCGTCGCTGGCGGGCAAGGCCGCGTGGGCACAGACGGCGTGGCCCAGCCGGTCGGTGAAGCTGGTCGTCACCTTTCCGCCGGGCGGCGCGTCGGACGCCGCCGCGCGCGTGATCGCCGGCCCGCTGTCGGAGAAGCTCGGCCAGACCATCATCGTCGACAACAAGCCGGGCGGCGGCACGACCATCGGCGCCAACGCAGTGCTGCAGGCCAAGGACGAGTTCCATACGCTGATGCTCAGCAACAGCGCGCCGATCTCGATCGCACCCTACCTGTTCGACAAGCCGCCCTACGATCCGATCAAGGACTTCGCGCATGTCGTCTATGTCGGCTCGGTGGCCAACGCCTTCGTCGTGCGCCCCGCCGTGCCGGCCAAGACCATGCCGGAGCTGATCGCCTGGATCAAAGGTCAGGGCAAGTCGGTGCCGTTCGGCTCAGGCGGCCAGGGCTCGATCGGCCACATCATCGGCGAGATGTTCAAGGGCGAGCTCGGCCTCTCCATGGAGCATATCGGCTATCGCGGCGCCGCGCCGATGTTCCAGGACATGATGGCCGGCCAGCTCGACTTCGCCGTCGTCACGCTGACTGAAGTGCTGCCGCTCGCCAGGGACGGCAAGCTGCGCATGATCGCGCTGACCTCGACGCAAAAGGCGCCCAGTGCGCCCGATGTGCCGACCGTGATCGAGCTGGGTTACCCGAAGCTGGTAGCCGAGAACTTCGTCGGCATCTCGGCGCCGGCGGGCTTCCCCGCCGAGGCGCAGGCGAAGCTGCACAAGGCGATGAGCGAGGTGCTGGCGGACGCCAAGATCGTCGAGCGCCTGGGCGATCTCGGCTTCGTCACCAAGCCGATGAGCCCGGCGGAGTTCACCGCGTTCGTGGCCGCCCAGGTGCGAACTTTCCAGACGCCGGTGAAAGCGTCCGGCGCTAAGCTGTAGGAAGACGCTCGCGGAAAGCATCATGGACATCAACGCCCTCGAAATTGCCGGATTATCCGTCGCCGAGCGACTCGACCTGATCGATCGCCTGTGGGCGAGTATCGAAGAAGACTGGGGCACGCCGCCGAACTCGCTGTCCACGGAGGCTCTCATGGAGGAGCTCGAACGGCGCCTGGAAGCGCATCGCCGCGATCCGACAGCCAGCGTGCCTTGGGAGGACGTGTTGGCGGAACTCAACAAGGAAATCGATCGCCATCGCAAATGAGCTGGGTGGTTCGCTTCGTTTCGGCGGCCCGTACGGACGCCTTCGACATGCGGTCGGATCGAGGAGTCGATATGTCTTTGGGCAATTTCGTTGCCGGCATCCGAGAGGCCGGCGCTTCGGCGATGGCTTTCCCCACGCCCTTCAATGTCGCCGTTCCCTTCATCGATCGCCACATCGCCGAAGGCCGCGGCGAGAAACTCGCGATCCGCACGCTCCAGGAGGACGTCACCTACGCCCAGCTTGCCGAGCGCGTGAACCGCGCCGGCAACGCCCTGCTGGCGCTCGGGCTGAAGCCGGGCGATCGGCTGATGATGGTGGTCAAGGACTGCCCGGCGTTCTTCTATCTGTTCTGGGGCGCGATCAAAGCCGGCATCGTGCCGGTGCCGCCCAACACGCTGCTGCGCGCCGGCGACTACGCCTACCTGTTCGAGGACTCGGGCTGCGGTCTCGTCGTCTACTCCCGGGAGTTCGCCAGCGAGATCGAGCCGGCGCTGCAACAGACGCCCGTGACGGCCCTGACCGTCGATGCGTTCACAGACAAGATGGCGAGCGCGTCCGACCGCCTCGACGCACGGCCCGCCGCGCCGACCGACGATTGCTTCTGGCTCTATTCCTCCGGCTCGACCGGCCGACCCAAGGGCGCCGTCCACCTGCAGCGCGACATGGTGGTGACCAGCGAGCTCTATGGCGTGCGCACGCTGGGCGTGCGCGAGAGTGACGTGTCGTTCTCCGCCGCCAAGCTGTTCTTCGCCTACGGTCTGGGCAACGGCATGACCTTCCCGCTGTGGACCGGTGGCACGGCCGTGCTCGACGACCGGCGGCCCACGCCCGACACGACCTTCGAGATCATCGAGCGCTTCAAGCCAACACTGTACTACGGCGTGCCGGCGCTCTACGCGGCGCAGCTGGTGGCGCTCGACAAGGCCAGGCGCGATTTCTCCAGCGTGCGCGCCTGCGTCTCGGCCGGCGAGGCGCTGCCGGCGGAGATCTTCCGGCGCTGGCAAGACAAGACCAGCACCGTCATCCTCGACGGCATCGGCTCGACCGAGGCGTTGCACATCTTCATCGCCAACAGTCTGGCCGATCATCGGCCCGGCACGTCGGGCAAGCCGGTGCCGGGTTACGAGGCGCGCATCCTCGACGAGCATCGTGTGCCGGTGCCACATGGCGAGAGCGGCCGGTTGTGGATTCGCGCCGACTCGGCGGCCAAGTACTACTGGAACAAGCCCGAGAAGACCGCCGAGACCATGGTCGATGGCTGGCTCAACACCGGCGACACCTATCGCCAGGACGCCGACGGCTACTTCATCTACGACGGCCGCAGCGACGACATGCTGAAGGTCGGCGGCATCTGGTGCTCGCCGGTCGAGATCGAGAACTGCCTGATCGGCCACCAGGCCGTGCTCGAGGCCGCCGTCATTGGCAAGGCGGACGAGCATGAGCTGGTGAAGCCCAAGGCCTACGTCGTGCTCAAGCCCGGCCAGAACGCGGGTGAATCACTGACCGCCGAACTGATGAGCCTCTGCCGCTCGACGCTCGCGCCGTACAAATACCCACGCTGGGTCGAGTATGTGCCGGAGCTACCCAAGACCGCGACCGGCAAGATCCAGCGCTTCAAGCTCCGGATATAGGCGAGTGACCGAAGACAACCCGACACCTTCGGGCTGGCCGATCGCGCGACTGTTGCCCGCCCTCCTCGTCGCCCTTGTCTTCGTGGCGATGGCCCCGGTGATCGGCATCGCCTGGTATGCCGCCGACAGTAATCAGGCCGACGCCGCCCGCGACCGCCGTCAGCTCAGGCTGGATCTGATCGCCCGACGCCTGCAGACGCACCTTGAGCCCGTGCGAGCACAGCTCACCTACCTCAGCCAGGCCATCGAAAGCGGCGAGATCGATTTCGACAATCCCGAGCAGTGGCGCAGCTTCGCGCTGGGAGCCCTCGCCGCCGCACCCCAGGCGGTCGGCTACCTGGTCTACCCGGTGGAGGGTCAGCCGATACGCTTCATCCGGGCTGACCGCAGCACGAGCCCGGAGCCAAGAGAGAGCGTTCCGCAGGCGGCAGACATCATGGCGCGTGCGCGGGGCATGTCGGGACCCGCCTGGGCCGAACCGGTCTGGTCGATCGTCGTCGGCGAGCCCATTCTGCCCCTCATCGTGCCGATCCGGGTCCGCGGCGAATTCAGGGGATTCATCGGCGCCGCGATCGGAACCTCGGACCTGTCGCGTTTCCTCAAAGAGCTCGACATCAGCGGCGAGCGCAAGCCGTTCATCTTGGTCGGCCGCGAAAGTGTACTGGCGCATCCGCACCTCAGCGAAGAGACCGGGCGCGCCGAGCAACACGACCGCCGCAGGCTTGCGACTCTCGACGAGGTGAACGATCCGGTGCTGGCCTCGATGTGGGCGCCCGATGCCAATCCGCTGCCCACGATCACCGGCGAGCAACCGATAAGCGGGCACTGGAACTGGGTCGGCGACCGCAGCTTCGCCTGGCACTATCGTTCGGTCGATGACTACGCGCCGGCCCGGTTGACGATCGGCTCTATCACGAAGCCGGCCGCGAAACCGCCCGTGCGCGCTGGATCGTTCGTGGCATCCTGATCGCCGGTGGTCTGCTGATGGTGCTGACAGGCGTCGCGGCGGTACTCTTCGGCAGGCGTCTCGCCAACCCGATCCTGGCGCTGGCCGACGCGGCGCGATCGGTCGAGCGGCTGGAGCTCGACCGCTTCCCGGCGCTGACGAACAGCCCGGTCCGGGAAGTCAGCCTGGCCAACCAGGCCTTCGAACGTATGGCGCGTGGTTTGCGCCTCTCCGCCACCTACTTGCCGCGCGCGCTGGTCGCGCGCCTGACGGCGCGACAAGGTGGGCTGCCGGTCAGTGAGAATCGCGGCCTCACCGTGATGTTCTGCGACCTCGAGGGCTACACGAGCTATTCGCGCGGCCGTCCCGCTTCGGAGGCGGCGGCGTATCTCAATGACCTGCTCGCGAGAGTCGGGCCAGCCATCGAGGCCAGCGGCGGCACCATCGACAAGTATCTCGGCGACGGATTGATGGCGTTCTGGGGAGCGCCTGAACCGAACGCCGACCACGCCCGCGCCGCCTGCCTCGGCGCGCTCGCGGTCGCGGCGGAGGTCGAGGCTTTCAACCGCGAGCGCCAGGCCTGCGGCTCGTTCGCCTGCCGCATGCGGATCGGACTGCACACTGGGACGGTCATGGTCGGCAACGTGGGTTTCGCCGGCCGTATCGACTACACGGCTATCGGCGAAGCGGTGAACGTCGCCGCGCGACTGGAGCAGTTCGGCAAGCAGGCGCCCAAGTCCGCGGAGATCACCATCGTCGTCAGCGCAGCCTGCGCCGGCGCTGCCGGCGACGGGTTCCGGCACGAGCCGCTGGACGGCAAACCGGCGGATGTCGCGGCCGAGGGCGTCCTGCCCCTCACCCTCCTGGTTGGCCGCTCGACCTGATCCGCATTCACGGCACGAGGCCAGCAACATCCCGCGCTTCACGTTGCCCGCCCGACCCCGATCCGCTTACCTTTCCGACCGAGGGAGGCTCTCATGAAGCCCAGGATCATGCGCGCCGGCGATCGCAAGACGTCCAAGGTGGAGGCGGCGAACTTCGTCGGCCCGGTTGTGTCCGATCCAGTGTGGGCGCCCGAAGGCCCGTCGAAGCTGCGCGCCTCGCGCGTGACATTCATGCCGGGCGGGCGCACCAACTGGCACCAGCACGCGGTCGGCCAGATCCTCTACGTGCTGTCGGGAATCGGGCGCTACCAGCTCGAGGGGCAGCCGGTGCAGGAGATCAGGCCGGGCGACACCGTGGTGATCCCACCCAACGCGCGCCATTGGCACGGCTCGGCGCCCGACACCATGATGTGCCACCTCGCCATGTCGGAGACCGACGAAAAGGGCCAGGCGACGACATGGCACGAGCCAGTGAGCGACGCCGACTACGGCAAGGCGCCGCCGAAGGCGTGATCACGCACCGCCTATTGGTTGTCGACGCCGCGCGCTGCCCGCCATTCCCAAGGCGGGGTGAACTCGCCAGACCATAGTCCCAGCCGCAGGCTTCTCGCATGCGCTTCCTGGGACTTGTAGTCAGGCGGGCCGATCGGGACCGCCAGAGACCAGCCGTTCTCGACCGACCAGGCCGCGACGTCGAAGCCTCTGACCGTGCACCGCACGACGGGACGACGATACTTGTCGATGGCGTTGCTCAGGCAGGTGAGAATGCTGCCACCGATCCAGTCCTTCAGCGCGGCGCCCGACTGTTCCCCGCAATTCCAGATCTTGCCGCCGCGAGTACAGGTCTGATCTTTCTCCGGCGCGTCGATCCCGGTCAGGCGCAGCCGTAGCCCGCGCATGGATACCGTGTCACCGTCGACCACACGAACGGTCCCCACGAATTCGCTGTCCAGCTCGCTGGGGCGCTGGATGCTCCCCGTGATGCCAGGAATCCGCGGCTGTTCGAGTGCGACGTAGATCGCAAGGCCGACGAAAATCGAGATCAGGACCGCCGGGCGCATCCAACCAACGCGGCGACCGCGCGCTACCGCCGCGGCCCTGGGCTCGACACGGGGCACCGACCTGCCGCGCTGCGCCGAGGCGCCGGAGGCCTTGTCGTGTCGATCAATGATGCCAGCCAGTAGAGCCTGATCGTCGCCAGGCCGACGTCGACGCAACCGATCGATGAAGCGCGACATTTGTGATGTTGGGGCTCCAGGCCCGAGATCGGCGATGTGTTCGAGGCACTCTGCCTAGTCGGCCCGAATGTTTCCAGCGCGGATCACCTCACGCCAACGATCGAGCTCATTGCGGATCAGGGCGGCATAGCCCCTCCCGTCCACCGTGCTCGGCCGGACGCCGATCCTGGCGAACTTCTCCTTGACCTCGTCGCTTCTGAGCTCGGTCGCAATCTCCGTCTCCCAGCGCTTGGCGATGTCCGCAGGAAGATCCACCGTGGCCGAGAAACCGAACCAGTTGGTGGTCACAACGCCCGCGACGCCCGCTTCGCGGAAGGTCGGCACATCAGGCAGTGCGGGCGAGCGCTCGTCTTCGCTGACCGCCAGCGGCCGCATACGCCCCGAGGTGAAGTGACCGATCGCCGTCGGCAGACTCTCCATCAGCGCCGCGATCTGGCCGCCCATCAGATCGTTCATCGCCGGCGCCGAACCCCGATAGGGTACATGGGTCAGCGTCACGCCGGCCTGCCGCGCGAGCACCTGCCCGGTGAGGTGATTCATGGTGCCGTTGCCGCCCGAGCCGTAGGTCACCTTCCCCGGCTCGGCGCGCGCCTGGTCGATCAGCTGCGCGACGGTCTTGATCGGCGACGCGCTGTTGACCGCGAGCACCGACGGGAACGTGCCGACCAGTTGGATATGGGTGAAATCGGCCAACGCGTCATAGGGTACGTCCTTGTAGAGCACCGGCCCGATGCCGTGCGAGGCGGCGCTCGACATCATGACGAGATGCGTGTCGCCTTTCGCCTTGGCGACGATGTCGGCGCCCAGCAGGCCACCGGCACCCGGCTTGTTCTCGACCACGATCGGCTGGCCCAGCCGCGTACCGAAGCGTTCGGTCAGCGTACGCGACAGGATGTCGGCCGCGCCGGCCGGCGGGAAGTTGACGATCCAGCGGATCGGCTTGGTCGGCCAAGCGGTCTGCGCCCGGGCGATGCCTGGCACCGCGGCGGCGGCGATCACAAACGTCCGTCGTGACAGCATGGCGATCGATGGACCTCCTGTAACTGTGACGCAGTCTGGTGCAACATCCATGCCGCCTACAAGGGGAGCGATACCGCGGATGGACTTCGATCTCGTGTTGCGTGACGTGCGGCTGGCCGAGAGCAAGCCCGATCAACCGACCACCGACATCGGCGTGAAGGATGGCCGCATCGCGGCGATCGCGCCCCGGCTGGGCGGCGGCGCGCGGGAAGAGGTCAAAGGCGGCGGCCGGCTGGTCTGCTCGGGCTTCGTCGAGACCCATATCCATCTCGACAAGGCCTGCATCCTTGGCCGCTGCGAGCACACGACCAAGCGCAATCCGCATCTCGCGATGGAGCGCGTGTCGGCGGTCAAGCACACCTTCACCGTCGAGGACGTCATCGAGCGCGCCTCGGGCACGATCGAGAAATGCATCGGCCACGGCGCCACGCGCATGCGCACCCATGTCGAGGTCGATCCCAAAATCGGCATGCGCGGCTTCGCGGGCGTGAAGGCGCTGATCGACAGGTACAAATGGGCGATCGATCTCGAGATCTGCGTCATGCCGCAGGAAGGCCTGACCAACAACCCTGGAACAGACGAGCTGATGGTCGCCGCGCTGAAGAACGGCGCCACCGTCGTCGGCGCGGCGCCGAACTACGACAGCGATCGCGCCGCGCAGATCCGCCGCGTCTTCGAGATGGCGCGCGAATTCGACATCGACATCGACATGCACCTCGACAGCGGCGCCTCCGCCGAGGAGCTCGACACGCTGCTGGTCTGCGACCTCACGGAGAAATACAAATGGGGCGGCCGCGTCGCCGTCGGCCATGTCGGCAAGCTCTCCACCATGCCGTGGAAGGACCTGGACACGGTCGCCAAGCGCATGGCCGACACCGGCGTCGCCGCGACCGTGCTGACGGCGACCGATCTCTACCTCGGCGGCCGGCACACCGACCACAACGTGCCGCGCAACGTGGTCGACCTGAATCGCCTGACCGAGCAGGGCGTCACCTGCTCAATCGGCACCAACAATATCCTCAACCCGTTCACGCCGTTCGGCGACGGCCAGCTCCTGCGCCAGGCCAACATGCATGCGATCGTCACCCAGCGCGGCAACGACGACGAGGTCAAGGCGATCTGGGACATGACCACCTCGGCCGCGGCGCGGATCATGCGCAAGGACGACTACGGTGTCGCCGTCGGCAATCCCGCCGATCTGGTGGTGCTCGACGCGACCGACGCCGTCACGGCCCTGCGCACAGTCGCGCCCGTGCTGGCGGCCTTCAAACGCGGCCGTCGGACTGTTACACGCGAACCCGTGCGATTGCACAAGCCATAGGGACGTTGCTTCAAGCCGACCGACGGATGAAGTCCACGAGCAGGCCGTTCACCACCGCGTGCTGTTCCTGCTGTACCCAGTGGCCGGCGCCGTCGATCAGGTGGAAGTCGGTCATCCGCGTGCAGGCCCTCTCGCGCATGCGTTCGAGCGCGCCGGGGCGCTGCTGGATGCCCCAGTCCTGACGACCGGCGATGAAGGCGGAGGGCACATCGATTGTGCGGCCGCTGAAGATCTGCAGGTCCGTCTGATACCGGGGATCGGTCGAGCAGCGGTACCACTGCAAACCGCCCTGGAAACCGTTGCGCTCGTATTCGGCGCTGTAGACCCGCATCTCCTGATCGCTCAGCCAACGATTGGCGGCGATCTCATCGGCCGAGGGCATGTAGGGCGCCACGGTCGCGGCCATGCCGACATCGCGGTCCATGACGTAGTAGGTCGGCATCTTGGCCAACTCGTCCGCCGTCCAGCCCTTCAGCGGGAAGGGCGTGTTGCCGCGCCAGTCCGCGCTCTTGTAGTGGTAGTAGGCGCGCAGGAAGTCGTGCACGCCCTGGGGCGCGCGATGCATGTCGGCATCGGCGCCGCGCGTCGAGTAGTGCCACTGGTAGTGCTTGCGTGGGCGGGGCAGCGCCACGAGCGCGTCGTGGATCGGATCCTTCGCCGGCGCCGGCTTGCCCGCAGTGTCGAACGGTAGTGGCGGCGCACCGCCGAACGGCGCGCTCATCAGCACGACCGAGCGGAACACGTCGGGCCGAATCAGCGCGCACCACGCCGCCACCGGCGAGCCGAAATCGTGCCCGACCACCGCCGCCACCGAGCGATAGCCCAGCGCGAAGACCAGGCCGATCGCGTCGCGCATGAGATTGACCATGCGGAACGAGGCGACGTCGCCGTCGTAGCCTCCATCCCAACCCGTCGTGCGGCCATAGCCGCGCTGGTCGGGCGCGATCACGTGGTAGCCCGCGGCGGCGAGCGCCGGCATCACCTTGCGCCAGCTCCAGGCCAGCTCGGGAAAGCCATGTAGCAGCAGCACGCAGGGCCGCCCAGGTGTTTCGAAACCGGCCTCCAGCACATGCAGGCGCAGGCCGTTGACGTTGTCGATGAAACGCGCGCGGATACCGGCGGGCGCGACCGGGCTGTCGTAGGGTGTGCTCATCGCGCGATCAAACCACGGAAAGCCGCCGGGCGAACACCCATGAGCGACCCCATCCTCTTCGGCTCCGCCTACAGCGTCTACACGCGGACCGCCCGGCTCACCCTGGCCGAGAAGGGCGTCGACTACCGTTTCGACGAGGTCGACATCTTCGCGGCCGGCGGCCCGCCGGCCACGCACCTCGCGCGCCATCCGTTCGGCAAAATACCGGCCTTCGAACACGGCGAGCTGCGCCTCTACGAGACCGCCGCGATCTGTCGCTATGTCGACGAGGCCTTCGAGGGTCCGGCGCTGCAGCCGGCCACGTCAGCCGATCGCGCGGTGATGGCGCAGGCGATCGGCATTTGCGACAGCTACCTGTACCGCGCCGGCGTGTGGGACATCTATGTCGAGCGGATGCGGGTGCCGGCGCGCGGCGGCACCGCCGACGAGGCCAAGATCGCCGCGGCGATCCCGACGGTGCGCAAGGCCCTGTCCGAACTCGCCCGGCTGTCCGCCGGCCGGCCGTTCATCGCCGGGCCGGATCTCAGCCTCGCCGACCTGCACGCCTATCCGATGCTGACCCTTCTCCGACTGGCGCCGGAAGGCCGCGACCTCATCATGGAGATGCCGGCCATCGAGTCCTGGCACCAGCGCATGGCGACACGCGCCAACAGCGTCAAAACGCGCTTCGCTGTTGAATGAAGCGTTGTGGCGATTGGGCTTTTCGGCTTCTATAGGACGCATGGGAACCTGCCCCGCTGAGGCAGGAGCGGGTGTGGAATTCACGAGGGAGATTTCTGGATGTTGACCAGACTGGCCGCCGGCGCCGCCGCGCTGTCGCTCTTTGCCGCGCCCGCGATGGCGCAGAGCACGATCAAGATCGGCTTCATCTCGACCTTCTCCGGGCCGCAGGCGGCGATTGGCGAGGACATGCGCCGCTCGGCCAACCTCGCGCTCGAGCACCTCGGCGGCAAGATGGCCGGCAAGACGGTCGAGATCATCTACGAGGACGATACGTTCAAGCCGGATGTCGGCAAGGCCAAGTCCGAGAAGCTCACCGTCCAGGACAAGGTGAACTTCGTCACCGGCTACATCTGGTCGAACGTGCTGCTGGCCTCGCTCAAGACCGTGGTCGACGAGGCCGATACCATCCTGATCAGCGCCAACGCCGGCCCCTCCCAGATCGCCGGTGAACTCTGCCACAAGAACTATTTCTCGACCTCGTGGAACAACGACCAGACGCCGATGGCGATGGGCGCCTATCTGCAGAGCAAGGGTGTGAAGAGCCTGTACCTGATGGCCGGCAACTATGCCGCCGGCAGGGATATGCTCGCGGGCGTCAAGCGCACCTACAAGGGCACGATCGTCGGTGAGGACCTCACCAAGTGGCCCGACCAGCTCGATTTCTCCGCTGAGCTGGCGAAGATCCGCTCGGTCAAGCCCGAGGGCATCTACATCTTCTACCCCGGCGCGCACGGCGTGCAGTTCCTGTCGCAGTACGCCCAGTCCGGCTTGCGCGGCCAGGTGCCGCTCTATCAGGCCTTCAGCATCGACGCGCTGTCGCTGCCGCAGCAAAAGGACCTGGCGCTCGGTGTGCCCGGCGCGCAGCAGTGGGTCAACGACCTGCCGAACGAGCAGAACAAGAAGTTCGTCGCCGACTTCCGCAAGAAGCACGGGACGTATCCGTCCTTCTACGGCGCGCAGAGCTACGACTCGATCATGCTGATCGCCTCGGCGGTCGAGGCCCTGAAGGGAGATCTCGCCAACAAGGACGCCGTGCGCGCGGCGATCAAGAAGGCCAACTTCAAGTCGGTGCGCGGCGACTTCGCCTTCAACAACAACAACTTCCCGATCCAGAACTTCTACATCCAGGAGACGGTGAAGGATTCCGACGGCAACTTCACGCTCAAGACCGTGGCCACGGCGATGACCGCGGCCAAGGATCCGCACCACGAGAAGTGCCCGATGAAGTGACGCGGACTGGGCAACACAGGAACGGGAGCGCCGCGCGCGCTCCCGTTTCGTTTGCGGGCGACACCCTATGGAATACTTCCTCCTCCAGGTCCTGAACGGTATCCAACTCGGTCTGCTGATGTTCCTGCTGGCGGCCGGGCTGACACTGGTCTTCGGCATCATGGACCTGGTGAATCTCGCCCATGGCTCCCTCTACATGCTGGGCGCCTATTTCGCCTGGACCTTCATGGGCTGGACCGGCAGCTTCGTGCTTGGCGCGCTGCTGGCGCTGCCCGCCGCGCTGGCGCTGGGCGTCATCGTCGAGCTGGTGATCGCGCGCCGGCTCTATGCGCGCGACCATCTCGACCACGTGCTGGCGACCTTCGGCCTGATCCTGTTCTTCAACGAGCTGGTGCGTGTGCTGTGGGGACCGGCCGGCAAGAGCATTACCTTGCCGCCCGCGCTCGCCGGGACGATCGACATCCTGCCCGGCGTGCCCTACCCGACCTACCGCTTCGCCATCATCGTCGTCGGCGCGGTGGTCGCGTTGTTCCTGGCCTGGCTGGTGACGCGCACGCGCATCGGCATGTTGATCCGCGCCGGCGCATCGAACCGGCGCATGGTGGCGGCGCTGGGCGTCAACATCGAGCTGCTGTTCACCCTGGTGTTCGGCCTGGGCGCGATCCTGGCGGCGATCGCCGGCCTGATGGCGGCGCCGATCGTGTCGCTGAAGATCGGCATGGGCGACGACATCCTGATCCTGGCCTTCGTCATCATCGTCATCGGCGGCATCGGCTCGATCAAAGGCGCCTTCATCGCCGCAATGGTCGTCGGTCAGGTCGACATCATCGGCCGCGCCTTCCTGCCCGACCTGCTGAAGAAGGTGATGTCGAGCTCGGCGGCCTCGACCGCCGCGCCGTCGATTTCGCAGGTGGCCGTCTACGTGCTGATGGCTGCGGTCCTGGTGTGGCGCCCGACCGGCCTGTTCGGTCAACGGCAATGAGTCTGCGGCGCCCATACCTTCTCCCGCTTCGCGGGGGCGGGTGCCCGAACGGCGGATGGAGGTGGCGACATCGCGGCCACACAGCGCCCCTTGAGTCGTCGCACTGCCAGCCCCATCCGACGCTTCGCGCCGCCTTCCCCCGCCAGCCGGGGACGGCATCTGGTGCGCACCTGTGAAAGACCTGCTCACCGCCCTGCGCACGCCGCGCGGCATCGTGGTCGCGGCGCTGCTGGTGCTGCTGGGTGTCCTGCCGCTGCTGACCCAGGCCTTCGACCAGCGCTATGTTCTGTCGATCGGCACTCGCGTGGTGATCTGGTCGATCGCCGCCATGAGCCTCAACCTGATCCTCGGCTACGGCGGCTTGGTGAGCTTCGGCCACGCCGTCTTCTTCGGTATCGGCGGCTACACCGTGGGTATCCTCGCCCATCACGACGTCTTCAGCGGCTGGATCCAGTGGCCGCTCGGCCTGCTGGTCTGCGCTCTGTGGGCCGCGGCGGTGGGCGCGCTCAGCCTGCGCACCCGCGGCCTCTACTTCATCATGATCACGCTCGCATTCGCGCAACTCGTCTTCTATGTCGGCGTCGGCCTGGAGGCCTATGGCGGCGACGACGGACTCAACATCGCGCGGCGCAGCGTCTTCTCCGGCCTGATCGACCTGCGTCACCGGCCGACCTTCTACTGGCTGTGCTACGCGCTCTTGCTGGCGACGACCTTCGGCCTGTGGCGAATCGTCAATTCGCGCTTCGGTATGGTGCTGCGCGGCGCAAAGTCCAACGAGACGCGCATGCTGGCGCTGGGCTTCCCGGTGTTCCGCTACCGCCTCACCGCCTTCGTCATTTCAGGCACGCTGGGCGGCCTGTCCGGCCTGCTCCTGGCCAACCACGACGCCTACATCTCGCCCTCGATGATGTCCTGGGTGAAGTCGGGCGACCTCATCGTCATCGTCGTGCTGGGCGGCATGGGCAGCCTGACCGGCCCGATCTTCGGCGCCATCGCCTTCTTCGTGCTCGAGGAGTCGCTGAAGCCGCTGATCGACCTCGGGCGCAAGGGCTGGGGCGAGTACTGGCAGATCGTCTTCGGCCCATTGCTGATCCTGGTCGCGCTCTACGCGCGCGGCGGCATCGACTCGCTGCTCGGCCGCCCGCCTCGCTCCGGGGGTGGTCATGGCTGAGGCGCTTCTCACAGTCGACGGCCTGACCAAGCGCTTCGGCGGCATCGTCGCGACCGACCATCTCGACCTCGCCGTAAACGAGGGCGAGGTGCACGCGCTGATCGGCCCCAACGGCGCCGGCAAGACCACGCTGATCGCCCAGCTCTCCGGCTTCCTGCGCCCCGATGCCGGCCACATCCTGTTCGACGGCCACGACATCACGCGGCTGCCGGCGCCGGCGCGGGTGCATCTCGGCCTGGCGCGCTCGTTCCAGATCACCTCGGTCCTGCGCGAGTTCAGCGCGCTCGACAACGTGGCGCTCGCGGTCCAGGCGCGCCAGGGTCACTCCTTCCGCTTCTGGGCGCCGGCGCGCGCCGATCGTTCTTTGCGCGAGCCGGCGATGAAGGCGCTCGACAGCGTCGGCCTCGCCGACCGCGCCGACAGCGCCGCCGCCGACCTCTCGCACGGCGAGCGCCGCCAGCTCGAGGTGGCGATGGCGCTGGCCAGCGAGCCGCGCCTGCTGCTGCTCGACGAACCAATGGCCGGCATGGGGCTTGAGGAATCGGCGCGCATGGTGAGCCTGCTGCGCTCCTTGAAAGGCCGGCGCACCTTGCTGCTGGTCGAGCACGACATGGACGCGGTGTTCGCGCTGGCCGACCGCATCACCGTGCTGGTCTATGGCCGCGCCATCGCATCGGGCACGCCCGAGGAGATCCGCGCCAGCGCCGAGGTGCGCCAGGCCTATCTCGGCGAGGCCTCGGCCGTGGGGGCCGCGTGATGCTGAAGGTCGCGGGCCTCGAAGCCGCCTATGGCGACAGCCAGGTGCTGTTCGGCGTCGACCTGTCGGTGGGCGCCGGCGAGGTGGTCACGCTGATGGGCCGCAACGGCATGGGCAAGACGACCACGGTGCACGCGATCATGGGCGTGATGCCGCCGCGCGCCGGGACTGTCACCTTCGACGGCGAGCCGATCCACGGCCTGCCCTCCTACCGCATCGCCCGGCTCGGGCTGGGGCTGGTGCCGGAGGGCCGGCAGATCTTCCCCAACCTGACGGTGCGCGAGAACCTGATCGCCACCTCGCGCGCGATGGGCGCGCCCACTTGGACACTGCAGCGCGTCCTGGAGTTCTTCCCGCGCCTGGCCGAGCGGCAGGGCAACATGGGCAACCAGCTCTCCGGCGGCGAGCAGCAGATGCTGGCGATCGGCCGCGCGCTGATGACCAACCCGCGTCTGCTGATCCTCGACGAGGCGACCGAGGGACTCGCTCCCCTGGTACGCCAGGAAATCTGGAGCGTGCTGGGACGGCTCAAGCGCGACGGCCAGTCTATCCTGGTGATCGACAAGAACGTCGGCGCGTTGCTGGCGCTGGCCGACCACCACCACATCGTCGAGAAAGGCCGGGTCGTGTGGGCCGGCACCTCGGCCGCGCTCGCCGCCGATGTCGAGCTGCAGCATCGGTATCTCGGTGTCTGAGTTAAGGACTTGCCTTCCACAACGCGGCGCCTGAAAGATGCGCGAAACTCGCCCGGAGATACCGATGCGCCGTACGCTGCCCTCGCTCATCTTCGCCGCCGCGCTGGCGGCCCTGCCGGCCTGGGCGCAAGAGCGCGTCGTCAACGTCTATAACTGGAACGACTACATCGCCGAGGACGCGGCCAAGAACTTCCAGCAGGTCACCGGCATCAAGGTCAACTATACGACCTATGACGGCAACGAGATCCTCGACGCCAAGCTCAAGGCCGGCGGCGGCTACGACGTGGTGACGCCCACCGCCTCGCCCTTCTTCGTGCGCCAGCTCGCGGCGGGGCTGTACCAGAAGCTCGACAAGGCCAAGCTGAAGAACTACGGCAATCTCGACCCCGAGGTGATGAAGGCGCTGGCCAAGTATGACCCGAACAACGAGTTCGGCATTCCCTGGATGTGGGGCACCACGGGCATCGGCTACAACGTCGAGGCGATCAAGAAGCGCATGCCCGACGCGCCGCTCGACAGCCTGCGCATGATCTTCGATCCGGCCGTGGTGTCGAAGTTCAAGGATTGCGGCGTGATGCTGATGGACAGCCCGACCGACGTGCTGCCGGCCGCCCTGCTCTATCTCGGGCTCGATCCCGACAGCAAGGCGGCGGCCGATCTCGAGAAGGCGCGCGACGCCGTCATGAAGATCCGCCCCAACATACGCAAGATCCACACCGGCGAGATCATCGACGCGCTGGCCGGCGGCGATGTCTGCCTCGCCTTCGCCTACTCCGGCGATATCCTGCAGGCGCGCGATCGCGGCGCCAAGGCGGCCAAGAAGCAGGGCATCGAATACGCCATCCCGCGCGAGGGCGCGCAGCTGTGGCTCGACGTGCTGGCGATCCCCCGGACCGCCAAGAACGTCGACAACGCCCATCGCTGGCTCGACTACATGCTGGAGCCCAAGGTCGCCGCCGAATCGAGCAACCTGACCGGTTACGCCAACGCCAACCGGCTGGCGCCGCCCCTGATGAACAAGGCGGTGTCGGAGAGCCCGCTGATCTACCCGCCGCGCGAGGTGCGCGCGAAGTTCTACACCATCAGCGCCGGCGACGCCGAGCACACGCGCCTGCGCACGCGCGCCTGGACGATGGTCAAGACCGGGCGGTGACGGACGCCGCCGCTCCGCCGCTCGCGCTGAGCGTCGTCGGGCTTCGCAAGAAGTTCGGCGACGTCACGGCCGTGGCCGACGTGTCTTTCGACATCGGCAGGGGCGAACGTCTGGCGCTGCTGGGTGAGTCGGGCTGCGGCAAGACCACGCTGCTGCGCATGATCGCCGGCTTCGAGCGCCCCGATACGGGCCGAATCCTGGTCGAGGGAAGCGACATCACCGACCTGCCGCCCTACGAGCGGCCGGTGAACATGATGTTCCAGTCCTACGCGCTCTTCCCGCACATGACCGTGGCACGCAATGTCGGCTTCGGCCTGGTGCAGGAGGGCGTGGCGCGGGCCGAGATCGAGCGCCGCGTCGAGGAGGCGCTGGAGCTGGTGCGCATGGCGGAGCTGGCCGAGCGCCGGCCCGATCAGCTCTCGGGCGGCCAGCGCCAGCGCGTGGCCTTGGCGCGCGCCATCGTCAAGCGACCCAAGCTACTGCTGCTCGACGAGCCGATGGCGGCGCTCGATCGCAAGCTGCGCGAGCGCACGCGGCTGGAGCTGGTCGAGCTGCAACGGCGCCTGGGTATCGCCTTCGTCATCGTCACGCACGATCAGGACGAGGCGATGAGCATGGCGAGCAAGGTCGCGGTCATGGATCGCGGCACCATCGCTCAGCTCGGCACACCGACGACAATCTACGAACGCCCGCGCAGCCGCTTCGTCGCCGATTTCTTCGGCAGCGCCAACATTCTGGAGGGCGAGGCCGCGGGCCGGCTCGTGCGCTGCCCGGCACTGGGCATCGACATCAAGACGGATCACGCCGCCGATGCCGGCGACGGGCGGCGCGTCGGTGTGGCGATCCGGCCGGAACGAATCGCGTTGTCGACGCACCGGCCCGAAGGTGCGGACAACGCCGCCATGGGCGTCGTGCAAGCGCTGTCCTATCTCGGCGACCGCTCGATCTGCCACGTCGAGATGGCGCCCGGCCTGACCCTGCGCGCCGCGATCGACACGCGCCACGACCAGCCGCGGCCGGGCCACGGCGACAATATCTGGCTCGCCTGGGCGGCGCGCGACGCCATCGTGCTCGGCGACTGACATGGCGGCGCGCCCTTCCGACCCGACGAGGCTCGCCCGCGCGGCGATCGTCGGCCCGCCTTTCGCCTGGCTGCTGCTGTTCTTCCTCGCGCCCTTCGCCATCGTCGCGGCGATCAGCTTCGGGCAGAACGCGCCCGACGCCGCGCCGCCGGTGGCGATGACCGGCACGGCGCGCAACTACGCCTTCCTGCTGTCGGACGCGCTCTACGTCGACGCCTATCTCAGCTCGCTGCGCATCGCGGCGATCGCCACCGTGCTGACCCTGCTGATCGGCTACCCGATGGCCTACGCCATCGCCATGGCCGCGCCATCACGGCGACCCATCCTGCTGATGCTGGTCATCTTGCCGTTCTGGACCTCGTTCCTGATCCGCATCTACGCCTGGCGCGGGCTCTTGTCCGAGCATGGCCTGATCAACGCGCTCCTTCGCGCGATGGACATCAGCGGCGATCCCGGCACGATCCTCGGCAGCGAGTGGGCGATCTACCTGGGCATCGTCTACGCCTATCTGCCGTTCATGGTTCTGCCGCTCTACGCCGCGCTGGAGAAGCTCGACCGATCGCTGCTCGAGGCCGCCGCCGATCTCGGGGCAAGACCCTGGCGCGCCTTCCTGTCGATCACCCTGCCGCTGTCCTTGCCGGGCGTCATCGCCGGCTGCCTGCTGGTGTTCATCCCCGCGGTGGGCGAGTTCGTGATCCCCGACCTGCTGGGCGGTACCGAGACGCTGATGATCGGCAAGGTGCTGTGGGACGAGTTCTTCACCAACAGCGACTGGCCGCTGGCCTCGGCCGTCGCGGTGCTGATGCTGCTCGCGCTCCTGGCGCCGATCGCACTCTACCAGCGCCTGCGCGCGCGAGAGTTCGGTGGCTCATGAGGGCGCGTGTGCAACTCGACTACCTTCCCCCGCCAGCGGGGCAAGGGAGATGAAACGCTTCCCGCTCGCGGTGTTGGCCTTCGGCTACGCGTTTCTCTACCTGCCGATCGCCACGGTGATCGCGTACTCCTTCAACGAGTCCCGACTGGTCACGGTGTGGAGCGGCTTCTCGACCAAGTGGTGGAGCGCGCTGTTCGCCAACGAGGCGATGATCGACGCCGCCCTGCTGTCGCTGCGCATCGCCTTCGTTAACGCCTGCGCCGCCACCGTGCTGGGCACCCTGGCCGGCATCGCGCTCGCGCGTCATCCCCGCTTCGCCGGGCGCTCCATCTTCGTCGCGCTGGTGATCGCGCCCCTGGTGATGCCCGAGGTGATCATGGGCGTCTCCATGCTGCTGCTCTTCGTCGGGCTGGAGCGCCATATCGGCTGGCCCGAGCGCGGCTTCGCCACCATCGCCATCGCCCACATCACCTTCTCGATGGCCTATGTCGCCGTCGTCGTGCAGGCGCGGCTCGCCGATTTCGACCGTTCGTTGGAGGAAGCGGCGATGGACCTCGGCGCGCGGCCCTTCGCCGTGTTCCGCTCCATCACCCTGCCGCTGATCGCGCCGGCGCTGGTCTCGGGTTGGCTGCTGGCCTTCACGCTCTCGCTCGACGACCTGATCCTGACCCAGTTCGTATCAGGGGCGGCGTCGCAAACCCTGCCCATGGCGGTCTATTCCAGCGTCCGCCTGGGCCTCAATCCCCAGATCAACGTGATCGCCACCATCGTGATCGCGATATCCACCGTCGGTCTCGTCGCCTCGGCCCTGCTGCTGCGCCGAAAGCGTCGCGCGTGAGGGTGGTTTTCGGCTAAGGTATCGGCGATACCCAAGACGGAGGGAATCATGGCCAAGCGTGAACGTGGCATGCACGAGCTCTACACGGACGATCCGGAGCGCGCCGACGCGCTGGTCTTCGGCCGCCGTACCGGCCGCTCGCGACGCGGCTTCCTCAAGGGCGCCGGCCTTGCCACCATGGGCGCCGCGATCGGCGCCACGATCCCCTTCGCCGGCAACATGCCGGCAGGTCTGGTACCGGCGGCGTTGGCGCAAGCCACCGCGACGCCCAAGGGCCCGACCCTTCTGAAGATGGACGGCAAGGCCAACCTCGTCGTGCTGGGCGACCGGCCGCTGGTCGCCGAGACGCCAGCCGAGCTGATGGACGACGAGGTCACGCCGACCGACAAGTTCTTCATCCGCAACAACGGCCTGCTGCCCGACGCGGCGAAGATGCCGTCTGACCCGCGCATGTGGAAGTTCAAGGTCGACGGCGAGGTCGACAAACCGCTGGAGATCAGCCTCGGCGACCTGATGGCGCGTTACGAGGCCGTGTCGCTGAAGCTGCAGATGGAGTGCGGCGGCAACGGCCGCTCGTTCTTCACGCCGGAGGCACGCGGCAACCAGTGGACCAATGGCGGCGCGGGCTGCGCCGAGTGGACGGGCGTGCGGCTGGCCGACGTGCTCAAGGCCGCCGGCCTGAAATCCACCGCCGTCTACACAGGCCATTACGGCGCCGACGTGCATCTCTCCGGCGACGCCACGCGGCCGACGATCTCGCGCGGCATGCGCATGGCCAAGGCGATGGACCCGCATACGCTCATCGCCTTTCGCATGAACGGCAAGGATATCCCGCTGATCCATGGCGGGCCGGTACGCCTGATCGTGCCGGGCTGGGCCGGCTCGCTGTCGGCGAAGTGGCTGACGCGGGTCTGGATCCGCGACAAGGAGCATGACGGTTCGGGTATGACCGGCTTCTCCTACCGCGTGTCCAAGACGCCGATGATCCCCGGCGACAAGGGCGACGAGAAGAACACGGCGATCCTCGAATCGATGCCGGTGCGCTCGATCGTCACCTTCCCGGCGCATGGCGCGAAGCTGCCCAAGGGCACCACCAAGATCGACCTGCGCGGCTCGGCCTGGGCCGGCGACAATTCGATCCAGTCGGTCGACGTCTCGATCGACTACGGCGTCACCTGGGTCAAGGCCGAGCTCAAGGCAGCAGCCAACAAGTTTGCCTTCCAGCGTTTCAGCGCCTCGATCCCGGTGCCGAGCGCCGGCTACTACGAGGTCTGGAGCAAGGCGACGGATTCCAGCGGCAAGACCCAGCCCTTCCAGGCCGGCAACTGGAACCCGCAGGGCTACGGCGCCAATCCGGTCAGCCGTGTCGCGGTACTGATCGAAGCCTGATGAACCTGACCACCGTCATCACGGCGGGCATCCTGATGATGGCCGCGCTGATGCTGCTCGACCGCGCGGGCAGTTTTCGCCCGCCGGCCGAGCCATTGGCTACGGCCAAGCCCGCGCCCGCGCCAACCGTCGCAGCGCGCGGCAAGGCCCTGCCAAAGGCGCTGCCGCCCGATGTCAAGCACCAGGACACGTTGGACACCATGCCGGCGGGCAAGGGACAGGAGGAGACGTTCTACCTTTGCGCCGCCTGCCACGGCACGGCGATCGTCAAGGCGCAGGGCATGACCCGCGAACGCTGGGATGCGACTTTCCAGTTCATGGTCGACCGTCACGGTATGGCCGATCAGGACAAGGCCGACCGGGACCTGATCGTCGACTACCTCGCCGAGCATTTCCCGCCTCGCCGGCGAGGCCGCGGCCAGGACAATCCGTTCCTGAAGAACTGACCCGTTCCTTCTCCCCGCGCAGAACAGGGGCCGCCGACGGTCCAGAGGGAGAAGGGAATGGTCCACAGCCGCGGACGAGCCACGCTTGCTCTCGCCGGCAAGCGGTGCTTAGTGTGCGGCTTTAATGACAATGCGCTCCCTCTCCGTCTCGATGCCGCGCGACCTGCTGGGCATCGAGGGACTTCCGGCCGCCTCGATCTCGGCCCTGCTCGACCTTTCCGAGACCTACATCGACACCAACCGCTCGCTGGTGAAGCGGCGCGACACGCTGTCGGGCCGCACGGTGATCAACCTGTTCTTCGAGGCGTCGACGCGCACGCGCACCTCCTTCGAGGTCGCCGCCAAGCGCCTGGGCGCCGACGTGATCAACATGGAGGTCGCCGCGTCCTCGGTGAAAAAGGGCGAGACGCTGCTCGACACCGCGATGACGCTCAACGCCATGCTGCCCGACGCGCTGGTCGTGCGACACCACGACTCCGGCGCCGTGAATCTGCTGGCGCAGAAGGTCAATTGCTCGGTGATCAACGGCGGCGACGGCCAGCACGAGCATCCGACCCAGGCGCTGCTCGACGCGCTCACCATCCGCCGCCGCAAGGGCAGACTGGAAGGCCTGCTGGTAGCGATCTGCGGCGACATCCTGCATAGCCGCGTCGCGCGCTCCAACATCCACCTGCTGAAGACCATGGGTGCGCAGGTGCGCGTCGTCGGGCCGGCCACGCTGATGCCCACCGATATCGACCGGCTGGGCGTCGAGGTGCATTACAGCATGCGCACGGGCCTGAAGGACGTCGACATCGTCATGATGCTGCGCCTGCAGACCGAGCGCATGAGCGGCTCCTTCGTGCCCTCGGTCAGCGAGTTCTTTCGCTTCTTCGGCCTCGACGAGGAGAAAATGAAGGCGACCAGGCCGGGCGCGTTGATCATGCATCCCGGCCCGATGAACCGCGGCGTCGAGATCGACTCGGCGGTGGCCGACGACCTGCAACGCAGCGTCATCCACGAGCAGGTCGAGATGGGCGTGGCGGTGCGCATGGCCTGCCTCGACGCGCTGATCGGCGGTCGCCGCAACGCGCTGCCGGGGGCCGCCTGAGATGGCCAATGGCAGCGACGGGCGGCCGGTCGCCTATATCAACGCCCGCCTGATCGACCCGTCGGCCGACACCGACCAGCGCGGCGCGGTGCTGATCGGCGACGGCAAGATCCTCGACTACGGTGCCAACCTGTTCTCCGGCGGCGCGCCCTACGGCATCGCCACTGTCGATTGCCGCGGCCATTGCCTGGCGCCGGGCATCGTCGATCTGCGCGTGCACACCGGCGAGCCGGGCGAGGAGCACAAGGAGACTTTCGACACCGCCGGCCGCGCCGCGGCGGCGGGCGGCGTCACCTCGATGTGTATCCTGCCCGACACCGAGCCGCCCTTCGACGACGCCTCGCTGATCGAGTTCGTGGCGCGTCGGGCTCGCCAGGTGAAGCTCGCCAAGATGTACGCCTACGGCGCGCTGACCTTGGGCTTGAAGGGCGAGCAGCTGGCCGAGATCGGCCTGATCGCCGAGGCCGGCGCGGTGGCCTTTACCGACGGCGATAGGGCGATCGCCAGCGCCCAGTTGATGCGCCGGGCGCTCTACTACGCCAAGACATTCGACGTGCTGATCGTGCAGACGCCGCAAGAGCCATCGCTGTCGACCGGCGCGATGAACAGCGGCGAGATCGCGACCCGGCTGGGCCTGGGCTCCAGCCACAGACTGGCGGAGGCGATCCAGCTCGAGCGCGACATGCGCCTGGTCGAGATGACCGGCGGCCGCTATCACGCCAGCAAGATATCGACCGCCGAGGGCGTCGACATCGTCCGTCGCGCCAAGGCGCGCGGGCTGAAGGTGACCTGCGACACCGCCCCGCACTATTTCGCGCTCAACGAGATCGCCGTCGGCGACTACCGTACCTTTGCCAAGGTCGTGCCGCCGCTGCGCGCCGAGTCCGATCGTCAGGCCGTGGTCGAGGGCGTGCGCGACGGCACCATCGACTGCATCGTTTCGGACCACAGGCCGCAGGACGTCGAGAGCAAGCGCGTACCGTTCGCGCTGGCCGAGCCCGGCGTCGTCGGCCTGGAAACGCTGCTGCCGATCGCGCTGGAGCTCTATCACAACGGCCAGATGAGCCTGCCGCGCATCTGGCAGCGGCTGGCCGCGACGCCGGCGACGCTGTTCAAGCTGCCCGGCGGACGGCTGGAGAAGGGCGCGCCGGCCGATCTCGTGCTGTTCGATCCCGACATCGCCTGGGTCATCGACCCCGAGAAGTTCGAGAGCAAGACCGGCAACACGGCGTTCGACGAACGGCCGACCCAGGGCCGCGCCTTGATGACCGTGCTCGATGGCCGCGTGATCCACCGCGACAACAAGCTGTGGCCCGAAACCGTCGCGGCGTGATCACAATTACGCCGCACGGCGTGTTAATCTTGCGCCCGTGCCCGACCAGGCCTTCCAGGAATCCGCATGGCTCGCATTGTCCTTTCTGCCGTGACCGCTCTCGTCGCTGTCAGCGTCGCCGGTGGCGCCTCCGCCCAACGCGGCGCCGACCGCTCGAGTGAGCTGCTCGACGCGCTGGCGAGGCGCCTGAAGATCTGTTCGGAGATGACCGACAATGGCCAGCGGCTGGCCTGCTACGACCGCATCGAGACCGACGCCACCAGCGGCGCGGCGGCCGCACCGCCGCCAATCGCCGCGCCGCGTCCTGTCGGGCCGCCGCCAGGCGCCGGGCCGGTAACCGCGCAACCGCTACCGCCGCCTCCCGGCACGCCGCAGCCTCAGCCCGGCGACGCGCGTCCGCTGACGCCGCCGCCCGCCGCTCAGCCGCAGGTGTTCCGCGATCCGGTGACCGGTCGCGTCTACGATCCCGGCAAGGTCGGTCAACCGGACGATAAGCCGGTCCCGCCTGAGGATCGCGCCTTCGATCCGCGCGCGCAGGGTCGCGGCGCGCCACCAAGCGGCGCGTCGGCCGCGCCACGCGCGATCGAGGCGCGGACGCGAGTCATCGGTACGGTGCCCAAGGTCTCCGGCCCGGGCTCGAGCGTGCCGCTGGTGGGCTTGGAGATTCCCTCGCTGCACATTGGCCCCCAGGGTCGCTGGGTGCTGCAGATTAATCTCGCCAACAACTCGGGGCAGCCCTTCGACGCCTCGCTCGCCTGCAGCTTCCGCAACGGCGATCGGTCGGTTGACGACGTGCTGATCGCGATACGCGGCGTGCGCGGCGGCGACAAGGTCACCACCGAGGTGACGGGCCCGGCCGCCCAGGTCTACGTCGACAACGCGCCCTGCACGGTGCGCTCGCCGCGGTAGCTGCGCGCACGATATCATCCCGAGTGCAGCGAGGGATCCAGGCTATTCGAGATCGCTCGCTACGCTCGGGATGACAGTCGGGCTACCGGCCGGCGCGCAACGCCTTGACGAAATCGGAGAGGCCGATCTGGCGGTGACGCTTCAGGCGCTCGGCCTGAAGGATGGCGCGCAGCTCGACCAGGCTGCTGGTGATCTCGCGATTGACGATGACGTAATCGTACTCGGCCCAGTGGCTCATTTCGTCCGCCGCCTTCGCCATACGCCGCGCCACGATCTCGGCCGAGTCCTGGGCGCGCGTCACCAGGCGGCGTTCCAGCTCCTGGGTCGAGGGCGGCAGGATGAAAACGCTGACCAGATCCTCGCGCGCCCGCTCGACCAGCTGCTGCGTGCCCTGCCAGTCGATGTCGAACAGCATGTCGCGGCCGGACGACAGGGAGGTCTCCACCGGCGCGCGCGGCGTGCCATAGTAATTGTCGAAGACCTGCGCCCATTCCAACAGCTCTTCGCGCTCCACCATGCCGCGGAAGCGGGCGCTGTCGATGAAATGATAGTCGACACCGTCGCGTTCGCCCGGCCGCTTGGGCCTGGTCGTCGCCGAGATCGACAGCTCGATGCCGCTATCGTGCTCGAGCAGCAGGCGCGACAGGGTGGTCTTGCCGGCGCCCGACGGCGAGGACAGCACCAGCATCAGGCCGCGGCGCACGATGGACGCGCCGTCACTCGACATTCTGCACCTGCTCGCGCATCTGCTCGATGGCGCTCTTGAGCTCGATGCCGATGCGCGTGAGCTCGATATCGGCCGACTTGGAGCACAGCGTATTGGCCTCGCGATTGAACTCCTGGCAGAGGAAATCGAACTTGCGTCCCACCGGCTGGTCGCGTCCGCCGCCGGCCAGCAGATCGCGCGCCTGTGCGATATGCGCCGAAAGCCGGTCGAGCTCCTCCCTGACGTCGGCCTTGCCGACCAGCAGCGCCACTTCCTGCGCCAGCCGCTCCTCGCTGAGCGCCGGCACGCGGCCCAGCACGTCGGCGAGCTGCGTCTCGAATCTCGCGCGCACAACTTCCACCTGAGCGCCGGCGCGACCGGCTGCCCGCTGGTGCAAACCGGCGACCTCGCCGAGGCGCTGCTTCAGGATGGCGTCGAGCCGCGCCCCCTCCTCTGCCCGCGACTTCGACAGACCCTCCAGCGCGCGCTTCAGCGACGCCATGATGGCCGCGTCGCGGCGCGTCAGCTCCTCCTCGCTTGGCGCGGCCGGCTGATCGTCCTCCAGCACGCCGCGCACGCGCAGCAGGCCGTCGGCGGTGGGCGCGGCGATCTCGCCCTGCGTCCTGAGCTCGCCGATGACGCCCAGCAGCTCGCGCACCAGGTCGCGGTTGACGCGCGGCGCCTGGCTGGCGCGGCGCTCGGTGACAGTGAGCGAGATCGAGACGTTGCCGCGCTTCACCGCTTCGCCGACGGCGGCGCGTGCTGGATGATCGAGGCGCTCGTAGCCCGGCGGCACGCGCGTGCGCGCTTCCAGGGTGCGGCCATTGACGCTGCGTGTCTCCCAGATCCAGGACAGCGGCCCGTCGCTGCCCTCCGCCCGCGCGTAGCCCGTCATGCTGTGTATCGGCAAACCCCTGCTCTCCTCATTGTCACGCTATCGCCTTTGACTCCCTCTCCCCGCAGGCGGGGAGAGGGAGAAGACCCGCTACACGCGTTGGCCCTCGGCGGAAACTCACCGGAGCGCTACTTAACGCGCGTCCAGATCTGCGTCTTGCCGAGAATCGGCGCGCCGACATAGCCGCGCAGCCGCAACGTGCCGTCGGCCTGCAGCGACAGATTGGCCCTGTATATCTTGCCATCCTCGGCGCTGTAGATCGCACCCTCCTCGAAGCTGCCGGCCGTCGCGGTCGGCTTGAAGCCGTAGAGGAACACCATTTGCAACACCTTGCGGGTCCGCAGATTGGCATCAGGGTTGCGATGGTCGACCGCGTCCTCGGGCTTCACCGGCTTGCCGTCGGCGCCCTTGGGATCGAGCAGGCGCACGATGCGGCCGCAGACCGGCCCGTTCGTGGCGTCCGGGCACTTGTAGATCTCGACATGCGCCGCCTTCGACTCGGTGAGCCATACGCCGTGGATATCGGCGGCGAACGCCGGCGAGGCCAGCAGCGCGCCGGCCAGAACGGCCGGCGCCAGGTACCGCACACCGCGCATCAGTAGGTGCCTGGATACTGACCGCCATCCATCAGGATGTTCTGGCCGGTCATGTACCCCGCGTGCACGCTGCACAGGAAAGCGCACATCGCACCGAACTCGTCGGCGGTGCCAAAGCGTCCCGCTGGATGCGCGGCGGCGGCCTGGTCGCGCTCCTGCTCGAAGCTGCGGTTGTTCATCCGCGCGCGCGCCGCCATGGTGCCGCGCAGGCGGTCGGTGTCGAACGGACCCGGCAGCAGGCCGTTGATGGTGACGCCGTGCTTCACGGTCTTGCGCGCGATGCCGGCGACGAAGCCGGTGAGCCCGCTGCGCGCGCCGTTGCTCAATCCCAGCACGTCGATCGGCGCCTTCACCGAACTTGAGGTGATATTCACGATACGGCCGAAACCGCGCTTCATCATGCCGTCGACTGTCGCCTTGATGAACTCGATCGGCGTCAGCATGTTGGCGTCGATCGCCTTGATCCAGTGATCGCGCGTCCATTCCCGGAAGTCGCCCGGCGGCGGGCCGCCGGCGTTGTTGATCACGATGTCCGGCTCCGGGCAGGCTTTGAGCACGGCGGCGCGACCCTCGGGCGTGGTGACATCGATCGCCACCGTGGTGACCTTCACACCCGTGGCCTTACGGATCTCCTCGGCCGTCGCCTCCAGCTCGCTCGCCGTGCGCGCGTTGATCACCAGATCGACGCCCTCGCGCGCCAGATGCATCGCGCAGCCCTTGCCCAGACCCTTGCTGGCGGCGCAGACGATGGCCTTGCGGCCTTTGATTCCGAGATCCATGAACTCCTCCCAGGTTGCGGCGGCGAGCCTAGCCTATCCGTCGTCCGCCGCGAACAGTTCCGACAGCAGCTTCACCGAGACTGGCCGCTTCTGCGCCAGCGCCCGCCGATCGGCGGCGTCGACGATGGCGCGCGCGGCGGCGAGCGAGCGGTCCATGCGCCGGATCAGGTAGTCGACCACCTCGGCGGTGATCTGGACCTGACGGTCGCGGAACAGCTTCACCAGCACGGCGGCGAGCAGCGCGTCGTCGGGCGAGTCGATCTCGGCGACCTGCGCCGTGCGCAGACGCGATGCGAGATCCGGCAACGCGACCCGCCAACGCGACGGCGGCTCGCCGGCGGCCATCGCCAGCCAGCCACCACGCTCGCGCAGCCAGTTGAACAGGTGGAACAGCTGGCGCTCGCGGTCGGCGTCGCCGGCCACGCCCTGGGCGTCGTCGAGCGCGATCGCTCTCGCCTCGCCGATCGCATCGAGCACCGCCGGGAACGCGCCGACCGAAAGATCGGCTGGCGTCAGCAGGCGCGCCTTCGCCCGGTCAGCCCAGACACGCAGCAGGTGCGTCTTGCCGCTGCCCGAGGGGCCCGCCAGCGCCAGGACAGGGCCCGGCCAATCGGGCCAACGCTCGACCCAGGCCAGGGCAACGGCGTTGGCCGCCGCCGGCAGGAAATCATCGCGGCGATACGAGGGATCGCCCGACAGGTCGAGCGGCAATTGTCGGTTCATGCCGGCGGTGGCGTGTCCTGCTCGCCGCGGTAATACGCGCTCTCGCGGTAGCGGGCGACGAAGAAGCGCACGACGACGCCGAGCACGGCGGCGACCGGCACAGACAGCAGCAGGCCGACGAAGCCGAACAGCGCGCCGCCGGCGAGCAGCGCGAACATCAGCCACACCGCGTGAACGCCGACGCGATCGCCGACCAGCTTGGGCGTGAGGACATTGCCTTCGAGGAACTGGCCCAGCGCGAAGATGGCCAGCACGATTCCCACCTTGATCCAATCCGGCGGGAACTGGGCCAGCGCCATGCCGATCGCCAGGATGGCGCCGACCCAGCTGCCGATAAAGGGGATGAAGGCGATGACGCCGATGATCAGTCCGATGATCAGGCCGAAATCGAGACCCACGATCATCAGGGCCACGCTGTAGAAGACCGCCAGCGACAGGCAGACGATCGCCTGGCCGCGAACATAGCCACCGACGGCGCGGTTGGAGTCGCGGGCGATCTGGCGGATCGCGGGCGCCTGGTTACGCGGCAGCAGCCCATCGACGATGGCGATCAGGCGCGGCCAGTCGCGCATCAGGTAGAACGCGATTACCGGCGTCAGGAAGACGAGCGCCAGCATGTTCAGCACCGCGAAGCCCTGGCTGAGAGCGCCGCCGAGGAACGTGCCGATGAACTTCAGCGCGTCGCCGGCGATGCCGGCGGCGCCTTCGACGGTGGCCCCGGCTGAGCCGGGCGCCATGCCCAGCCGCTCGCGCACCGGATCGAGCAGCGGCTGGAACCGCTGGTACAGGCGCGCGATCTGCTGCGGCGCCTTGGTCGCGAGGCTCTGCGCCTGTTCGGCGATCATCGGCGCGATCGCCAGCACCAGGCCGATCGCCACCAATGACACCACGGCCAACGTCACCAGGGTGGCGAGGGCGCGCGATCGCAGCGGCTTTTGCAGGCGCTCGACAAGCGGGTCGAGGAAATAGGCGATGGCGACGCCGGCGACGAAGGGCAACAGCATGTCGCGCAACAACCACAGCGCCGCGACGAACAGCGCGCCACCGATCAGCCAGAACCTCAGATGCTTGGTCGCGTTCATGCGCCCTCGCCGCCCGGGCCGGACTTACCGGGGCTAGTGCTTTCCCATGCCCCCACGCGCCGCCACCCTGTTATCACGTAAGCGGCGCCCGAGAGCACCGTCGTCGCCGCGACGCCATAGATCGCCACGCGCGATATCGCGGCGTCATGGAAGCCGAAGGCGAGACCGGTCAGCACCCAGGCCGCCAGCGCGATCTGCGCCGCGGTGTTGATCTTGCTGATCATCATCGGCCGCATCTCCAGGCTGTGCGTCACGATGCGCACCAGCAGGGCGCCGCCGACGATCAAGAGGTCGCGAAACACGACCAGGGCCACCAGCCAGACCGGTAACCATGCATAGGCCGCGAGCACCACGTAGGTAGCGACAAGCAGCGCCTTGTCGGCGATCGGATCGAGATAGGCGCCCAGCACGCTGTTGAGCTTGAAGCGCTTGGCGAGGAAGCCGTCGAGCGCGTCGGAGACGCCGGCGGAGACGAATATCCAGAACGCCGCGGCGTGCTCGACCGCCACGATCGCCCAGACCATCGCCGGCGCGCAGGCCAGCCGCGCCAGGCTGAGCGCGTTGGGCAGTTGCGCGAGAACGGCGCGCATCGCCACGTCAGCGCTCGACGACCACGAACTGGCCGGCCTGCTCGCGCAGCGCCAGATTGAGCTGGCCCAGCGCCTTGGTGAGCTGATCGCGGGTGCCGAAATGCTCGAGCCGCACATAGGCCCGCTCGGTCTCCAGCGCGCGCACGTTGACGCGGCGGATGATCGGCGAGTACTGCAGGCGCTTGCGGATCCTGATCCAGTCCTCCAGCGCCTTGATCGGCACCACTGCGTCGAGCGCGTTGGCCCAGTCGCGCGACACCATGGCGATCGCCTTGTAGTCCTCCTCGATGCGCGTGCGCTGGCGCACCGCCGCCTCGAGCAGCTTGCCGGCGGCGATTCCGGTGACCTGCGGCTGCTCGAAGCGCTCGCCGATCGCGAGCTCGTGCAGCGCGGAGGAGATGGCGTAGGGGCCCTCCGGCTCGCCCGTGGCGATCACCACCAGGACACGCTTGGCGTTGTAGCGCTCGGCCAGCTTGGTGACCGCCGCCATATCGCCGACGAAAGCCTGCTCAGGGCTCATCGCGTCCTGGTCGGGCTTATCGGCCTTGATCAGGGTCATGGGCACGATGCCGTCGATCGCCGCGACACGCGTCCAGGCTTCACGCCAATCCGTACGGTCCTCCAGCGGCGAGACGCCGGTCTTGGTGCGCAGCAGCGGTACGACCAGCATGGGCGTCGCCATGCGATCGATGAAGGGGACGCCGGCGCCGCGCAGATACGCCCTGACCTGGTCGGGCACGAAGGCGACGCGCAGCGTCGCGACGTAGCGGCTGGGCGAGGTCCGCTCGTTCTCGAACTCGAAGCCGCTGACCATGGTCTCGATCTGCGCCGGCTCCAGCGGCGGCAACTTTTCCACATCCGCCTCAGCGACGAGTCGACGGACCAGAAGCTCCAGCGCCTTCTTCTCGGCGTCGGGCAGCGCCTTGTCGCGTGCCTTGACCAGATCCGGACCGGTGACCTCGATCAGCACGCCGCCAACGGTGAAGATCGGGTCGCCACGCTGCGCCAGCGCCGCCGGCGCGGCCAGGACCAGCGGCAAGACCAGCGCCAGACCCAGCGCGATGATCAGTCGCGGCACGCGGCGGAGGGTCGGGAGCGGCGCCATTGCAATGCCTCGACGATGGGGTATTTTCGCGCCCGATTTCTAGCACGATCGGGCGCCGCTTGAAGCCGTCTTCCCGCGACCACAACAATCCCCCGCTCACCTACAAGGCCGCCGGCGTGGATATCGACGCGGGCGACGCCCTGGTCGAGCATATCAAGCCGCTGGCCAGGTCGACGGATCGGCGCGGCACCATGGGCGGGTTGGGTGGCTTCGGCGCCCTGTTCGACCTCAGGGCCGCGGGCTTCAAGGATCCGATCCTGGTCTCGGGCACGGATGGCGTCGGCACCAAGCTGAAGCTCGCGATCGAGAGCGGTATCCACGACACGGTAGGCGTCGACCTCGTGGCGATGTGCGTCAACGACATCGTCGTGCAGGGCGCCGAGCCGCTGTTCTTCCTCGACTACTACGCCACGGGCAAGCTCGAGGTCGCGGCCGCGCGCGACGTGGTCGCCGGCATCGCCGAGGGCTGTCGCCAGGCCGGCTGCGCGCTGGTCGGCGGCGAGACCGCCGAGATGCCGGGCATGTACAGCGAGGGCGATTTCGACCTCGCGGGCTTCGCGGTGGGCGCCGCCGAGCGCGACGATCTGCTACCGCGCGCCTTCATCAAGCCCGGCGACATCGCGCTCGCTCTGCCTTCGGTCGGCGCGCACTCCAACGGCTTCTCGCTGGTGCGCAAGATTGTGGAGCGCAGCGGGCTGAAGCTCGACGCGCCGGCGCCCTTCGCGCCCGATGTCGGTCTCGCGCGCGCGCTGCTGACGCCGACGCGCATCTATGTGCGCGCGGCGTTGGCGGCGATCCGCACGACGGGCGCCGTCAAGGCGCTGGCGCACATCACAGGCGGCGGCCTGCCCGGCAACGTGCCGCGCGTGCTGCCCGATGGCCTGCGCGTCGTCCTCGACGCCACCCGCTGGCGCCCGCCACCGGTGTTCCGCTGGCTGCGCGAGGTCGGAAACGTGCCGACCAGCGATATGCTCGACACGTTCAACTGCGGCATCGGCATGGTGGTGATCGTGGCGCCCGACGACGTGGCGCGCGTGCGCGAGGCCTTCGCCGAGGCGGGCCAGGAGAGCCTCGAGGTCGGGCGCGTCGAGACGCATGAGGGCGAGGCCGATTGCGTGGTCGCCAGCGCGGAGCGGCTATGGCGAAGCTGAAGGTCGGCGTCCTGATCTCCGGCCGCGGCTCGAACATGGCGGCGCTGATCGCCGCCACGCGCACCGAGGACTTTCCGGCCGAGATCGTCCTGGTGGTCAGCAACCGCGCCGACGCCGGCGGCCTGGCGATCGCGCGCGCATCGGGCGTGCCGACGGCCGTGGTCGCGCACCGCGACTATCCCGACCGCGAGAGCTTCGACCGCGCCGTCAGCGCCGAGCTGGAGCGCGCCGGGGTCGACCTGATCTGCCTCGCCGGTTTCATGCGCATCTTCAGCCCGTGGTTCCCGGCGCGCTGGCCCAACCGCATCCTCAACATCCACCCCTCGCTGCTGCCGGCGTTCAAGGGCCTGCACGTGCAGCAGCAGGCGATCGACGCCAACGCGCGCGTCAGCGGCTGCACCGTACATATCGTCACCAGCGATCTCGACGACGGACCGACCGTCGCCCAGGCGGCCGTGCCGGTGCTGGCGACCGACGACGCCGAGACGCTGTCGACCCGGATTCTTGCGACAGAGCACGAGCTGTACCCGCTGGTGCTACGCTGGTTCGCCGAGGGCCGGGTGCGGCTGGAGCCGCGCGAGGGGCAGCCGCCGCGCGTCGTGATCCAGGGCGTGCCGCCCGACGCCGCACTGCTCTGGCGCCCGTGATCGAGCGCATTCGTATCGCTGCGGTGTCCAAGTCACCATGGCGTAATGGTGGAGGCATGACGGCGGCGATCGCCGCCGAGCCCGAGGGCGCGTCCTTCGACGATTGCCTGTGGCGGGTCGATGTCTCCGATATCGGCCGCGCCGGCCCGTTCTCGCATCTCGCCGGCCTCGATCGCACCTTGGTGCCGCTGGCCTCGGGGCTGGCGCTGACGATCGACGGCGTGCGCCACGAGTTGGCGCCCTTCGAGCCGTTCGCCTTCTCGGGCGACAGCGCGACCAGCTGCGAGATCGCGGGCCCGATGCAGGCGTTCAACGTCCTGACCCGGCGCGGCAAGGCCACGGCGAGCCTGGGGCGCTGGCCGGGCGCCGGCCGGATCGCGGGACCGGGCGCGCTGGTCTTCCACGTCGTGCGCGGCGGCTTCAGCGTGGTCGAGGGCGGCGGTCGGCCGAGCCAGATCGAGGCCGGCTCGGCGGCGATCGTCAGGTCGCTCGATCAGCCCGTCGCCTTCGAGCCCACGGCGGCCTGGTCGCTGGCGTTCAGCGTCCTGATCGGCGTCGTCAGGTAGCCCAGCGCCGCGCGCACGACCCTGTCCTCGATATCCGATGGCGGTGCGTCGGGAGCCGCGTCGAGATCGGCATGGGTGTGCTCGATCAGCGCCACCGTCAGCGCGTCCTTGTTGGAGAAGTACTGATAGAGCGAGCCGACGCTGACGCCGGCGATCTCGGCGACCTGCAAGCCTGGTCCTTCCTGGTCGACACCCTGCGCGATTCGGCGTTCTTCGCCGAGCCCTGTTTCGAGCTGCTCGACATCATTCCGGCGATCGAGGATGGCTGGCGCGCGCATGACCGCGCCCGCGAAGCGGCCGCCTGACACGTCGTCGCGGGGCCTTTTCGCTCCGTGTCGCGTTGGTTATAAACTGTCTCAGGATTGCGATTTCCCTGGGGGACACGAATGGCCGACGGCGAATTCGACATACGCGCGCACCGCGAGACCTATTCGGGCGTGATGAAGCTCACAACCTTCACCATCGCCGCGCTGATCGTCATCGTGCTCGGTCTGGCGTTCGGGCTGATCGCCAAGCTGCCGCTGATCGGCTTCGGCGGCATGATCTTCGGGCTGATCGCGCTGATGCTGTGGGCCCTGATCAGCGACTGACCCGGCCAAAGGACATGCTCAGGAACACGACCCCTTGTGACCGACGCCGACGTCGCCGCACCCCAGCGGCGGCTCTTCAGGCCGCGCGTCGATCCGCGTCCGTCCATGTGGTGACCGTCTCGCCGTAGGTCCCACAAGCCGGAGCGACCCCGGCCCGCGTTTCTGAACCCCCGCAGCCCTCGGCTTCGGGGGTTTTTTGTTTTGCCCAACCCCGAAAGGACATCACCATGAGCATTCGCGTCGGCATTGTCGGCATCAGCGGTTTTGGCGGCGGCGAGGCGCTGCGCCTGATCGCCAGCCACCCGTCTTTCGAGCTGGTCTACGCCGCGGGCGAGGGCAGCGCCGGCAGCCGTCTGGTGGACCGCTTCCCCGGCGTACCGGCCAAGCTGGCCGAGCTGGTGATCGAGAAATGGGACCCCGCCAACCTGCCGAGGCTCGACGTGCTGTTCGCGTCACTGCCCACGGGCGCCTCGGCCGAGCCGCTGGCGCGCGTGCCGAAGGCGGTGAAGATCGTCGATATCGGCGGCGACCACCGCTACGTCGAGGGTTGGGTGTACGGCCTGGCCGATGTCTGGCCAACCCGGATCGAGGGACAGACCCGCGTCGCCAATCCCGGCTGCTTTCCCGCCGCGGTGCTGACCGCGCTGGCACCGCTGCTCGCCACCCAGCTGATTGAGCCCGGCAACATCGTGATCGACGCCAAGACCGGCATCTCTGGCGCCGGAAGGGGCGGCGGCGACAGCAGGTTCGGCTTCGCCGAGAGCAACGAGAATCTGGTGCCCTATGGCCTGCTCAAGCACACCCACATGCCCGAGATGGCGAGCACCATCGAGCGGCTGAGCGGCGGCAGCGCGGCCGGGCTGGTGTTCACGCCGCATTTGGTGCCGATGACCCGCGGCGTGCTCGCCACCATGTACTGCCGCGGCCGCGCCACCACGGAGCAATGCCTGGAAGCGGCCCGGCGCTTCTACGCCGGCCGCGCGTTCGTGCGCGTGACCGACAAGCCGCCGCAGACCAAATGGGCGACGGGATCGAACCTCGCCTTCGTCGGCTACGCGGCCGATCCCGAGCGCGACCTGGTGATCGCGATGGGCGTGGTCGATAATCTGGGCAAGGGAGCCGCCGGCCAGGCGGTGCAGAACGCGAACCTGATCTGCGGCCTGCCGGAAACCGCGGGGCTGGACGGCGCACCGGTTTGGCCGTGATCCAGCGCGCCTCAGAGTGTGCTCGGCTCCGCAATTGCGAGGCTACAACCGGAAGAAAAAAGCGGCCCGCGAGGGCCGCTTTGTCGATTGAAGCCCGAGCGTCGGCTCAGCCGACGATCTCGTTGCCGGCGAAGAAATAGGCGATCTCGATCGCCGCGTTCTCCGGCGAGTCCGAGCCGTGCACCGAGTTGGCCTCGATCGACTCGGCGAACTCCTTGCGGATGGTGCCGGCGGCGGCGTTGGCCGGGTTGGTGGCGCCCATGATGTCGCGGTTCTTGGTGATGGCGTTCTCGCCCTCGAGCACCTGGATAACCACGGGCCCCGAGGTCATGAACGACACCAGGTCCTTGAAGAATGGCCTGGCCTTGTGCACGCCATAGAAGGTCTCGGCCTGCTGCTGGGTCATCTGGATCCGCCGCTGGGCGACGATCCGCAGGCCGGCGTCCTCGAACTTGGCGTTGATCTTGCCCGTGAGGTTGCGACGCGTGGCGTCCGGCTTGATGATCGAAAACGTGCGCTCCAAGGCCATGTCATTGCTCCGCCTGCGGAAAAAGTGGCCGGCTTATAGACGCAAAGGCGGGCCGGCGGCAACCGGCGTACGGAGGGCCCGGCTCCACCTTCGCCCGCCAGCAGGGGAAGGTAGACACGCTTTGACGGACTCATCACCCGTGCTAGAGCCGCGCCCGCCATGTTGCATATCAACGACCTCACCTACCGCGTCGCCGGGCGGCTGCTTTTCGAGCGCGCAACGGCTGCAATTCCGGCCGGCCATCGCGTCGGTCTGGTGGGGCGCAACGGCACCGGCAAGTCGACCCTGCTGCGCCTGATCCGCGGCGACATCGCGCCCGATGGCGGCTCGATTTCGGTGCCGCAGAGCGCCCGGGTCGGAGAGGTGGCGCAGGAGGCGCCCGGCGGCCCGACCCTGGTGATCGACGAGGTGCTGGCCGCCGATCGCGAGCGCGCCGCCCTGCTGGAAGAGGCCGAGCACACGAGCGACGCGCATCGCATCGCCGAGATCCACGAGCGGCTGATCGACATCGGCGCACACGCCGCGCCGTCGAAAGCCGCGACCATCCTCAACGGTCTGGGCTTCGACCACGACGCGCAGAACCGCCCGCTGGAGGAGTTCTCCGGGGGCTGGCGCATGCGCGTCGGTCTGGCCTGCGCGCTCTTCGCCGAGCCCGACCTGCTGCTGCTCGACGAGCCCAGCAACCACCTCGACATCGAGGCCAAGCTCTGGCTCGCCGATTATCTGCGCACCTATCCCCGCACCATCGTGCTGGTGAGCCACGACCGCGAGCTGCTCAACGCGGTGTGCACGGGCATCGTCCATATCGACAACCTCAAGCTCGTCTCCTACGCCGGGAACTACGACCGCTTCGAGCGCACCCGGCGCGAGCAGGCCGAGCGGCTGGCGGTGATGGCGAGCCGCCAGATGGCCGAGCGCAAGCGCATCCAGGCCTTCGTCGATCGCTTCAAGGCCAAGGCGAGCAAGGCGCGCCAGGCGCAGTCGCGCGTCAAGCTGCTGGAGAAGATGGAACCGATCGTGCCGATGAACGAGGAGAGCGCGATCGAGTTCAGCTTCCCGCAGCCGCAGGAACTGGCGCCGCCGATCATCACCATGGAACGCGCCGCCGTCGGCTACGTCGCGGACACGCCGGTGCTGAGCAAGCTCGACCTGCGCATCGACATGGAAGACCGCATCGCGCTGCTCGGCCAGAACGGCAACGGCAAGTCGACCTTCATTCGTCTTCTGGCCGACCGCCTGAAACCGATGGCCGGCTCGGTGCGGCGCTCCGGCAAGCTGCGCGTCGGCTACTTCTCGCAGCAGCAGGAAGAGGAGCTCGATTTCGAGGCGACGCCCTTCGAGCTGATGCGCCGGCTTATGCCGCTGGAGCCGCCGGTCAAGGTACGGGCACAGCTCGGACGGTTCATGTTCTCGGCCGACAAAGCCGACCGCAAGGTGAAGTCGCTGTCGGGCGGCGAGAAGACGCGCCTGCTCTTCGCGCTGATGACCAAGGACGCGCCGCACATCCTGATGCTCGACGAGCCGACCAACCACCTCGACATGGATTCACGCTCGGCGCTGGTCGAGGCGCTCAACGAGTACGACGGCGCGGTGATCCTGGTGAGCCACGATTCCTCGCTGGTGCGTCTCGTGGCCGACCAGCTCTGGCTGGTGGCCGAGGGCACCTGCAAGGTCTACGACGGCGATCTCGACGACTACGAGCGCGGCTTGCTGCGCGAGCGTCGCGGCGAGCGCGTCGAGGACAAGCCGGCCAAGGTGGCGCCGGTCGCCGCCGTCGCGGCGGTCGAGGATACGTCGGCTGCGGCGCGCAAGGACCGCAAGCGCCTGGACGCCGAGACTCGTCAGCGCCTGGCGCCGCTGCGCCGCGCGCTGGAGCGTGCCGAGAAGAGTGTCGCGGCGATCGAAGCCAAGCGCACCGAGGTCACGACCAAGCTGGCCGACCCCACGCTGTACGAAGGCTCGGGCGAAGAGGTGCGCCGGCTGCAGATCGAGATGGGCCACCTCCAGCGCGATCTCACCACCGCCGAGGAAGCCTGGGTCGCGGCCCAGGAGGCGCTCGACGCCGCGCAAGCGGAAGCCGACGCGGCGTAGTCGCCTGTCATGCTTCGCTTCGCTCAGGATGACAGGCGGGTCAACCGTCCGCGTCGAGGAACTGCTCGATCTGCCGGCGTTCGCGATAGAGATAGGCGCGCCAGCCGCAGGCGCGGGCGCCGTCGACATTGGCCGCTGAGTCGTCGAAGAAGGCGATCGAGCGGGCGGTGTTCACGCCCATGCGCTGCTGCGCATTGGTGAAGAACACGCGATCGGGCTTGCACACGCCCAGCGCCGCCGAATAGATCACCTCGGCGATCCCCTCGCCCAGCGCGCCGGTCTGGCGCAGGTATTCGACGCGATGGTGCTCCTGGTTGGTCGCGAGATAGACGCGCCCACCGGTGCGCGCGCTCCAGGCGCGGACAAGGCGCAGCAGGTCCTCGTCGATCAGCCTGTCGCGGTCGAACCAGTAACTCACGAACGCCGCGACGCGGTCGCCCAGACCGATGGTCTCGAAATACTCACCCAGCGCGGCGAAGAGATCGCGTCGGCCGCGCAACACGTCCTGGAAGCCGACGCGGAAAAAGCCGGCAGCGAGTTTCTCGTGCGTGAAACCCCAATCGGCCTCGAGGTCGCGATGCCAGGGCATCGGGCCGAAGGGATCACTGCGGTTCACCACGCCGTCGAGGTCGAGGACCAGAGTGGTGCCACCGGCCATCTACGCCGCCGCGAGCTTCTGCGACACGGAGATGCGGCGAATGGTGATCACCGAGGCCATCGCCATGAGGAACAGCACGGCGGTCATGATCAGGATGCCCTTCGGCATGCCGTGATCCATCATGTAGCCGAAGATCAGCGGCCCGATCGCCGAGCCGATGTCGAGGCCCGAATAGACGAAGCCGAACACCTTGCCCGACGCGCCCGGCGGGGTAGCCTTTCGCACGATCATGTCGCGCGACGGGCCGGTAGCGCCCGAGCTGAAGCCGGCCAGCGCCATCAGCAACGCCGTGCCGATGAATGGCAGGGCCGCCGTCGCGCAGAAGCCCATGAACAGGGCGGCGCAAAGCAGGCCGATGGCGGCGACGCGGTCGTGCCGGTCGGTGCGATCCGCCAGCCAGCCGCCGGTCACCACCCCGAAGGCGCTGCCGACGTAGTAGGCGATCACCGCGTTGGCCGCCATCTTGGGCGTGATGTCGTAGATCGAGGCCAGGGCCTGCGAGCCGAAGGCGTTGATGCTGGGTCCGGTCATCGCGGCGAAGACGAAATAGACCATGCACATCAGGATCGGCGCGGAAAACAGCACCGCCAGCGACACCGAGCCGACGCCACGCGCGCCATGGCGGCCGCCCGCCGCCGCCGCGCCATCGGTGCGAATCACGCGGTGGTCGACATATAGGTTCGACGTCGCGGCGATGATCATCGCCATGGCGATGCCGATGGAGCCGGCGATCATCGCGGCGGAGCGCCAGCCCACAGTCTCCGACAGGAACCACATCAGCGCGATCGAGGCCGGCCAGCCCAGCGTGCCGAACAGGCCGTGCGTGCCATAGGCGCGCCCGAGCCGCGGCGGCGAGACCGAGGCGTTGAGGATGGCGAAGTCGCAGGGGTGGAAAACGCAATTGCCGATACCTGCCACGACCGCCAGCACGACGAGGTGCCAGTAGCTCTGGGCGAAACCGGCCAGCGCCAGGGCGGCGCCGATCAGCGCCAGGCCACCGACCAGCAGTCGCCGGGCGCCGTAGCGGTCGACGGCGATACCGGCCAGCATCTGGCCGATGCAGGAGGTTACCGACATCACCGTCAGCAGCGCGCCCAGCTCGGTGAAGGAGACCTGGAAAGCGTCCTTCATCGGCCCGAACAGCGGCGGCAAGGCCTGCTGGTAGAAGTGGCTGATGCCGTGGGCCACGCCGATCAGGCCCATGACCTGGAAATCGCGACGTGGGGGATTGTCGAGAGCGGACGCCGTCATGCCGGTCCTTGTAGCCGCCGCGCGGCGGCCAAGGCCACGTCAGATTGTCCGCATTATGGGCGAAGCCAGCGCCCAGCGCGCCGGCCGAACGGCATGGCTGCCATGCCGCTCAGCGATCCGGCAGCGGGATCTTGGCCTGGGCGAGCTTGGTCTCGAGGACCGGGATGCCGTCGGCGAAGCGTCCGTTGCGGCAGCGATCGATCGCTGCGTCGGCCACGCCGTCGCGCGCCGTCCCGCCAAACCGCTTGATCCGCGCGACATAGCGCTCGTGCATCTCGTAGAGCCGCTCGCAATAGGCCAGGTCGCGATTGGCCTGCGCCTGTGCCTGCGCCACCGGGGCGATCAACACCAGCCCGATGGCGATCATGAGTGTCCGCATGACGTCCTCCTCGACCGACCAATCTACGCGCCAGTCGGGGCGGAATCATGGCGGCTCAGCGCCGGGGCAGGTTGAACAGGTTGTCGCGCAGCTTCTTCTCGAGCACCGGGATGCCGGCCGCGGTGTTGCCGCGACGGCACTGCTCGACGGCGCCGATGGCGTCGACACCGCTGGTCGATCGGCTCTCGCCGCGCGGCGCGATGTAACGGTCGAAGGTGGCGTAGAGGCTCTCGCAATAGGTCAGATCGCCAGATCCCGTCTGCGCCATGGCGGTGCCAGACAGCGACAGGCCCAGAACGGCCAACCCGATCAGTCTCAACATGGCTTCCCCAACGATAACGCTGGCGCGGTCCACGCCCACGTCCCCCAGGGGGTTGCGGCGCTTGGAACTCAAGAACGGCGGGAAACTCAACGCGCCGGCAAGGTGAAGCGGTTGTCGCGCAGCTTCTTCTCGAGGGTCGGGATGCCGCCGGCCGGATTGCCGCGACGACACTGGTCGACCGACGCGATGGCGTCGACGCCGCCGGTGATCTGCCCCTGGCTGCGCGGCGCGATATAGCGCTCCCAGGTCGCATAGAGTCGTTCGCAATAGGCGAGATCGTCGGATTGCGCGTGCGCCACGCCGATGTGGCCCAGCGACGTGGCGAGGACGAGCGCGGCAAGGACTGTTCGCATGGATTTCCCCAAAAGTTGAGGCCACCCAATCTGCGCCATCGCCGCCTCGCGCGGGGTCACATCGGCTTGACCTCAACCGGCCTTGATCGGCCGTGAGCGCGCCGCTTCACGCCGGCTTGTCGCTGTCCTACGCTCCGCGCCATCGAGGATGGAGGAAACATGACCAAGCGCTGGAAGCATCGGCCGGAGGGTTCGACCTGGGGCGATTGGGGCGACGACGACCAGCTCGGCCGGCTCAACCTGATCACCCCGGAGAAGGTCAAGCAGGGCATCGCCGAGGTGAAGGAGGGCCTGAGCTTCTGCCTGTCGCTGGCGCTCGACTATCCCGGCGGCAACGTGCTCAATCCGCGCCGCCTGCCGCCAGTGCTGTCGCCGACCGGCGACGAGAACGGCTGGCGCTTCAACTTCCTCACCAAGAACGTCGATCCACGCTTTATCGACGTCGCCTGCGACGATCGCGTGATGCTGACCCTGCAGTATTCGACGCAGTGGGACACGCTGGCTCATGTGGGCGCGATGTTCGACGCGGACGGGGACGGCGTGCCTGAAGCGCTCTACTACAACGGCTTCCGCGCCGGCGAGGACATCTGCGGTCCTGGCCCATCGGCCGACATCGACGGCTGCGGCCACACCTCCTACGCGCGCAAGCTCGGCGTCGAGAACATGGCGGTGAAGGCGATCCAGGGTCGCGGCGTCATGGTCGATCTCGAGAAGCACTATGGCCGAGGCCACGTCTTCGTCGACTACGAAATGTTCATGCGCGCCCTGGAGGCCGACAAGGTGGTCGTCGAGAAAGGCGACATGCTGCTACTGCACACCGCCTTCACCGTCGAGGTGATGGGCATGAACAAGAAGCCGGCCGATCGCATCCATGCCATGTGCTGCGTGCTCGATGGCCGCGACGAGAAGCTGCTGCAGTGGATCAGCGACAGCGGCATCGCGGCCCTGATCGCCGACAACTACGGCGTCGAGGCGGTGCCGGCGCGCCCAGGCAAGGGTGACAAGCACCCGTCGCTGCCGCTGCACCATCACTGCCTGTTCAAGCTCGGCCTGAACCTGGGCGAGATCTGGTGGCTGCACGATCTCGCGATGTGGCTGCGCAAGGCCGGTCGCTCGCGCTTCCTGCTCACCGCGCCGCCTTTGCGCCTGCCCGGCGCGGTGGGTTCGCCGGCGACGCCGGTGGCGACGGTCTGACGGCCGCGGCCCTGCCCGGTTCAATATGAAAATCCATCGTCATTTCGTCCGTCGCTTGAAGCCATTGTAGATGGCGGGCTGTGAGATCTTATCCTTGTAGTTGGGGTGGAGGTTGACGGCCTTCCGCATCGGCTGATAGCTGAACGCGCTCAATTCTCCCGTTTCGAAGCCGGACTCCAATCTTTCGGCGATCTCCGTGCCCTGGGCGAAGACGACATCCCACGGATCCTTCCCGTCGCGCGCGCCGGCGCCTGGCCGCGGCGCACCCCAGCCCGCCCGCAGCATCTGGAAATGGCACTGCACGATGTAGGCCATCGATTCCGACGTCCCGATATCCATCTTGGCTTTGTTCTTGTCGCACAACGCGTGTACCGCCTCGTGGATGACCAGTCCCTGAAGCGAGATGGAGAAAGCGTCGGTGAAATTGACGAACAGCGCGTCCTCGACGCTGTCGTAGAACGCCACGGCGGCCCCGTCACGGGTGCCCTTGGGCGCCGACTCGAACTTGACATTGATGTGCAGCCCAAAGTCACCGATCAGGCCCGCAAGCTCCACAGGATCAAATCTCGCGCGCAAGATCGAAAACGGCTTCAGGTCGAATATTTCTGGCGTGTGCAACACGGTCATGACCATGACTAACGCCTGCTCATCCTTGCTCGCCATCGGAAGTCTCCTCCAGATGCGAAATCCCGGGCATCCGATCCCGCAATAGGAATCCCGATGACCCGGCCTGCCGAGGCCAGTCGTTAGCCATACGCAGGAGAAGTGTTCATCACTCTGCGACGCTGTATGGCTTGTAGGCGTTATCTTACGCCATCAGCGGGTCGCTGGCGATGTGGTGTCCACGCCCTTCTTTCGACGCGGCCCGGCGTCAGGCCTTCTTCTCCCAGCCGCCGCGCTCGCCTTGCTGCCAGTATTCCAGCGCGTGGCCGGCCGCCTTGTAGTCGCGCCAGCGTTCGCGCGCGTCGGCGACGACGGCGTCGTCGCGGCCGTCGAAGATCTCCGATACGCGCTCCCACTCCTGCGGCCGGCTGGCGCGCGCGCCGTCGGCGACGAAGAGGAACCGCGCGCCGTTGGGATTCTCCTCGACATGGGTCAGCCACACCGGCTGGCGCTCGGCGTTGCCGTCGCGCGCCGCGCCGTGCGCCAGGAAGCTGTCGGGATCGTAGGTCCACAGATGCGCGTTGAGCGCCTCGACGCGCTCGGCCGAGCCCAGCAGCACCACCGCGCGCTTGCCCGCCTGCAAGGTGCGTTCGAGCAGGCGCGGCAGCACGTCCTCGATGCCGCCGCGCGTGAGGTGATAGAAGCGGACGTCGCTCAGCGATCAGCTCTCCAGATTGTCGGCGACGTACTGGTCGACCAGGCGCACGCCATAGGCCGTGGCGCCCTTGGGCGTGGTGTCGTCGCCCTTGCTCGACCACGCCGTGCCGGCGATATCGATATGCGCCCAGGGCCGGTCGTTCTCGACGAAGCGCTTGAGGAACTGCGCGGCGCTGATCGAGCCGGCGTCGCGGCCGGTGCCGACATTGCGCATGTCGGCGATATCGGAGGTCAAGAGCTTATCGTAGGCGTCGCCCAGCGGCATGCGCCACAGCTTCTCGCCGACCTTGGCGCCGGCGTCGCGCAGCTTGTTGGAGAAATCCGTGTTGTTGCAGAAAAGCCCCGCGCGCTCGTGGCCGAGCGCGATGATGATCGCGCCGGTCAAGGTCGAGAACTCGATCATCGCCCGGGGCGCGAAGTTCTTCTGCGCGTACGTCATCACGTCGCACAGCACGAGGCGGCCTTCGGCGTCGGTGTTGATGACCTCGATGGTCTGGCCCGACATCGAGGTCACGACGTCGCCCGGCCGCTGCGCGTTGCCGTCGGGCATGTTCTCGACCAACCCGATCAGGCCGACGACGTTGGCTTTCGCCTTGCGCCCGGCCAGCGCCATCATCGCGCCGGTGACGGCGCCGGCGCCGCCCATGTCCCACTTCATGTCTTCCATGCCGCCGGCCGGCTTCAGCGAGATGCCACCGGTATCGAAGCACACGCCCTTGCCGATGATGGCGAGCGGCTTGTCGCCCCGCTTGCCGCCCTCCCAGCGCATCACCACCATCTGCGACTCGCGCGCGCTGCCCTGGCCGACGCCCAGCAGCGAGCCCATGCCGAGCTTGCGCATCGCCGCCTCGCCCAGCACCTCGACCTTGACGCCGAGCTTGGTCAGCTGTCGGCAGCGCTGCGCGAAGCTCGCGGGATAGAGCACGTTGGGCGGCTCGCTCACCAGGTCGCGCGTCAGGAACACGCCGTCGGCCACCGCCTTCAGCCCGGCGAACAGCTTGCGCGCCTGGGCGGCGTTCTTCGTCACCACGGTGAGCCCGGCCACCGTCGGCTTGGCCTCGGGCTTCTCCTTGGTGCGGTACTTGTCGAAGCGGTAGGAGCGCAGCAGCGCGCCCATCGCCAGGCGCGCGGCGATCTCCTCGACCTTCAGCTTGGAGCCCGGGGGCGCGTCGACCAACAGGGTGAGTTTCTTCTGCGCCGCCCCGTTGGCGTCGGCCAGCAGCGCGCCGCCGACACCCTCGACGGTGCGCGGCCGCAAGTCCTTGCCCTCGCCCAGGCCGGCGACGGCGACGCGCGTGGCCGAAACGCCCCTTGGCGCCAGCAGCGCCATGATCTGGCCCTGTTTGCCGGTGAAACGACCGCCGGCCATGGCGGCGGCGATCGCGCCACCGACAGCCTTGTCGGTCGCCGCGGCCTGCGGCAGCAGCTTGCGCTCGGGTGCGGCGAAGACGGCGAGCCCACCGGGCGACGATGGCGCGGACTCAACGAAGGCGATCTGCATGATGCTCCCCGAACGACGGCAATGATGGAATGCGGCGCACCTTGGCACGCGCCGCGCGGCCGGGTAAAGGGCTGCCCGACCGGTCGCCCGTGACCACGCCGCGTGGCGGGCCGGGCCGCCAAAGGGTATAGTATTCGCGCGGACTGAACCGCTGACGACCGAGGTGCATGGTGCGCTTGCCGAGACTGCTGACGCTTCTGGCCGTGATGGCGGGCCTCTGCGCCCTGCCGACGGCGGTACCCGCCCAGGACTCCTATCGCATCATCGCCAACGTCAATTCGCAGGGCATCACCCAGTACGAGCTGGGTCAGCGCATCAAGCTCACCATGCTGTCCTCGCGCATGGCCGACACGCCGGCCAACCGCGCCCAGGTGCAGCGCCAGGTGCTGCGTCAGATGATCGACGAGCGCATCCAGCTCGACGAAGGCCTGCGCTCGCAGATCAAGGCGACGCCGAGCGAGATCCGCGAGCGCGTCCAGCAGCTCGAGCAGGCCAACCGCATGCCGCCGGGCGGCATCGAGCAGGCGCTGCGCGGCTCCGGCATCGAGATGTCGGTTCTGATCAGCCAGATCGAGGCCAACGTCGTGTGGGCCAAGCTGGTGCGGCGCAAGGTACGTGGCACGATCGACGTCACGGACTCCGAGATCGACGAGGTGCTGAACCAGCTCAGGCGCAATGTCGGCAAGTCGGAGAACCGCGTCGCCGAGATCTTCCTCGCCGTCGACCGACCCGACCAGGCCGACGAGGTCCTGCGCAACGCCCAGCGCATCCTCGAGCAGATCCGCGTCGGCACGCCCTTCGCGGTGATGGCCCAGCAGTTCTCGCAGGCTGCCTCGGCGGGCACCGGCGGCGACCTCGGCTGGGTGCTGCCCGGCCAGCTCGATCCCGCGCTGGAGGCAGCGATCGCCAAGCTGCAACCCGGCCGGGTGACCGAGCAGCCGGTGCGCTCGGCCAGCGGCTGGCACATCATGGCGCTGATCGACCGGCGCACCTTCGGCGCCGCCGCGAGCGCCAATCCGGCCGAGATCCGCGTCAACGTCGCGCAGCTGCTGCTGCCGCTGCCGCAGAACGCCAACCAGGACGAGATCGCCCGCGCCAAGGGCGAGGCGGAGCGGATCATGGCCCAGGTCACCAAGTGCGCCGATCTGCGCGCCGCCGCGGCGCGCACGCGCGGCGCCACCACCAGCGACGTCGACAAGCTGCGCGTCGGCGATCTGCCGCCCAACGTCGCCCAGCAGGTCATCGCGGCGCCGATCGGCCGGGCCATCGGCCCCTTCGCGCTGCAGGGTTCGATCCAGATCATCGCGGTCTGCAGCAAGGAGGGTGACGGCGGCCTGCCCAGCCGCGACGCCATCCAGCAGCAGATCCTCAGCGGCAAGCTCGAGGGCGCGGCGCGCCGCTACATGCGCGATCTGCGACGCGCCGCGATCATCGACGTGCGCGTATAGTTCATGGCCACGACCGCGCCCGTCGCCGTCACCATGGGCGAGCCGGCGGGCATCGGCGGCGAATTGACCCTCAAGGCCTGGCGCGCGCGGCGCGCGGCGCCCGGCGCGACACCGTTCTTCGCCGTCGACGATCCCGAGCGACTGGCCGCGACGGCGCGGCTTCTGGGGCTCGATGTCGCGATCAAGCCGATCGCGACGCCGGCCGAGGCGGCGGCGATCTTCCCGAACGCCCTGCCCGTTCTGCCGCAGCCGCTCGCGGTTCCGTCCGAGCCGGGCCGGCCCGACGCGCGCAACGCGCGGCCGGCGATCGACAGCATCACCCGCGCGGCGCGCTTGGCGCGCGACGGCGCGGCGGCGGCACTGGTGACCAACCCGGTGCAGAAGAAGGTGCTGCAGGATGGCGGCTTCCGTCACCCCGGCCACACCGAGTACCTGGCCGAGCTGGGCGGCGAGGCCGGCCGGCCGGCCTCCGTCGTGATGATGCTGGCGTGCCCCGCGCTGCGAGTCGTGCCGGTGACCATCCATGTCTCGCTGCGCCGCGCGCTCGAGCTGCTGAGCGCCGAGCTGATCGTCGAGGCGGCGCGCGTCACCGTGGCCGGCTTGCGCCGCGACCTGGCCTTGGCCGCGCCGCGGCTGGCCGTGGCCGGGCTGAACCCGCACGCCGGCGAGGACGGGACGATGGGCGACGAGGAGCTGCGCATCGTCAAACCCGCCATCGAGCGCCTGCGCGCCGAAGGCGTGGACGTGCGCGGGCCGCTGCCGCCGGACACCATGTTCCACGCCCGGGCGCGCGCCACCTACGACGTGGCGCTGTGCATGTATCACGACCAGGCGCTGATCCCGATCAAGACCATCGACTTCGACGGCGGCGTCAACATCACGCTCGGCCTGCCCTTCATCCGCACCTCGCCCGACCACGGCACGGCGCTCGACATCGCCGGCACCGGGCGCGCCGAGCCCACCAGCTTCCTGGCCGCGCTCGACATGGCGGCCGACATGGCGCGCCGACGCCGTGCCTGACGACCCACTGGCGGCCCTGCCGCCGCTGCGCGAAGTGATCGCCCGCCACGAGCTCGCGGCGCGCAAGGCGTTGGGCCAGCACTTCCTGCTCGACGGCAATCTCACCGACCGCATCGCGCGGGCGGCCGGCGATCTGTCCACCGGCACGACCATCGAGGTCGGCCCCGGGCCGGGCGGCCTGACCCGCTCGCTGCTGCGGGCGGGCGCGCATCGCGTGGTGGCCGTCGAGCGCGACCGTCGCGCCGTCGCCGCCTTGGCCGACCTCGCGGCGGCCTTTCCCGACAGGCTGGAGGTGCGCGAGGGTGACGCCCTGGCGATCGACCTGGCCCGGCTGGGCGAGGCGCCGCGGCGCGTCGTCGCCAACCTGCCCTACAACGTGGCCACCCCCCTGCTGATCCGCTGGCTGCGCCAGGCACGCGCCTTCGAGTCCCTCACCCTGATGTTCCAGAAGGAAGTCGTCGAGCGTCTGGCCGCCCAGCCCCGCTCCAAGGCCTATGGGCGCCTGTCCGTCCTGACCCAGCATGTGTGCGAGGTCACACCGTTGTTCGACATCGCCGCCTCCGCCTTCGTGCCGCCGCCCAAGGTCGTGTCCAGCGTGGTGCGCCTGCGGCCGCGAACCGAGGTCATCGGCGACCTCTCCCGCCTGGAGGCGGTGACGGCCGCCGCCTTCGGCCAGCGCCGCAAGATGCTGCGCGGCAGCCTCAAAGGCGCGTTCGACGATCCCGACGCCGTCCTGAGCCGGCTTCATCTGTCGCCGACGGCGCGCGCCGAGGAGCTGTCGGTTGGCGACTTCGTCCGGCTGGCCCGATCCGGTTGATCCCGAGGAGACACCGCGGGCTCGGGAACTTGTTGCCATCAAAGTTCAATTTTGATACATATCCTGCTGAAACTATTGTTAATTCATAGTCTAGGCTTTATTTCAATGTCCCTCGCCCCGGCCGATTCGGCGGTTTCCGCCGCGATCGCCTATCCCCCTTCCGGCCGGACCGCGGCCTCCCCGCTCGACCATCTCGCGAGCCTGCTTCAGGCGTCGCTGAAGCTGTTCGTCTCGCGCCGCTTCGCGACCTTCATCGTCTTCGGCGGCCTGGCGGCGCTGGTGAATATCGGCGTGGGCACGACGCTGTACTCGGTGCCCGGGATAGCCGCCGTGGTGCCCTACTGGCTGGCGGTCGCGGTCGGGTCGGCCAGCGGGCTGCTGGTAAATTTCGGCCTGAACTATGCTTTCAACTTCAGCTTCCAGGGCCGCTCGGCCGGCGCGCAACTGCGCACCTTCATCGTTGTCGCCATCGGCGGCGTGGCGCTTACCGCGCTGATCGCGCCGAGCCTGGTCGCGCTGGCCAGCTGGATCGGGGTGACCGCGCCGCTGCGCATCGCCGGCGTCGCACTGGAGACCAGCTTCATCGCTCACGTCATGGCGACCGGCCTGGTCACCTTCTACTCCTTCGCCGCGCACAGCGCGTTCTCCTTCAACGTCGGCCTGCGCGGCCGGCTGATGCGTCTCTTCTCCCGCTGAGAGCCCCCCAAGCGATGACCACCCCCAAGCCTTCGACCGTCTGCATCGGCGCCGGCCCGGCCGGCCTGACCGCCGCCTACCATCTGTCCAAGGCGGGCGCCCGGGTGACCGTGCTGGAGCGCGACCCCGTCAATGTCGGCGGCATCTCCAGGACTGAGAGCTACAAGGGGTTCCGCTTCGACATCGGCGGCCACCGCTTCTTCTCGAAGTCGCGCGAGGTCGAGGCGCTGTGGGACGAGATCCTCGGCGACCAGTTCGTCGACCGCCCGCGCAAGTCGCGCATCTTCTATCAGCGCAAGCTGTTCGACTATCCGCTCAAGGCCTTCGACGCGCTGATGAAGCTGGGCATCGTCGAGTCGATCCTGTGCATGGCCTCTTACGGCAAGGCCAAGCTGATGCCGATCGCCAAGCCCAAGAGCTTCCAGGACTGGGTCACCAACCAGTTCGGCCAGCGCCTGTTCGGCATCTTCGTCAAGACCTACACCGAGAAGGTGTGGGGCATGAAGTGCACGGAGATCTCGGCCGACTGGGCGGCGCAGCGCATCAAGGGCCTGTCGCTGGGCACCGCCGTGATGAACGCGCTGTTCCCGCGCAAGCCGAAGTCGAAGGAAGCCACGATCAAGACGCTGATCGACAGCTTCCGCTACCCCCGCCTCGGACCTGGCCAGATGTGGGAGGCTGCCGCCGCCCATGTCGAGCGTCACGGCAACCAGGTCCATCGCGGCCGCGACGTGGTCGGCCTGTCGCGCGACGCGGCTACCGGCCGCTGGACGGTGACGTCGCGGGACGCCGTCGGCGGCGAGCACCGCCACGACGCCGACAACGTCGTCTCCAGCGCCGCCATCGCCGATCTCGCCGAGTATCTGCGGCCCGCCCCGCCGCCCGAGGTCCTGAAGGCCGCACGCGCGCTGCGCTACCGCGACTTCATCACCGTGGCGCTGGTCGTCAAGGACAAGGGCCGTTTCGACGACAATTGGATCTACATCCACGAGCCGGGCGTGAAGGTCGGCCGCATCCAGAACTTCAAGTCGTGGTCGCCCGACCTGGTGCCTGACCCGACGCTGAACTGCTACGGCCTGGAATACTTCTGCTTCGAGGGCGACGATCTGTGGACGGCAAAGGACGAGGACCTCGTCGCGCTGGCGCGCAAGGAGCTGGTGCATCTGGGCCTCGCCGCCGACGAGGACATGGTCGACGGCCACGTCATCCGCCAGCCCAAGGCTTATCCGGTCTACGACGATCACTACCAGGACAACGTCCAGGTCGTGCGCCAGTGGATCGAGAAGGACATGCCCGGCCTGCATCTCGTCGGCCGCAACGGCATGCACAAGTACAACAACCAGGACCACGCCATGATGACGGCGCTGCTGGCGGCTGAAAACATCCTGGCCGGCCACCGCAAGTGGGACGTCTGGCAGGTTAACCAGGACGCCGAGTACCATGAGGCCGGCGAGGACCGTTCGCTGGCGCTCGACTCCGGCCGCCTGGTGCCGACACGGATGGCGCCGGCGGAGTAGCGCGGCGCTAAGGCGTCAGCGCACCACGTAAAGCCGATATCCCGACTTGGGATCCAACGGCCGCTCGACCAGCCAGTCGGGCGGCCGTCCTTCTTTCAGGGCGGCCCAGAGCGTTCCCGGCTTCGCCCGATCCTTGACGCAGACCAGCACCGACGTGGCCTTGGTTGCGCTGAAGCTGGCCGGCGCGGCGGCGCCGGCGAACCTGGTCTCGTCGAAGGCGTCCATGCTGCGGATGATCAGCTTCTCGGCGCGGTGATAGGGGCCGGCCACCATGATTGCACGCGAGAAGTAGAGGACCTCCGGCGCGTCGCTGAACGGCGTCAGCACGATCCGACCAGCCAACGGCTGGAGTTCCTGGCGCAACGGCCGCGGATCGCAGGAGCCGCCTTGCCGTTCCGCGGTCCCGTCCGAGGGCAGCGCCGAGGACAGCGCGTAGGGGCCGACCAGCAGGCCGAGCCACGCCGTCACCAACGCCAGACGCCAGGCGCGAGCCCCCTCGCCGCGCGTGGCGATCTCGATCACCACGCCCAGCGCGACGACCGCGGCGAGCTGGGGGTACATCGCGAAGCGCACATGCTTGATCCCGATGTAGAGCAGGAAGGCGGCGAAGACGGCTACCAGCAGCGCCATCGGCGTTCGCCCGCGCCACAGTAGCGCGCCCGTCGACGCCACGAGCACCAGCGCCGGCAGCGCGATCATCAGCCCGATGTTCTGCACCGAGCCGATCGGCTGCATCTCGGCAACGTATTGCCAGACCCGCTGGATGGCCTCGGCCGAGAAGATGCCGCCTGTCCCCTTGAGCACGCCGGGGTAACGCACCACCCAGGCGACCAGCGGCACGGCGAGGATCGCGCCGGCGAGGATGGAAGCGAGCCACGGCGAGGCGACACCCGGCGCCAGACGACGCAGGATCAGCGGAATCACGAGCATCCCGGCGCCCAGCTCGACATAGGGCAGCGACAGCCGGTCGACCTCCACCGCAAGACGGCCGTTGGCCGGCGGATCGATCGCCAACGCCAGCGCCAGCACGGCAAGATGCCCCGCCGCCAGCGCCAGCGCGCGCGATCCGACGCGCCGATCCGCCTCGACGTCGCGCAGCGCAGCGACACCCCAGGCAAACAGCAGGAACGGCAGCGCCTCCGGGCTCAGCCACTCGCCGAGCCCGCCCAGCGCGCCGGCGACGACCGCCGGCGCCAGACCACGACCGCCGGCGCCCGCGACATACGCCAGCGCCGGCATGATCACGGCGATGGCCGCCAACAGGACGTGATGGTCGGCGCGGCCGAAGGCGCCGTAGGCGACGATGCCCGGCGCCAGCGCGGCCAGCACCGCGGCCGTGATCGCGTGCCGGTGGCTGCCCGCCACCAGGCGTACCGCCTGAAAAGCGGCCAGCGCGACCAGCACAGAGGTCACTGGCCCGACCGCCGCCCCGGCCAGCCGCAACGCCTCGCCCAGCGGGAAGAACAGCCGCAGCGGCAAGGACAGCAGCAGGATCAGGCCGTCGAGCAGATGCGTCCAGTGCAGCGGTATATCCAAGCCGCTGTTGTCGCGCGGTGTATGGTGCAGGGCCCGGCCGGCCTCGAGCATGGCCTCGATCCGGCTTACCCGGGCGTAGGAATCGGTGTCGATCAGCTTGCCGTCGAACACGCCCTGCAGATTGCCCGCCACCATCGAGACGCCGGCGCAGGCGAGAAAGATGATCGCCACCAGCAAGGTGGACGGACCGGGCGGGGTGGCGGGGTGACTCTGGTCGGCGGACACAATCGCTAGTATGACCGCATGCGATCGGCCTCCGCATCTGGATTTTCCGTCACAGGGCTTGCTATTTTGAACATCGTTCAATATAATCCCCACCAGCGTCGATTTCGACGCGGGAGATGAACATGCGGTGGCTTCGGGCGATCGCTTTCAACGTCTACTACTGGTCGCTGACGATCAGCGCGGCCCTCGCCTGCACAGTCCTGCTGATCCTGCCGCTGCGCGACCCGCTGCGCTTCATCATGCTGCATTGGGCGCGTGCCGTGGTCTGGGGCATGCGCGCTTTCGGCGGCATGCAAATCGACGTGCGCGGCCGCGAGCACCTGCCGGCCAAGGGCCCCGCGCTGATCGCCAGCAAGCACCAGAGCGAATGCGACGGCATCCTGCTCGCCGCCCTGGTCAAGGACATCGCCTTCGTGGCGATGAAGGAGCTGTTCTCCTGGCCGCTGATCGGGCCGATCCTCTATCGCCTGCAGATGGTGCGCGTCGATACCTGCGGCGGCGAGCGCGAACGGCGCAACCTGGCGCATTTCTGCCGCCGCGCCTTCGACAACGGCCGGATCATCGCGATCTATCCCGAGGGCCATCTGATGCCGATCGGCCAGAAGGAGCGCTATCGCACCGGCATCTACTACCTGTCGCGCGATCTCAACCTGCCGGTGACGCCGGTGGCGCTGAGCGTCGGCCTGCTGTGGAGCCGCTGGCAGTTCTGGAAGCGCCCGGGTCGTGCGGCGATCCAGTTCCTGCCGCCGATTCCGCCCTCGCCGGACAAGGACGCCTTCATGGCCCGGCTGGAGGACGAGATCGAGCGCGCGACGGCGGCGTTGGTGGCCGAAGCCACCGGGCAGCCGGTGGAGCTGGCCCGCTACGTCCCCCGCTCGCCGCCGCGCCCGCCCAGGGAAGTTGCTGCCGCCCCCTTTACAACGCCTTGATCCGGTTCCTAAATCTACGATCACACCAGCGGCGGGCCGGATCGGAGGAAGGGGCGGGCCGCCAAGCGCGAGGACGATCATGCTCCTGGCGAAAGGCTTGCGACGACTGATCCGGACCGGCTCGATGAGCGTCATCGACGCCACGGGCGTCCTGCACCGCATCGACAGCGGCGTGCCGGGTCCCGACGTGACGGTTCGGCTGCACGACCGCTCGGTGCACCGCACGCTGGCGCTCAATCCGCGCCTGCGCGTCGGCGAGGCCTACATGGATGGCACGCTGACGGTCGACGATGGGCGCCTCTACGATTTCCTCGACCTGCTCGGCCTCAACATGGCCGATCTCGAAGCGCATCCGCTGGTCTCGGTGAAAATGGTCTTCGAGCGCATCGTGCGCCTGATCGGGCAGTACAACCCGGTCGGCCGCGCGCAGCGCAACGTCGCGCACCACTACGATCTCAACGGCGCGCTCTACGACACATTCCTCGACGCTGACCGGCAATACTCCTGCGCCTATTTCCGCACACCGCAGGACACGCTGGAGCAGGCGCAGGCCGCGAAGAAGGCGCACATCATCGCCAAGCTGCTGATCGAGCCCCGACACAAGGTGCTCGATATCGGCTCGGGCTGGGGCGGGCTCGCCCTGCAGATCGGCCGCGACGCCGGCGCTGACGTCACCGGCGTCACGCTCTCGGTCGAGCAGCACGCCGCCTCGAGCCGGCGCGCGCTGGAAGCCGGCATGGCCGATCGCGTGCGCTTCAAGCTGCTCGACTACCGGAAAGAGGGCGGCATCTACGACCGCATCGTCTCGGTCGGCATGTTCGAGCATGTCGGCGTGCCGCATTACCGGGAATTCTTCACCAAGGTGAAGGCGCTGCTTGCCGAGGACGGCGTGATGCTGCTGCACTCGATCGGCACCATGGGGCCGCCAGGCACGCAGAACCCTTGGATGCGCAAGTACATCTTCCCCGGCGGCTACACGCCCTCGCTGTCGGAGGTGCTGCGCGCGATCGAGCATGTCGGGCTCCACGTCACCGATATCGAGATCCTGCGCCTGCACTACGCCGAGACCTTGAGGCACTGGCGCGAGCGCTTCATGGCCAATCGCGAGCGGGTGAAGGCGATGGCAGGCTTCGACGACCGCTTCTGCCGCATGTGGGAGTTCTACCTTGCCGCCGCCGAGATGAGCTTCAGGCGCATGGGCCAAATGGTCTTCCAGATACAGCTGACGCGGCATGCGGCCTCGGTACCGCAGACGCGCGACTACATGTTCGACGGCGAACGCGGGGCGCGACTTTCGGTGGCGGCGGAGTAGTCAACCGGAACATTCCGGGGCCGGGGGCGGGCTTATGCGCCTGTTGCACGGGATGATTTGTCCACGCGCATTTCATTCATGCCAGCGCCGCGCGGCGGCGTTAGGGTCCGCCGATGGCTGAAACATCCAACGTCACCCCTCTTCCCGGCAGCGGCGACCAGCGCTTCCGAGAGCCGCCGCACAATTTCGAGGCGGAACAGGCACTGCTGGGCGCGATCCTGGTCAACAATTTCGCCTACAACAGGGTTTCCGACTTCCTGAAGCCCGAGCACTTCGCCGATCCGCTGCACGGGCGCATCTTCGAGGCCGCCGCCCGGCTGATCGAGCGCAACCAGGTGGCCACGCCGGTGACGCTCAAGCCGTTCTTCGAGCGCGAGGAGGTGTTGCAGCAGGCCGGCGGCGCGGCCTATCTCGCCCGGCTTGCCGGCGCGGCGATCAGCATCATCGACGCCGGCGACTATGGCCGACAGATCCACGACCTCTTCCTGCGCCGCCAGCTGATCGATGTCGGCGAGACCATGGTCAACGGCGCCTTCGCGCCCGATGTCGAGGAGCCGGCGACAAGCCAGATCGAGCAGGCCGAAAAGAAACTCTACGACCTGGCCACCGCCGGCCAGATCGAGGGCGGCTTCAAGCCGTTCGGCTCGGCGTTGGCCGAGGCCGTGGAGATGGCGGAATCCGCCTACAAGCGCGAGGGCGGATTGACCGGCGTCGCCTCCGGGCTGGGTGCGCTCGACCAGCTGCTGGGCGGCCTGCACAAATCCGACCTGATCGTGCTCGCCGGCCGACCCTCGATGGGCAAGACGGCGCTGGCGACCAACATCGCCTTCCACGCCGCCAAGCAGTATCGGGAGGAATTCGACGCGGACGGCCGCGCCCAGGCGGTCGACGGCGCGGTGGTCGGCTTCTTCTCGCTGGAAATGTCGGCCGAGCAGCTCGCCACCCGCATCCTCGCCGAACAGGCGATGGTCAGCTCGGAGAAGATCCGCCGCGGCGAGCTCAACGCGCACGACTTCAACAGCGTGCTGACCCGCAGCCGCGAGCTGCAGATGGTCCCGCTGTTCATCGACGATACGCCGGGCCTGACGGTGCAGGCGCTGCGTACCCGCGCGCGCCGCCTGAAGCGCCAGCACGGGCTGGGCATGATCGTCGTCGACTATCTGCAGCTGCTGCAGGGCGCCGGCCGCGGCCGCGACACCAATCGGGTGCAGGAGATCTCGGAAATCACCCGCGGCCTGAAAACACTGGCCAAGGAGCTCGACGTGCCCGTCGTGGCGCTGTCGCAGCTCAGTCGCGCCGTCGAGCAGCGCGAGGACAAGCGGCCGCAGCTCGCCGATCTGCGTGAATCGGGATCGATCGAGCAGGACGCCGACGTGGTGATGTTCGTCTTCCGCGAGGAGTATTACCTTTCCCGCTCCGAGCCGACGCGCCGGGGCGAGGAAAGCGATGAGCGCTTCAACGACCGCCACGACGCCTGGAAGCAGCGATGCGAGCAGTCCTACGGCAAGGCCGAGGTGATCGTCGCCAAGCAGCGCCACGGACCGACCGGCATCGTGCGCCTGAGCTTCGAGGGCGAGTTCACCAAGTTCGGCAACCTGTCGGCCGACGACAGCTACGGCAGCATGCAGGAATAGGAGGGCCAGACGGGTGGCGAGCGACGTGGAGAGACTGGCACGCGCCGCGGCGTTCGCCGCCGAGAAGCACACCGGCCAGCTGCGTAAGGGTGAGGCCGGCGAGCCCTACGTCAACCACGTCATCGAGGTCGCTGAAATGCTGGCGCGTGCCTGCGGCGGCCGCGACATCGAGCTGGTGATCGGCGGCCTGCTGCACGACACGATCGAGGACACCGGCGCCACCCATGCCGAGGTCGCGGCGATCTTCGGCCCCGGCGTCGCCGATCTCGTGGCCGAGGTCACCGACGACAAGTCGCTGCCCAAGGCCGAGCGCAAGCGGCTGCAGGCGCTGCACGCCCCGCACAAATCGCCGCGCGCCAAGCAGCTCAAGCTCGCCGACAAGACGTCGAATCTGCGCGCGCTGGCGAGCAGCCCGCCGGCCGAGTGGCCCTTGTCGCGCCAGCTCGAGTATGTCGCGTGGGCGCGCTCCGTCGCGGCCGGCCTGCGCGGCGCCAACGCCTGGCTGGAGGAGCAGTTCGACCAGGCCGCAACCGCCGCCGAACAGGCGATCGCGGGGCGTCGATGACTCTTGCCTTCCCCCGCCAGCGGGGGAAGGTAGACGTCACGCCTCTCTTCCCGCATACGTTCGACCTGATGTCCCTGTCCCCCGAGTCCCGCCGCGCCGGCGCGATCCTGACCGTCGATCTCGACGCGGTGGCCGCCAATTGGCACCTGCTGCGTGATCTCGGGCGCGCCCAGGGCAAGCCGGTGGAATGCGCCGCCGTGCTCAAGGCCGACGCCTATGGGCTGGGCGCCGCCCAGGTCGGCCGCAGGCTGTGGGCCGAGGGCTGCCGATCCTTCTTCGTCGCCCATATCGACGAAGGCATCGCGCTGCGCGCGGCCCTGCCCGAGGCCTGGATCTGCGTACTCAACGGCCTGCTGCCGGGCACCGATGCCGATCTGGTCGAGCACCGCCTGGTGCCGGCGCTCAACGATCTCGGCCAGGTCTCGGCGTGGCGTTCCTGCGCCCAGCGCGTCGTGCAGCCGCTCGACGCGGTGATCCATCTCGACACCGGCATGAACCGGCTGGGCCTCAATCCCGACGAGGCGATGCTGCTGGCCAACGACCGCATGCGCCTGCGCGGCCTGCGCCTGGCGCTGCTGATGAGCCACCTGGTATCCTCGGAACGGCCGGCCGACACGATCAACCGCGCCCAGCTCGAGCGCTTCCGGCAGTTCGTCGGGCGCATGCCCGGCGCGCCGGTCTCGCTGGCCAATTCCTCCGGTGTCTTCCTCGGGCCCGACTACCATTTCGACCTGATGCGCCCGGGCGCGGCGCTCTATGGCATCAACCCGACGCCCGACGCCGCCAATCCGATGCGGCCGACCGTGGCGCTGATGGCGCGCATCCTGCAGGTCCGGCAAATTGAAGCCATGGCCGGCGTTGGCTATAACCACGACTGGCGGTCGGGACGGCCGACACGCATCGCCGTCGTGGCCGCCGGATACGCCGATGGCTACATGCGCGCGTTGGGCAATCGTGGTGAAGTCGCGGTCGAAGGTCACAAGGCGAAAGTCGTCGGACGAGTCTCGATGGATCTCCTGACAATCGATGTTACCGACCTGCCCGAGGGGCTCGCGGTTCCCGGCGCCTTCGTCGAGCTGATCGGGCCCAACATGCCACCTGACGCGGTGGCGGCAAACGCGCGCACCAACGGCTACGAGATCCTGACCAGCCTGGGTCAGCGCTATCACCGCATCTACAGCGGGGCCGCCTCGTGAACGTGCCGCTGGTCACCGTTCTGGGCCGCATGACGCTGTCCTTCCTGGCGCTGACCGGCGCTGTGACGGCCTTCGCCACGCGCGGCATCCTGCATTGCTTCGAGCCGCCGATCTACCGCCGGCAGATCCTCCGGCAGATGCTGGAGATCGGCTACTACTCGCTGCCGGTGGTCGGGCTGACGGCGATCTTCACCGGCATGGTGCTGGCGCTGCAGAGCTATACCGGCTTCGCGCGCTTCTCGGCCGAGAGCGCGATTCCCAACGTTGTCGTCGTCTCGCTCACCCGCGAGCTGGGCCCGGTGCTGGCTGGTCTGATGGTCGCCGGCCGCGTCGGCGCGGCGATAGCCGCCGAGCTCGGCACCATGCGGGTCACCGAGCAGATCGACGCGCTCACCACACTGTCGACCGAGCCTTTCAAGTACCTGGTGGCACCGCGCATCATCGCCGCGGTGGTGACCCTGCCGCTGCTGGTGCTGGTGGCCGACGCCATCGGCATCCTCGGCGGCTACCTGGTGGGTGTCTACAAGCTGGACTTCAACGAGCAGAGCTACCTGCGCAACACCACCGACTTCCTGCAGGTCATGGACGTCGTCTCCGGTCTGGTGAAGGCTGCGGTGTTCGGCTTCCTGATCGCCCTGATGGGCTGCTATCACGGCTACAATTCGCGTGGCGGCGCGCAGGGCGTGGGTACTGCGACCACCAACGCCGTGGTCTCGGCCTCGATCCTGATCCTGACCGCCAACTACCTCATCACCGAGCTGTTCTTCGCCCGCTGATCATGGCCGCCCCCCGTATCGTCATCCGCGGACTGCGCAAATCCTTCGGTCGCAAGAAGGTGCTCGACGGCATCGATGTCGAGGTCGGCGTCGGCCAGTCGCTGGTCGTCATCGGCGGCTCGGGCTCTGGCAAGTCGGTGCTGCTGAAATGCATTCTGGGCCTCATCGAGCCCGATTCCGGGTCGATCCGCATCGACGGCGAGGAGACGGTGGGGCTGTCGCGCGCCGACCGCGCGCGCGTCATGCGCAAGTTCGGCATGCTGTTCCAGGGCGGCGCGCTGTTCGATTCGCTGAAGGTCTGGGAGAACGTCGCCTTCGGTCCGATCCAGAGCGACCACATCCCGGAGGCCGAGGCCAAGGAGATCGCGCTGGCCAAGCTGGGCGCTGTCGGGCTGACGCCCGATGTCGGCGAGCTCAGGCCGGCCGAGCTGTCGGGTGGCATGCAGAAGCGCGTGGCGCTGGCGCGCGCCATCGCGCGCGAGCCGGAGATCATCTTCTTCGACGAGCCGACCACCGGGCTCGATCCGATCATGTCCGACGTGATCAACGAGCTGATCGTGCAGTGCGTGAAGCAGCTCGGTGCCTCGACCATCTCGATCACCCACGACATGGCGAGCGCGCGCAAGATCGGCGACCGCATCGCCATGCTCTACGAGGGTCGCCTGATCTGGCAGGGACCGGTCGCCGACATCGACCACTCCGGCGACGCCCATGTCGACCAGTTCATCCACGGCCGCGCCGAAGGGCCGATCCGGATGCAGGTGACGAAGGGTTGAATGGTCGTGGCGCGCCACTCCAGTGGCGCGATTTTTCGTCGACGCGCCACTGGAGTGGCGCGCCCCCAGAGATAGACTGAGGCGATGGCCAAACCCCTGCGCTCTTTCGTATGCCAGTCCTGCGGCGCTGTCACGGCGAAGTGGGCGGGCAAGTGTGAGTCGTGCGGGGCGTGGAACTCGATCGTCGAGGAAGCGCCGTCGGGCGCCGCCGCAGGCTCGCCGCTGGCGCGCGGTGGCGGTGGCAAGGGAAGGAAGATCGAGTTCGCGGCGCTGACCGGTTCCTCGCCGCAGCCGCCGCGGCACGTCACGGGAATCGGCGAGTTCGACCGCGTGTGTGGCGGTGGATTGGTGGCGGGATCGGCGCTGCTGATCGGCGGCGATCCAGGCATCGGCAAGTCGACCCTGCTGCTGCAGGCGGCGGCGGCGTTGGCCAAGGGCGGCGTGAGCTGCGCCTATTTCTCTGGCGAGGAGGCGATGGACCAGGTCAGGCTGCGCGCCGCGCGGCTCGGCCTGGCCGAGGCGCCGGTGCTGCTGGCGGCCGCCACCTCGGTGCGCGACATCGTCGCCACGCTCGAAGCACGCGATGGCCCGCAGGTGGCGGTGATCGACTCGATCCAGACCATGCATCTGGACACGGTCGATTCCAGCCCGGGCACGGTCACCCAGGTGCGTTCATCCGCGCAGGCGCTGATCGAGCTGGCCAAGCGGCGCGGCGTCACGGTGCTGCTGGTGGGGCATGTGACCAAAGAGGGCGCGATCGCCGGTCCGCGCGTGCTCGAGCACATGGTCGACACCGTGCTCTATTTCGAGGGCGAGCGCGGGCACCAGTTCCGCATCCTGCGGGCGGTCAAGAATCGCTTCGGCCCGACCGACGAGATCGGCGTGTTCGAGATGTCGGATCGCGGCCTGACCGACGTCGCCAATCCCTCGGCGCTGTTCCTCGCCGAGCGCCGCGGCGCGGTGAGCGGCGCCTGCGTCTTCGCCGGGGTCGAGGGTACGCGCCCGCTTCTGGTCGAGATCCAGGCGCTGGTGGCGCCCTCCTCCTTCGCCACGCCCAGGCACGCCGTGGTCGGCTGGGATTCCGGCCGGCTGGCCATGGTGATCGCCGTGCTGGAGGCGCGCTGCGGCGTCTCGGTCGGGCCCAACGACGTCTATCTCAACGTCGCCGGTGGCTTGCGCATCAACGAGCCGGCCGCTGACCTCGCGGTCGCCGCCGCGCTCCTGTCGTCGCTGGCCGACGAGCCGGTGCCCTCCGATGTGGTGGTATTCGGCGAGATCGGCCTGGGCGGCGAGGTGCGCGCCGTGGGCCAGCGCGAGGCCCGGCTCAAGGAAGCCGCCAAGCTGGGCTTCCAGCGCGCCCTGCTGCCCCCGCTCGCGACGACATCAGGCCGCGCCGCGGGCGAAAGCATCCGCGTTGACGAAATCGGCCATCTGTCGGACCTTGTGGCTCGACTTCGTCCCGGCGGCCATCAGGCACGGCGGCACCTCCGGAAAACCGAGACCTGATCAGGCATGGACTCGCTAGGCATAACCCCCGCCGATATCGGGGCGCTCGGACTGTTGATCTTCGCTGGCGCCATGGGCCTGTCGAGCGGCTTCATCCACTCCGTGCTGTTCATCGGCTCCTGGATCGTCGCCGGCGCCGGCTCCTGGCGGCTGTCGCCGTCGCTCCAGCCCGAGGTGCAGAAATACGTCGCCTCCGAGCAGATCGCCTATTTCACCACCTTGCTGGGCACCTTCGTGGTGCTGCTGATCGTGCTGACCCTGGTGGCTGGCGCCATCGGCCGGGCGGTGCGCGGCAGCATGATCCGCATCCCTGACAAGGTCGTCGGCATGGCCTTCGGCGTGGTCTGCGGCGTGATCGTCCTGGCCACCGGCTTCCTGCTCTATACCTACATCGTCAAGCCGGCGACCCTGCCGCCGATCATCGCCCAGGCCCGGCTCTTCCCGCTGGTCAAGGAGGCGGCCGAGATGATCGAGCCGCAGCTGCCGGAGTCCTTCAAGACCCGGGCCCAGCGTCTCACCCCGTCCAAGGCTCCGGACCCGGCCACCGCCCCGCCCGATCCCGCGGTCACGCCCGCGAATCCGGGTGGACCCCCCAAGCAATAGGAGTATAAGGACGCACCCTTCTTAACGCCGGCGCAACACCGGCGGCAGCGCGGAGAATCGATCGTGCCGGTGGGACTTCCCCGCAGTACGAACCCTTTCGACGACGACAAGCTGCGCGAAGAGTGCGCGATCTTCGGCATCTACGGCTCGCCGGACGCCTCCGCGCACACGGCGCTGGGCCTGCACGCCCTGCAGCATCGCGGCCAGGAAGCCACCGGCATCGTCAGCTACGACGGCCAGCACTTCCACCAGCACCGAGATCTCGGCCTGGTCGGCGAGGTCTTCGACAAGCCCGAGGTGATGCGCAAGCTCAAGGGCTACGCCGCCATCGGCCACAACCGCTACTCGACGACCGGCGACACGGTGCTGCGCAACGTGCAGCCGATCTTCGCCGATTTCGATTTCGGCGGCCTGGCGATCGCCCATAACGGCAACCTCACCAACGCCTACCTGCTGCGCAAGGAGCTCGTGCGCCGCGGCTGCCTGTTCCAGTCGACCATGGACACCGAGGTCATCAACCATCTGATCTCGCGGTCGAACTACTCGACCGTGGTCGATCGGCTGATCGACGCGCTCAACCAGGTCAAGGGCGCCTATTCGCTGGTGATGCTCACCAACGACGGGCTGATCGGCGTGCGCGATCCACTGGGCGTGCGCCCGCTGGTGCTGGGCAAGCTCGACGACGCCTGGATCCTCAGCTCCGAGACCTGCGGGCTCGACATCATCGGCGCGCGCTTCGTACGCGATGTCGAGCCGGGCGAGATCGTCATCGCCGGCAAGGACGGCCTGAAATCGATCAAGCCCTTCGGCAGGGCCAAGCGCCGCTTCTGCATCTTCGAGCACATCTATTTCGCCCGCCCCGACAGCCGCGTCGAGGGACTGGGCGTCTACGACGTACGCAAGCGCATCGGCGCCGAGCTGGCGAAGGAAAGCCCCGTTACGGCCGACATCGTCGTGCCGGTGCCCGATTCGGGCGTGCCAGCGGCGATGGGCTACGCGCAGCAATCCGGCCTGCCCTTCGAGCTCGGCATCATCCGCAACCACTATGTCGGGCGCACCTTCATCGAGCCGGCCGACCACATCCGCCATCTCGGCGTGCGCCTGAAGCACAACGCCAACCGCGCCACCATCGAGGGCAAGCGCGTCATCCTGGTTGACGATTCGATCGTGCGCGGCACCACCTCGGTGAAGATCGTCGCCATGGTGCGCGCCGCCGGCGCGCGCGCGGTGCACATGCGCATCGCCGCGCCACCGACCACCGACTCCTGCTACTACGGCGTCGACACGCCGGAGCGTGACAAGCTGCTGGCCTCGCGCCTCGACGTCGCCGGCATGGCCAAGTTCATCGGCGTCGATTCACTGGCCTTCGTCTCGATGGACGGCCTCTACCGCGCCGTCGGCGAGGCCGGCCGCGACCCCGCCGACCCGCGGTTCTGCGACGCCTGCTTCACCGGCGACTACCCGATCTCGCTCGACGACCGCGACGGCCCGGAAGAGCGCCAGCTCTCGCTGCTGACCGAGTCGGCGTGATCTTTCCGACTGTCATTCCGAGCGCAGCGAGGAATCCCGGCAGCCTTCCTGGATCCCTCGCCGCGCCCGGGATGACAGAGCTCTCTGCCTTCTCCCCGGAGGGAGAAGGTAAGGCTTTTCTCCCATGACCAAACGCCTCGCCGGCAAGCTGGCGCTGGTCACCGGTGCGTCGCGCGGCATCGGCGCGGCCGTCGCCCGCCTCTTCGCCCGCGAGGGCGCGCATGTCGTCGCCGTCGCGCGCACCGTGGGCGGGCTCGAGGCGCTCGACGATCAGATCAAGGCCGAGGGCGGCCAGGCCACCCTGGTGCCGCTCGACCTCGCCGACGGCGCCGGCATCGACCGTCTGGGCGCCGCCCTGCACGGCAAGTTCGGCAAGCTCGACATCCTGGTCGGCAACGCCGCGATGCTGGGCGTGCTATCGCCCGTGGGTCACATCGACCCGCCGCTCTTCGAGAAGACGCTGGCGCTCAACGTCACGGCCAATTACCGCCTGATCCGCTCGCTCGACCCGCTGCTGCGCCTGTCCGACGCCGGCCGCGCGATCTTCGTGACCTCGGGCGCCTCGAAGCACGCGATCCCCTACTGGAGCCTCTACTGTGCGACCAAGGCGGCGCTGGAATCGCTCGTGCTGTGCTACGCCGCCGAGGTCGCGAGCACCAAGGTGCGCGTCAACCTGATCAACCCCGGCCCGACGCGCACGAAGATGCGCGCCGAGGCGTTTCCCGGCGAGGACCCGATGCGGCTGCCGACAGCCGACGCGATCGCCGAGGCGTTCCTGCCGCTGGCGGAAGAGCGCTGCGCGCTGCACGGCGCCTGGGTCGCGGCGGACGAATACCTGGGCGCGCGACAGGCAGCCCGACACTGACGGCGATCACCGCCCGCCACCGATAATCTTTCTGATTTCTCACTAACGGCATGAGATGTTCAACAGGAACCGTGAACATCAATCCGGAGAGTTCACTGAATCGGCGGCGATGCCCCGGCCCAGTCCGGCGCGCCCTTGAAAGCGAAGAACCTTCAGTGGACGCTGTCGAAGTGGGCAGGTGAAGGGCGCCTGCGATAGACTGCAACCCCGGTCGAATTCCGCGCGATACTCATCCGTTCCCCGCGCCCGCATCACAAGGAGTCCAGGACATGGTAACCGGCATCGCCCCGATCAGTCGTCGCATTGCCAGCACGATCGCGATAGGCGCGATTCTGGGATGTCTAGGGCCGATCGCCCCGGCGATGGGCAAGTCCGGCGTCGCCGCGCCAAAGGACGCCGCGGAGGTGTTCGTCAAGGCGACGGCGGCGGGCGACGCGGAGGCGATCGCCGCGCTCTACACGGCAGACGCCATCCTGTTGCCGCCCGGCGCGCCCCCGGTGTCCGGCCGCAACGCCATCAAGGCTGTCTTTGCGCAGAACTTCAGCGCCGGCGCCAACACCATCGCGTTCACGAATGTGCGCTCGGAGATCGGCCAGGACCGCGCCGCCGTCTTCTGGCAGTGGCGATCCGAGATCAAGCAAGCCTCCGGCCAGGTCGTCCGGTCGATCGGCCAGTCGCTCGTGTACTTCAGGCGCGTCGACGGACTCTGGCTGATCAGCGCCGACATGTTCCACGTCCGACCGGCCCCGTAGGAGTCGAACCGACCCTGCCGCGCCCCGCCATCCGCTTCCGCCAGCAATGAGCCAGGACACATGCCGGCGGAAGTGCAGAGATCCGAGGCCTCCACCATGGACCGAACGACCTATCTCGAGGAAATCGAGACCGCCTATCAGGGTGAGGTGCGCGGCGAGGCCGGCTTTCTGATTCTGGCGGAGCGCGCGACGGATCCCGAGGAGGCCGCGATCTGGCGCACGCTGGCGCGCCTGGAGGCGACGACGCGCGCGTGTCTGGTGCCGCTGATGCGACGACACGGCATCGACACGACCCCGGACGAGACGCAGAGACAGCGCGGCCACGCGCGCGGCGAGCAGCGTGCCGCCGCCGGCTTCGCCGCGAGCGTCGCGGCGATGACCGAATCCCTGCTTCCCTACCTGACGCTCTACGCGCGCCTCGAAGCGGAAGGCCCGGCAGAAGACCGCCCGGAACTCGCCTGCCTCAACGCCCACGAGATCGCGCTGCATGCGTTCGCAACGCGCGCCCATGCCGGCGAGCGCCGTGCCGCGCTGGCGCCGGTCGAGGCCTTCCTCGATATCTACGGCGCGGCCCGACCGTCCGACCCGTGACGGTATGGACGTCACGTCCCGCTCCGCCACCGACAACGCCGCCGCGTTCGACGCGCACCACGACGACGTCTTCGGCCGCATCGCCACGCGATATGACGTGCTGTGCGATCTCTTCAGCCTGGGCATCCATCGCCTGTGGAAGCGGCGCGTGGCTCGGTGCATCGCCGAAGAGTCCTGGGACACGCTGCTCGACGGCGCCACGGGCACAGGCCACATCGTCCAGCACATACTGGCCCACGCCTCGACGCGTGACAGGCGCGTCATCGCATCCGACATCAGCCCGAAGATGCTGGCGATCGCCGAACGCCGCCTGGCCTCGCATCGCGATCGTGTCGAACTGCGGCTGCTCGACGCCGAGAGCATGCCCGCGATCGCCGACGCCAGCGTCGATGCTTACTCGATCTCGCTCGGCCTGAAGATCTGCGACCGGCGCCGCGCGCTCAGCGAGGCCTTTCGCGTGCTCAAGCCCGGCGGAAGGCTGATCGTGCTGGAGGCCTCGACAATCGCCTGGGCGCCGCTGCATCGCGCCTACCTCGCCTACATGTCGCTGTGCATGCCGGCGCTGGGTTGGCTGGCGACCGGCGGCGACGCGTCGGCCTACCGATACCTGCTGCAGGGCGTTCGCGAGTTTCCGTCTGCCGAGGCGCTCGCCCGGGAGATCGCCGGCCACGGCTTCACCGATGTCCGCTTCGAGCGCCTGTCGCTGGGCATCGTGGCAATCCATGTGGGGCGGAAGCCCGGCGGCGCCCGTTGAGCCGGCCCAAGCGACGCGGAAGACCCCGCACGCGTCTTCTGGGCGCGCCGGCGTCGCGCCGGCGCATGACGGCGAGGACAACTCGCACGCCACCCTAAACCTTCAATCGATCGCCGAGCCTCTTGGTCAACAGAGCCCGGTCCCATTTTTCGACGACACTGTCGACCCGGATCTCCAGGCCCTTGTCCGGGAGGTCATCGAATGGCGGCTCCAGCAGCAGGACGATGCCGACCGTCCAGTTGGCATAGCCATCGCGCAGCGCCGCCTGGATGCCGGCGATCAGCGACGGTGTCAGGTGCTCGATCTTGAAGATGGTGATCGACTGCCAAGCGTCGCCATTGTCCTCGTCGAACAGAAAGAAGTCGGCGCCGTCCTCCGAGTCGTTGACGCCAAGCGGCGCCAGGAAGGCCTCGAGCCGCGTATGGAGCGCCTCCCACTCCCCCGCGCTCGTCAGCGGTTCAGGCTCCCCCAGCCACGTGTCGGCCTCGCTGGCAAACCCGAAGACATACGTGCCAAGCGGTGGGCCGTAGGGCGACCAGATCATGATGCCCGCGGCCCACGTGTCTTTCCTGTCCGGCACGACGCGGCGGATACGCGGCACCCATTCCCGGCAGAGCGCCGCGCCCTCGTCCGGACTGAGCAGTCGTTTGGGTCGGGCGGAGAAGAGCATCGGAGTCTCTTCATCGGGCGGCACCACGTCGATCCGAGTGACGCCGTACGCCTTGGCGCACGCGACCAATTCCTTCACCAATCGCTTGCGCTCATCGTTGGTCATCGAGCAGGCGTCCCCTCCGAAGCGGATGACCGACACGCCGCGCTGGCGCGGATAGTCTTGATCCGGACCCTAACCGCGGCAAAGGCTATTCGTCACGCGACTTGGGAATCTCGGATCGAGCGTCACGCGCCGTCCGCAACCACGCCGGCAAGGACTCGCGCCGCGTCACGCGGCGGGCACGGCCTCTTTCGCCCGGTTCGCCGCGAACCCGGCCTGGGCCCGCGCGCGGCGCTCGTCGAACCTGGCCAGCCGCCTGGGCGCGACGCGGTGCACGACATTGTCGCCCGCGCTCGGGTTCTTCTGTGAGCCGGCCCAGCCGTGTGCCGCGATGTCGAAGATGATGCCGTCGAGGTCGGTGTGCTTAACGTGCTGTCTGATTTCCGCGTTACCCCTTCACAAACGGATTCTTCGGCTTGCGCATCACGATCCGGATTGGCGTCCCCGGCAGATCGAAATCCTCGCGCAACCTGTTCACCAGATATCGCTCATACGACTCCGGCAGGTCCGCCGGCTTGCTCACGAACAGCGCGAAGGTCGGCGGGCGCGCCTTCACCTGCGAGCCGTAGCGCAGCTTGATGCGCCGGCCGTCGACCAACGGCGGCGGGTTGCGCTCGATCGCCTCGGCGAGCCAGCGGTTGAACTGCGGCGTCGGCACGCGGCTGTTCCACGCCTTGTGCAGCTTCACCACGGCGGGCATCAGCTTCTCGACGCCGCGGCCGGTGCGCGCGGAGAAGCCGACGATCGGCAGGCCCTTGACCTGCGCCAGCGAGGCCTGCAGGCGGTCGGTGAGCTTGCGCCACTGCTCGTTGCGCTCCTTGTCGGTGCGGCCCAGCAGGTCGGTCTTGTTGACCGCCAGCACCAGGCCGCGGCCCTCCTCGATGACGTGGCGCGCGATGGTGAGGTCCTGCTTCTCCATCATCTGCTGCGCGTCGAGCACCAGGACCACGACCTCGGCGAAGCGGATCGCCTCCTCGGTGCTCTTGGCCGACAGCGCCTCGAGACGCTGGTGGACATTGGCGCGGCGGCGCAGGCCCGCGGTGTCGATCAGGCGGATCGGCTTGCCCTCGTGCATCCATTCGACGGCGATGGCGTCGCGCGTCGTGCCCGCCTCCGGCCCGGTCAGCACGCGCTCGTCGCCGAGCAGGCGGTTCAGCAGGGTCGACTTGCCGACATTGGGCCGGCCGACGATGGCGAGCTGCACCGGACGCGACGGATCGGGCGTAGCGTCGTCGGACTCGTCTTCGTCAGCGTCGATGCCGTCGTCCGTCGCCTCGTCGTCCGTCGTCTGCGCCGGCGGCGGGCCCAGCACGCGCTCGAGCGCATGGCCGATGTCGCCGATGCCGATGCCGTGCTCGGCCGAGACCGGCACGGGATCGCCCAGGCCCAGCGCGTGCGCCTCGGCGATGCCCGAGACGGCGCCGGCGTCGCTCTCGCTCTTGTTGGCGACGACGATGGTCTTGCGCGCGTGCTTGCGCAGCCAGCGCGCGAAGGCGCGATCGAGCGGCGTCAGGCCGGCGCGCGCGTCGATCAGGAACAGCACCGCGTCGGCCTCGGCCACGGCGCGCTCGCTCTGCTTGCGCATGCCGGCCTCGAGCCTGTCGCCCACCGCTTCCTCCCAGCCGGCGGTGTCGGTGATCACGACATCGCGCCGGCCGATGGTGGCGGCTGCCTCGCGCCGATCGCGCGTCGTGCCCGGCTCGTCGGCGACGATCGCCATGCGCCGCCCCGCGAGGCGGTTGAACAAGGTCGACTTGCCGACATTGGGCCGCCCGACCAGGGCGATGCGTGGACGTCGATTGGCCAAGACTGTCATCCCGAGCGCAGCGAGGGATCTACGGACTGCCTGGATCCCTCGCTACGCTCGGGACGACAGACGCGTCCTAGCGCAGCGCGACCAGCCGGCCCGAATCGGTCAGCACGTAGATCGTGCGGTCGGCGATCACCGGCGCCACCATGACCGCCGAGCCGACCGAGACCTTGCCGATCGGCTGGCCGTCATAGGGTGAGATCGCCAAGAGCTCGCCGCCGCCGCCGCCGATCAGCAGGCGGTCGCCGGCCAGCACCGGGCCGACCCAGATCGCCGTCTGCCGCCGCCGTTGGTCGGTGTAGAGCGTCAGCGGCGTGACCCAGCGGATCTTGCCGTCCTCGCGGTCGAGGCAGACGATCTCGTTGTTGCCACTCAGGATGAAGACGTGTCGGCCGGCGACCCACGGGGTGCCTGAGCCGGCGATCGGCTTGTCCCACAGCCGCGCGCCGGATCGCAGCTCGAAGGCGCCGATCTGGCCGGCCGAGCCGATGGCCAGCACCTTGCCGCGGTCGATCACCGGCCGGCCGCGGATATCCGACAGCGCCGCCAGCGACTGCGCGCCGCCGCGGCGCTGGGCGATCAGGCTCTCGTTCCAGACCTGGCGGCCGCTGTCGAGGCGCAGCGCGACGAGCTCGCCCGAGCTGAACGGCGCCACGACGAACTCGGCCGAGGCCGAGGGGCTGGGGCCGGAAAGGAAGCCGGCGTTCTCCTGCAACGCGGCGAACTCCCACAGCTCGGCGCCGTCGATGGCGGCGAGCGCGTGCAGCTTGTTGTCGATGCTGATGGCGAAGACGCGGTCGGCGAAGACGGTGGGCGCGCCGCGCACCGGGGCGCTCACCGATTTGCGCCAGACCACCGCGCCGTCGTCGGGGTTGAGCGACATCACCTCGGCGAAGCCCGTGGTGACGAACAGGCGATTGCCATAGAAGGCCAGGCCGCCGCCGAACTCGTTGTCGTCGCGGCCACCCTTGCTCTTCAAGGTCACGCGCCAGAGCTGCCGGCCGCTCGCCGCCTCGTAGGCCGTGACGGTGGCCTGCGAATCCTTCACGAACACGCGGCCATTGGCGACCACCGGCGGCGTCAGCAGATGGCGGTCGGAGCCCGAGCCCGAGCCGACATCGACGCTCCACACCTCGCGCGGCGCGTCGGCGATCTCGAGGTGGTGCATGGCGAAGTTGGCGAAGCCGCCGGATTGCGGCCACGAATCGTTGACCGCCGGGCGCGGCAGCACGACGTCGCCGGCGGCGTCGGACTTGAGCTCGCTGTCGTCGGTCAGCACGGCGATGCGCTCGCCGGGCAATGGCGTCTTGTCCCGGGCGAGGATGTCGCTGACGGTTTCGCAGGCCGTGAGCGACAGCAACGCGGCGGCGAGGATGGGCAGCGATCTCATTTGTCGGCCGGCTCGCCCAAGGCGCTCAACAGCTCGGCGGCGCGCTCGCGCAGCCCCTGGCTGGCCGACGACTCGTCGCGCAGCTCGGCGAGCAGCGCCTTGGCCTTGGTCTCGTCCTTCTGCTTCAGCGCCACCGCCGCCAAGAGCTCCAGCGCCATCGGCCGCCACGGCCGATCCTTGCCCAGGAGCGGCTGCAGCTCGGCGGCGAGGTCCTCGGGCTTGGCGCTGTCGAACTCCTGCATCGCCTTGAGCAGGGTGGCGAGCTCGCGGCCATCGGCGTCGCGCGCGCCGGCCACCGCGGCGCGGTACGCCGCCGCTGCGCCGTCCTTGTCGCCGGCCTCGGCCTTCAGCCGCGCGATGCGCAGGCGGGCCAGCTCGGCATAGGGCGCCACGCCGCCGCTGGCGATCTTGTCGAGCGCGGCGATCGCGCCCGGCTTGTCGGTCGCCACCTGGGCGAGCGCGGCGCCAAAGGCGTCGCCGGCCTGGGCGCGCTGGTTGGACTGGTACCAGATCCAGCCATTGTAGGCCGCGACCGCCACGACGATCGCGACGGCGCCGCCGATCACCGCGGTGCCCCAGCGACGCCACCACTCCTTGGCGCGGTCCTCGCGCAGGGCCTCGTCGACTTCCTGGAAGATATCCGACACGCCGTTACCCGGGTTTGGAGGGATCGGGGCGGGCGTTCTAGCCGGCCGCCGCCCGCGCGGGAAGCCTTTACCACGCGCCGGCTTTTTGCGACATTTTTCGCCTGCGATGGACAATCTTCTGCGAATGCAAGACGTTCGCAGCCGACGGCGGGTCATTACCTTCGACCGGCGCGAGCTGCGGCAGCTCCTGGCCCTGTACAGCGCCCGGGTGGTGACCGGCGAATGGCGCGACTACGCCATCGACTTCCGGCCCGGCATGGCGCTGTTCTCGATCTTCCGCCACACGGCGGAGCAACCGCTCTTCGCCATCGCGAAGTTCGCGGGCGCGCGCTGGACAGTGCATGCCGGTCCGCGCCGCCTCGCCCAGGGCGACGACCTGGGCGAGGTGCTGAGCATCTTCGACCGCAAGCTCAGGGTCTTCTAGTAGCGGTAGCCGTTGTTGTAATAGCCGTTGTTGTAGTACGGCCGCTGCGGCGTGGTCGCGGCGCCGATTGCGGCGCCGCCCAGGCCGCCCAGGACCAGGCCGGTCACCGGGCTGACGCCCAGCGCCGGGCCGGCGAGCGCGCCACCGGCGCCGCCGATCACGCCGCCCGACACAGCGCGCTGGCCGGTGGTGTCGCCGCAGGCCGACAGGCCCAGCATGCTCACCAGGCCGATGGCGATCAGCTTGGACTTCGAGGTCATGACGCGTTCTCCTCTCATGTGGCCGCGAGCAGCGGCCGGACGACAGAAGACCGCGCCGGCAAGCCGACAAGAGGGCCGCTCAAGGGCGAAGCTGTGGCCCAGCGTATCGCCCCATGACAAACGGCGACGGGCGGCCAAGCCGCCCGTTTATTCCATCAAATCAATATATTAGGTGCGCGCTACTGCTTTTTCTCGGTGGTCGCGGCGCCGACCGCCGCGCCGCCCAGGCCGCCGATCAGCGCGCCGGCCCACCAGGAGATGCCGGGCAGCAGCAGGCCGGTGATGGCCCCGGCGGCCGCGCCGACGCCGCCACCGGTGGCCGCGCGTTCACCCACGCTCTCGCCACACGCCGACAACGCCAACGCCGCCGGCAACAGCAGCACGATCAGCCGCTTCGCCATCCCTTGCCTCTTCGACCCATGACAAACGGAAAATTTTTAAAAGGGCGGCAAAAACGCGCCGCCTAATCGGGGGGAAAACCGGCCCGGAAGCGCCGGTATCTTTCTTTTTTCTGCTGCACGTCGATCTCGTGGGGGGAGGGGATCGCGTGCAATTATGAGATTAAGATAGGGGTATAGAATCCTGATTTCAATAGTTTTCTTTTCGAGTCACTAACCCACTGATCAGACTCGCCTTTTGCCCGGCCGAGCCGCTCTCACCGCGTCGGGGCGAGGCTGTCGAGGGCCAGCGTCGGCCCGGGCGCGCGCCTCACACGCCTCCTTCCATTCCGTCGCGGACGCCACGCCAGGCAATGTCCGTACCCGTCTGATCGGCACGGATCAGATCTGCGATCAGAACTTCTGCACCGGCTTTCAGATGATCGTTTGTCAGTGATCATTCAGCGGCTCGCCGGTCGCGACGTTGAAGTCGCCGGCCGTCGTATCGCGATCCGGCGCGACACCGGGGCGGTGAGCGGAGAGAAAAATCCTCAGGCCCGACCGCACCCGCACGCCGCCGCGTCGTGGCGCAGCGACCACAGCAGCATGCGCCTCAGGCAGGCCACGCCGGGATCCTCGGCGCGCGCCGCCGCGGTCATCAGCGCCAGCCAGTCGTCGTCGGTGGCGTGGGCGGCGAAGCGCCGCGCGGCGCCGGCGGCGTAGGTCGCCGGCGTTTCCGCCGCATCTCGCGCCGCGCGGTCGATCTCGGCCAGCAGGGCGAGATCGTCGAGCGCGATCATCGCCTCGATCGCGACCGCCTCGTCGTCGAGCCGCTCGATCATCCGACCCAGCATCATGGCCGCCTCCTATCGCAACAACGGCCCGGCGGCGGGCGCGAGGTCGACGCCAGCGACCTGGGCGCGCCCGGCCAGCACCGACACGTATTGCCGCAACGCGCGCCGGCGCACGCTCTCGTCGAGGTATTGGGCGATGCGCGCCCGTACCATCTCGAAGGGCAGCGCGCGGCCCTCGATACGGCGGTCGAGGCGCACGACGTGGATGCCGTAGCGGCTCTCCACCGGTTCGGGATGAACCGCGCCCGGTGTCATCGCGCGCAGAGCAGCGTCGAACTCGGGCACGGTCTGGCCGGGCGAGAGCTGGCCGAGATTGCCGCCCTGCCCCGCCGACGCACAGGCGGAGTGGTGCGCCGCCAGCGCCACGAAATCCTCGGGCCGCTGCTGGAGCGTGGCGATCAGCGCTGTCGCCGTCTCGCGCGCCTGCGTACGCGCGGCCGCGTCGCCGGGCGCGGCGGGCAGCAGGATATGCGCCGCCTCGCAGAGATCGGGCGTGCGGAAACGCGCGATGTTGCGCGTGTAGTAGCGCCGACAGGTCTCCTCGTCGGCCGAAGGCACGACGACTTCCTGTTCGATCAGTTGGCGATAGCGCGCCTCCTGTTCGGTCTCGACGCGCCCCTCCTCGTCCTCGATCGGCTCGGCGACGATGCCCAGGCGATCGGCCTCCTGCGACAGCAGCTCGCGGATCGCCAGCGCCCGCGTCGCCTGCTCCCAGGCCTGGTCGGGATCGTCGGCGGGATGATGCTGGGTCTCGCGCACGATGTCGGCGCCGGCGATGGCGACGCCGTTGACACTCACCGGGACCGGCCGCGTGAAGCGGCGGCGCGGCGCAGCCGTCGCGGCGCTCATGGCGCGCCCCTCGCGCGCAGCGGCCCGCGGCTGCGCACCACCTGATAGCCGCGCCGGCCGAGATACCAGACCGGCGCCGACCAGATGTGCACCAGGCGACTGAACGGGAAGACCAGGAACAAGGTCATGCCCAGCACCAGATGCGTGAGATACGGCCAGTCGAGTCCCTGCAACGTCTTGGCGTCGACCGGATTGAGCGTGACGATGCCCTGCGCCCAGTGCGATAGGATCAGCATCACCGAGCCGTCGCGGTGGGCGAGCGAGAACGGCAAGGTCGCCAGGCCGAGCACGAGCTGGATCCACAGCAGCGCCAGGATGGCGATGTCCATCGCCGAGCTGGTGCGCCGAATGCGCTCGTCAAACAGGCGGCGGTGCAGCAGCAGCGTGAGCCCGGCGAAGCAGATCACACCGGCGATGCCGCCGGCGGCGACGGCGATCAGCTGCTTCTGCTCGACGCTCATGACCAGCGTGTAGACCGAGGTCGGCGTCAGCAGGCCGACCGCGTGGCCCAGCAGCAGGAACAGGATGCCGACATGGAACAGGTTCGAGCCCCAGCGCAGCTGGCGCTTGCGCAGCATCTGGCTCGAACTCGCCTTCCAGCTATAGGGCTCGCGATCGAAACGGATCAGGCTGCCGAGCAGGAACACCGTCAGGCAGATGTACGGATACCAGACGAACAGCAGTTGGAAGATGTAGTCCTTCATGATGCCACTCCTTGGTGGAGTTCCGTCGCTTCTCCCTCTCCCCGCCTGCGGGGAGAGGAAGGAAATGCACGTGCGATTGCCCTACTCCGCCATCGCGGCGCGCAGGCGGCTGGTCATGCGGTCGACCGGGCAGCTGGCAGCGGCGGTACCGGGGCCAAAGGTCACCTCCTGGTCGACCCAGGCGGCGTCGAGCGCCTCGAGATCGTCAGGCTCCGGATCGGGCTCGGCGCGCAACGCGGCCAAGGTCGCCTCGTCGAGCCGGGCGCGCGACAGCGCCAGCAGCGCGGCCATCACCGCTTCGTAGGGCGACGACCGTTTGGCCAGGCGTTCGCGCAGCGCGGCCACGACATGGGCCGGCTGGCCGATCAGCTCGATCGCGGCCTTCGGTTCGCGCGTCGAGGCGTATTCGAGGAACAGCGGCAGGAAGTCGGGCAGCTCGCTGGCGACCGGCGAATAGCCGGTCTCCTCGTAGAGCTTGAGCAGGTCGACCATGGCCTGGCCGCGATCGCGGCTCTCGCCGTGCACGTGCTCGAACAGATGCAGCGACAGCGAGCGCGTGCGGTCGAACAGCAGGCCGTAGCGCTCCTGCAGGTCGTAGAGATCACCGGCTTCGAGCTCGCCGATCAGGCGATCGAGCGCGCGGCGCTCCGCCGCCGGCAACAGCGCCTCGCGATCGAGCGCGACGCGGATCTCGCCCGACGCGGCGAGCAATTCCGCCGTCGGGTAGCTGAGCAAGGCCGCCAGCGCGCGCAGGGTCCTCATCACGCGACCTCCATCGGGTTCTTGCGCTTGAGCTTGCCGCCGGCGAACAGATTGCCCGTGTCGCCGTCGGGCGAGCAGCCGTCGCCGAAGCTGAAGCCGCAGGCGCCGCGCAGCGCGTAGGCGTCCTCCGAGGTCTCGCGATGCGCCGTCGGGATAACGAAGCGGTCCTCGTAATTGGCGATCGCCATCACGTGGTACATCGCCTCGATCTGCTGGGCGCTCAGGCCCACGCGCTTGGCGATGGCGTGGTCAACGACGCCGTCGACGGTCTTGGCCCGCATGTAGGCGCGCATCGCCAGCATGCGCTCCAGGCCCCGCGCCACCGGCTCCTCGTCGCCCGCCGTGAGCAGGTTGGCGAGGTAGCGCAGCGGGATGCGCAGCGAGCGCACGTCGGGCATGGCGCCGTCGACGCCCATCTTGCCGGCCTCGGCCGCCGACTGGATCGGCGACAGCGGCGGCACGTACCAGACCATCGGCAGGGTGCGGTACTCGGGATGCAGCGGGAAGGCGACCTTCCACTCCATCGCCATCTTCCACACCGGCGAGCGCCGCGCCGCCTCGAGCCAGGACTCGGGCACGCCGTCGCGCCGCGCCTGGGCGATCACCCGCTCGTCGTCGGGATCGAGGAAGACCCCCATCTGCGCGTCATAGAGCCGCCGTTCGTCGTCCACCGACGCCGCCTGCTCGATGCGATCGGCATCGTAGAGCATCACGCCGAGATAGCGGATGCGCCCGACGCAGGTCTCCGAGCATACGGTCGGCTCGCCGGCCTCGATCCGCGGATAGCAGAAGATGCACTTCTCCGACTTGCCGGAGGACCAGTTGAAATAGACCTTCTTGTACGGGCAGGCCGAGACGCACATGCGCCAGCCCCGGCACTTGTCCTGGTCGATCAGGACGATGCCGTCCTCCTCGCGCTTGTAGATGGCGCCCGACGGACAGGCCGCGACGCAGGCCGGGTTAAGGCAATGCTCGCACAGCCGGGGCAGGTACATCATGAAGGTGTTCTCGAACTGGCCGTAGATCTCCTTCTGCACGCCCTCGAAATTGTAGTCGGCCGAGCGCTTGGCGAACTCGCCGCCGAGAATCTCCTCCCAGTTCGGGCCCCACTCGATCTTCTCCATGCGCTGGCCGGTGATCAGCGAGCGCGGCCTGGCCGTCGGGAAGGCCTCGAGTTCGGGCGCCTTCTGCAGGTGCTCGTAGTCGAAGGTGAAGGGCTCGTAGTAGTCGTCGATCTCCGGCAGGTCGGGATTGGCGAAGATGTTGGCGAGGATGCGCCACTTCGAGCCGATCTTCGGCTGGATCTTGCCGTTGCGCTTGCGCACCCAGCCGCCGTTCCAGCGCGTCTGGTTCTCCCAGTCCTTGGGATAGCCGATGCCGGGCTTGGTCTCGACGTTGTTGAACCAGGCGTATTCCATGCCTTCGCGGCTGGTCCACACGTTCTTGCACGTCACCGAGCAGGTATGGCAGCCGATGCACTTGTCGAGGTTCAGCACCATCGCGATCTGCGCGCGCACTCTCATGACACGTCTCCTCGCGCCGCGTCGGCGTGCGGCCGTTCGAGCCAATCGACCTTCGCCAGCTTGCGCACGACGACGAACTCGTCGCGGTTGGTGCCGATCGTGCCGTAGTAGTTGAAACCCCAGGCCTGCTGGGCGTAGCCGCCGATCATGTGCGTCGGCTTCAGCACGGCGCGGGTCACCGAGTTGTGGATGCCGCCGCGATTGCCGGTCATCTCAGAGCCCGGCACGTTCACGATCTTCTCCTGCGCGTGATACATGAAGAGCGTGCCCTCCTTCATGCGCTGCGAGACCACGGCGCGCGCCACCAGCGCGCCATTGACGTTGAAGGCCTCGACCCAGTCGTTGTCGACAATACCCGCCTTGGCCGCGTCGACCTCGCTCAGCCAGACGATCGGCCCGCCGCGCGACAGCGTCAGCATCATCAGGTTGTCGGTGTAGGTGGAGTGGATGCCCCACTTCTGGTGCGGCGTGATGAAGTTCAGCACGATCTCCTTCTCGCCGTTGGGCTTGGCACCGAGCAGCGGCCGCGTCGTGCGCAGATCGACCGGCGGGCGATAGACGCAAAGCGCCTCGCCGAAGGCCAGCATCCAGCGATGATCCTGGTAGAGCTGCTGGCGGCCGCTCAGGGTGCGCCAGGGAATCAGCTCGTGCACGTTGGTGTAGCCGGCGTTGTAGCAGACCTTCTCGCTCTCGAGCCCCGACCAGGTCGGCGCCGAGATGATCTTGCGCGGCTGCGCGACGACGTCGCGGAAGCGGATCTTCTCGTCCTCCTTGGGCAGCGCGAGATGCGCGTGCGCGCGACCGGTGGTTTTCGACAGGGCGCCCCACGCTTTCACCGCGACCTCGCCGTTTGTCTCCGGCGCCAGCATCAGCAGCACCTCGGCGGCATCGATGTCGCTCTCGATGCGCGCCAGCCCCTTTGTCGGGCCGTCCTCGACGACGCCGTTGAGCGCCTTGAGATGCTCGACCTCGTGCGCCGTCTGCCAGGCGATGCCCTTGATGCCGTTGCCGACCTTCTCCATCAGCGGACCGAGCGCGGTGAAGCGCTGGTAGGTGTTGGGGTAGTCGCGTTCGACGACGGCGACGTTGGGCATGGTCTTGCCGGGGATCGGCTCGACCTCGCCCTTCTTCCATTCGCGCACGTCGAGCGCCTGGGCGATCTCGCCCGGGCTGTCGTGCATGATCGGGGTGAGCACGACGTCCTTCTCGACGCCCAGCACCTCCGGCGCCACGCGCGAGAAGGCCTTGGCGATCGACTTGTAGATGTCCCAGTCGCTCTTTGCCCCCCACACCGGATCCACCGCCGATGTCAGCGGGTGGATGAAGGGATGCATGTCCGAGGTGTTGAGGTCGTTCTTCTCGTACCAGGTGGCCGTCGGCAACACGATGTCGGAGTAGACGCAGGTGGTCGACATGCGGAAGTCGAGCGTCACCAGCAGATCGAGCTTGCCCTGGGGCGCCTCGTCGCGCCACGTCACCTCGGTCGGCTTGGCTCCGCCTTCCTGGCCGAGATCCTTGCCCATCACGCCATGGCTCGTGCCCAGCAAGTGCTTGAGGAAGTATTCGTGGCCCTTGCCGGAGGAGCCCAGCAGGTTCGAGCGCCACACGAACATGTTGCGCGGCCAGTTCTTCGGGTTGTCGGGATCCTCGCAGGACATGCGCAGCTCGCCGCTCTTCAGCTTCTGCGCGACGTAGTCCTTGGCCTCCATGCCCGCGGCCTGGGCGGCGCGCGCGACGCCGAGCGGATTGTCCTGGAGCTGCGGCGCGGAGGGCAGCCAGCCCATGCGCTCGGCGCGCACGTTGTAGTCGATCAGCGAGCCGTCCCACGCCCCTTCCGGCGCCGTCGGCGAGACGATGTCGGCGACGTTGATCGTCTCGTAGCGCCACTGGTCGGTGTGCGCGTAGAACGCCGAGGTCGAGTTCTGCTGGCGTGGCGGGCGGCCCCAGTCGAGCGCGAAGGCGAGCGGCGCCCAGCCGGCCTGCGGCCTGAGCTTCTCTTGGCCGACATAGTGCGCCCATCCGCCGCCCGACTGGCCGACGCACACAATCGCCACACCGTTCTGATGCATGCCCAGGATATGGTCATGGTGCAGTATCTGCTCGATCACGGCGCCGATCCCAATATCCGTGCCGCCAACGGAGAGAATGCCTTGGAGATGTGGTCCAAGAACACGCATCGCAAGGATCACCTGGAAACTGCGAAGCTGTTGGAGCGAAGCGTGAAGTAGCACGTCTCGGCCGCATCGCTCGTCAACCAATCAGATTACCCTCTTCCGCGCGACACCGAACTGTCGTGCCTGCTTCGTCGTCAAGCGGCGCGAATGTCGGCTTCATGTCGCTTCAGCAGCTTCAACCAGAGAAGGTAACTCTCGAGTTATGAACTAAGCGCAGCCGTGATCCCGCGCTCGCCAGTCTTCTGCGTTCAGAAAGTGAACAAGCCTGTCCAGCTCCTAGGCGAGTTGGACAAAAAGAAAAATAACGCAACGAATTCAACGACGAACCTTGGAGATGGCGCCCCCCGAAAGGATCGTCCACCGACTGGACGCGGCCGGCTGAGCCGGGCCCGGCGAAGCGCTTGCGACGCGGCGGCGGCGTCTGACGTCCAACGTGCCGCTCCCAGTACTTGTCCGCGAAATCTCGGCTCGATCGCCTCGGTGCGTCTCTTTGGCAGGGTTTGATCTGAATCAAACCCGAAGCGAGCGGACCGACTTCAACTACGGGCGCCATGCGCCATCGGTCGGACGTGATCTATCGGGGTTGCCAATCATGACGGATATGGGTAGCGCGCGCGCCGCGAAGCGCGGAGACATCGCCTCGCCTCGGTCGCCCGACTCCATCGAGGAGTCGGTCGCGAACGACGCCGTGCGATCGGCGGAGCTCTCGCAGGAGATCGCGGTCCGCGACATTCTCGGCCTGATGCTTCCCGACAAGACGCACGAGCTGGCCGACGCGCTTAAGGCGATCATGGCCGGCGCGTCGCCCGACGACGCCATCGCGCTCAAGCGCGCCTTGCAGAGTTCCGACGCGGAAAAAACCGTCGCGGGAGCGCATCCGGACGAGGAGCTGGCGGAGGGCTGGCGACAGGGAGCATACCCGTACCGCAACCTGATGCTTCGCAAGAACTACGAGAAGGCCAAGTACAGCCTGCAGGTGGAGCTGCTGAAGCTCCAGAGCTGGACCAAGGAGCGCAAGCAGAAGGTCGTCATACTCTTCGAGGGCCGCGACGCGGCCGGCAAGGGAGGCGCGATCAAGCGGTTCATGGAGCATTTGAACCCGCGCGGCGCGCGGGTCGTCGCCCTCGAGAAGCCGTCGGAGGCGGAGCGCGGACAATGGTACTTCCAGCGCTACGTGCAGCAGCTACCGACGGCGGGCGAGATCGTTCTCTTCGATCGCTCCTGGTACAATCGCGCCGGTGTCGAAAGGGTGATGGGCTTCTGCTCCGACGAGGAATACCGGGAGTTCATGCGCCAGGCGCCGGAGTTCGAACGGAACCTCACGCGCAGCGGGCTGCATCTGGTCAAGTTCTGGTTCTCGGTCAGCCGCGAGGAACAGAGACGGCGCTTCAAGGAAAGACAGGTCCATCCGCTCAAGCACTGGAAGCTGTCGCCGATCGACCTGGCCTCGCTCGACAAGTGGGAAGAATACACGCGGGCGAAAGAGTCGATGTTCCAGCATACCGACACTGCCGATGCGCCCTGGACGGTCATCAAGTCGGATTGCAAGAAGCGCGCGCGGCTCAATGCCATGCGATACCTGCTGCACAGGCTTCCCTATGATGGCAAGGACCCCAAGCGGATTGGCCCGCTCGATCCCCTGCTGGTGGGGCGCGCGCACGTGGTTTACGAGAGGGGTGAAAACGCCGCTCCCGTGGTCTGAATCACCGGTCGAGGGTCCGCCTCCTCCAGTGTTAGAGTTCCGACGAGCAGATCCCAGTTGAGAAAGCAGACCAGTGCCCGACACCGTCATGACACCCCGTGCGCCCGAGGCGAAGACCGAGCATTTCGACGTCCTCATCGTCGGCGCCGGCATCTCGGGCGTCGGTGGCGCCTACCACCTGACCCAGCAATGCCCCGGCACCAGCTTCGTGGTCCTGGAAAGCCAGGCGAGCTTCGGTGGCACCTGGCTGACGCATCGCTATCCCGGCATCCGCTCCGACAGCGACCTCTACACCTTCGGCTACCGCTTCAAGCCGTGGACCGGCAAGCCGATCGCCCAGGCGCACGAGATTCGCGACTACATGGCCGAGGTGATCGCCGAGAACGACCTCGCGCGCCACATCCGCTACCACCACAAGATCACGAATGCCGCGTGGTCGAGCGCCGACAATCGCTGGACCATCGAGGCCACACGCGGCGATACCGGTGAGACGGTGCGCTTCAGCGCCAACTTCCTGTGGATGTGCCAGGGCTATTACCGGCACAACGAGGGCTACACGCCGAGCTGGCCGGGCATGGCGGACTACAAAGGCCGCATCGTGCATCCGCAGACCTGGCCGGAGGATCTCGACTACACCGGCAAGACGATGCTGGTGATCGGCTCGGGCGCGACGGCGGCGACGCTGATCCCGGCGGTGGCCGACAAGGTCGCCCATGTCACCATGCTGCAGCGCTCGCCGACCTACTTCATCCCGGCGCGCAACGCCAATGATCTGGCCGACACCTTGCGCCAACTGCAGATCGACGAGACGTGGATCCACGAGATCGTGCGCCGCAAGATCCTGCACGACCAGGCGGTCTTCACGCGCCGCGCCTTCAACGAGCCGGAGACGGTGAAGAAGGAGCTGCTGGCCGGCGTGCGCGCCTATATCGGCCCCGACTACAAGCTCGATCCCGACTTCACGCCGAGCTACCGGCCGTGGCGCCAGCGAATCGCCTTCGTGCCCGATGGCGATCTGTTCCGGGGCATCCGCGCCGGCAAGGCCTCGGTGGTCACTGACGAGATCGAGCGCTTCACCGAGACCGGCATCCTGCTGAAATCGGGCAAGACGCTGGAGGCCGACATCATCGTCACGGCCACCGGCTTCAACATGAACGCGCTGGGCGACATCGCCTTCAGCATCGACGGCAAGCCGCTCGATTTCGCCGACACGGTGACCTATCGCGGCATGATGTTCACCGGCATTCCCAACATGGTCTGGGTGTTCGGCTATTTCCGCGCCAGCTGGACCTTGCGCGCCGATCTGGTCGCCGACTTCGTCTGCCGCCTGCTCAACCACATGAAGACGCGGCAGGCCAAGCGCGTGGCCGTCGCGCTGCGGCCGCAGGACAACGACATGCCGATCCTGCCGTGGATCGATCCCGAGAACTTCAATCCCGGCTACCTGATGCGCGCCATGCACCTCTTGCCCAAGCGCGGCGACAAGCCGGAATGGCAGCACAATCAGGATTACTGGAACGAGAAGGACCAGTTCCCCGCCATCGACCTCGATGACGCGGCGTTCGTGTATGGACCGTCGGCGGACAGACGCGACCTGTCACGCGCGGCGGCGGACTGAAATCTTCCTTCTCCCCGCGAAGGCGGGAAGAAGGGAACAAAGCCCCAGGCGATAGCCCCGCGGTTCAGGCCGCCACAGTTCCATCGGCGATCAGCGCATCTGTCTCCGCGGCGGTGAAGCCGTGTTCGCCGAGGATCGCGCGGCTGTGCTGGCCCACGACCGGCGACGTGCCGCGCGGGGTTCCGTCCTGCGGCGGCGCCATGCCCGGCAGCGCCGGTACGGGTACCTTGGTTGGCAGGCCGGCCTGCGCCAGCCAGTGCAGCAGCTCGACGGCCTTCACCTGTGGCTGCTCGACAAACTCGGCATAGCTGTTCAATCGCTCGTGCATCACCCCGGCCGCGACGAAGCGGCTCGATAGTTGTCCGCTTGCCATTCGAGCGAGGGCCGGGCGCAGCCAGGCATAGAGCTCTTCGGCGTTGGCGAGGCGATCGGCACGCGTCGCGAAGCGCGGATCGGCGGCATGCTGCGGCGCCGCCAGCGCCTCGCACACCGCCTGCCAGTGCCGATCCGACGTGGCGACGATCGACATCCAGCCATCGGCGGTCTTGAAGACGCCGCCCGGCACGCCGCCGGGCTTCATCGCGCCGCCCTCGAGCAGGCTCATCATCATGCGGATCGACTGCAGCGCCGTGGCCGATTGCATCAGGCTGACGTCGATATAGCGGCCACGCGTCTCGTCGCGACGCGCGTAGAGCGCCGCCGACAGCGCCTGGAAGGCGTAGAGCGCGGTCGACATGTCGACCACGATCACCGGCACGCGATGGGGAATGCCGTCCTCGCCGCGATTCTCCGTCATCAGGCCGGTATAGGCCTGCAGAACGGGGTCCATCGCCGGGCGGTCGGCGAGCGGGCCGGTCTGGCCGAAGCCGGAGATCGAGAGATAGAGCAGGCGCGGCGCGCGCGCCGAGACGGCGTCGTAGTCGAACCCCAGCCGCGCGATGGTGCCCGGCTTGAAGCCCTCGATGAAGACATCGGCGCCGTCGATCAGGCGCCATAGCACGTCCTTGCCCGCAGGCGATTTCAGGTCGAGCGCGAGGCTGCGCTTGCCGAGATTGCCGATCACGGAAAAGGCGCTGTGCTGGCCATAGTACGTGCCCAGCGTGCGCGCCCAGTCGCCCTCGCCCGGCTGCTCGACCTTGATCACGTCGGCGCCGTACTGCGCCAGCAGCATGGCGCAGTACGGCCCGGCGATCCCCTGGCTGAGATCGACGACCTTGAGACCGGCGAAGGGGGCTAGATAGCTCATCGGTCCTCACTCCAATCCCCGCATAGGATCACGTTGTCGCCCTTCAGCACAGCCTGATCGCGGATGTGACCGCCGCTGGAGGACGAGTCACGACCGTCACCCCGCACGCAGCGAGAGGTCTTTGAGGTCAATGGAAAGATCCTTCGCTGCGCTCCGGACGACAGCAACGCCGTATCAGGCACTTGCGATTCCGTGCATGCTCAGCGGGACAGGAAACGAGCGCGCCCATCGGCTCACCAGGATTCAGCCATGCCACTGCCCCTCGATACCCACCTCAAGATCGGCATCCAGACCATCCATCGCCGCACCGAGCCCGCCATCGGGCCGTGGCTGCCGCGCATCGACGAGTTGGTCGAGCTGGTCGAGCTGGTCGATCGCTGCGGCTACGACTCGCTGTGGGTCGGCGATCACATCTCCTTCGCCATCCCGATCCTCGATCCGCTGCTGCAGCTGGCGCAGGCGGCGGTGGCGAGCCGGCGGCTGCTGCTGGGCACCAACGTCTATCTCCTGCCGCTGCGCCACGCCGGGCCGGTCGCCAAGCAGGTCTCGACGCTCGATCATCTCTGCGAGGGCAGGCTGATCTTCGGTGTCGGTGTCGGCGGCGAGTTCCCCAGGGAGTATCAGCTCGCCGGCGTGCCGATCGGCGAGCGCGGCGCGCGGCTGTCGGATGGCATCCGCGCGCTGCGCAAACTGTGGACGGGCGAGACGGTGTCGCACGACGGCGCCTTCTATCCCTTCCCGCCGCTCAGCATGCAGCCGCCATCGCGCCAACCGGGCGGGCCGCCAATCTGGTGCGGCGGCCGCTCGCCCGGCGCGCTCAAGCGCACCGGCCGCCTGGCCGACGGCTGGATGTCCTATGTCGTGACGCCGGACATGTACCGCGACAGCCTGGCCGCGATCGCCGAAGCCGCCGGGGCCGCCAATCGGCCGCTCAGCCGCTTCGGTACCGGCCATCTGCTGTTCACGCGGCTCGACGATACCTACGAGAAAGCGCTCGACGCGGCGACCGAGACCTTGAGCGTCCGGTACGCCATGGACTTCCGCAAGGCGGCGCAGCGCTACGCCGGGCTCGGCCCGCCGGCGCGCATCGCCGAGCGGATCCGCGAATTCCACGCTGCCGGCGTGCGCCACCTCGTCCTCGATCTGGTCGGCCCCTACGAGCAGCGCGACCAGCAGATCCAGCGCGTCGCGAACGAGGTGCTGCCGCTGCTCAAGGATCTGATGGCGCCCACGGCGTGAGGCGTGAGGGGCCAGGCGTCTTACCTTCTCCCGGAGGGGGAAGGTAAAGACTACGGAGGTATGCCGTGTTACGACGTCTGATCCTTCAGGTCGCGGCGCTGGGGGTGTTTGGGCCTCTCCTCGCCGCCTGCGCCACCACCTATGTCGTGGCGCCGCCGCCGCTGGCGCCCGGCGCGGCGCGCGCGCCGGTCGCGGTGCTCGATCACGGCCGCCATTCCAGCCTCGTCATCGGCCTGCAAGACGGCCGCATGGTGCGCTACGCCTACGGCAATTGGCGATGGTATGCACAGGGCATCACCGGCGCAGCGGAGGGCGTCGCCGCGCTGTCCGGGCAGACGCCGGCGGCGCTCGGTCGGCGCGTGATGGCCGGGCCGCTCACGGCGGAGACGCTGCGCCAACAGGTCCGCGTCGGGGTCGCCGATACACTGCTGCTCGATGTCGATGCCGCCGCGGCGAAGCGCCTGGTCGACAAGCTCGACGGCATCGCCGAGGCCGGCCGCGCCCGCATGCTGACGAACCCGAACGTCGATCTCGATTTCTTCCCGCACCCCGTGCCCTACTCCGAAGCGCACAGCTCCAATCGCGTGCTCGCCGGTTGGCTGCGCGAAATGGGCGTCGAGGTCGACGGCGACGGCCTGATCGCCGACTGGAAGCTGCGCCGCTGAAATCCCGTGCCTCATCGAGCGGAACAGGCCGATCGACAGCGACTGGCCGTTTCCTAGTAGCGGCGCCACTTGCGACACGGTCCGCCAAGCTGGTGACCGCATGCGCACGCCGCTCGCTCATGACACGCCGGCAAATGGGCCGCTCTTGACCGCCGCTCGACAAGCAGGGGTAAACTGATTGCAGAGCTGCATAGTGATCCAAACGGCCGAGCCGCGTGTATTCTCACCAAGACGGCAGGATTCGCCCGAAGTAGAAAGCCTCGATGCTGTTGATCGCGCTGAAAATGCTGTTTGGGGACCCGATGAAGCTGATCGGGTTGGTCGCCGGCATAGCCTTTTCAACGTTGCTGATGTCGCAACAGGGCGGCTTCTTCATTGGACTGATTTCGCGCGCCGCGAACGTGATTTCAGACGCTCGCGAAGCGACGATCTGGGTCATGGATCCCCAGACCGAGACCGTCGAAGGCCCCACCAACATGCGCGCGACAGAACTCCTGCGGGTGCGCGGCGTCGACGGCGTTCTATGGGCGGTGCCACTGGTCAGGGCTTCGGGCACGATACGGACCGACGACGGGCGCTCGACCACCGCGTCGTTCATCGGCGTCGACGATGCCAGCCTGGTCGGCATGACGAGCCGTTTTGTCGCCGGCGCCCCGGAGGACCTGCGCAGGCCGGACGCGATTGCGATCGACCAACTCGGCTTTGCGCGTTTGTGGCCGGGAGAGCCACTCGAGACTGGCAAGATCCTCGAGGTCAACGACAGGCGCGCCGTCGTCGTCGCCATCACCGACGCCGCTCCCGGATTCGGCGCGCCGGTCGTCGTCTATGCTCGCTTCTCCCAAGCTCTTGTCTATGTTCCGGGCGGGCGCAATACCCTGTCCTTCATCTTGGTTCGCCACGTGCCGGAGAGCGACGCCGCAACGGTGGCCCGGCGGATCTCCGAGTCGACCGGCCTGCGCGCCCTGACATCGCCGGCGTTTCAGCGGGCAACCATCGACTACGTTCTCGCCAATACCGGGATCGCCTTCTCCTTCGGCGTCGTACTCGCTCTGGGCGCAATCGTCGGCGTCCTGGTCTGCGGGCTCACCTTCACGCTGTTCGTCAACGACAACATCCGGCAGTTCGCCGTGCTGAAGGCGATTGGCGTCTCGAACTTCAGGATTTTCGGCATGGTCGCGAGCCAGGCCGTCGTGGTGGCCTTTATCGGCTATTCGATCGGCATCTGGCTATCTTCGGCGTTCTTCGACGGCGTCAACCAGCCGCTATCCGACCTCAAGGGCTTCTGGCTGCCCTGGCAAGTCGCGGCGCTGTCCGCTGCCGCGGTCCTGGCGATCGTCCTCTTGTCCACCGTGCTGAATCTGCGGCGTGTCTTCACGCTCGATCCTGCCATCACCTTCCGGGGTTGAGACCTTGGCTGCCGTCGTCGCCCGCGGACTGTGCAAGCGCTTCGGCCGTGGAGAAACAAGCGAGGTCGTGCTCGATCGCACGGACTTCCAAGCCCGCGCCGGCGAAATGACCTTGCTTGTGGGACCTTCGGGCTGCGGCAAAACGACGTTGATCTCTATATTGTCCGCGATGCTTCGGGCCGACGAGGGAGAGGTCACGGTTTTCGGCACGGACCTCAAGACGCTGGGTGGCCGGGCGCTCAGCCGCTTCCGCGGCGAGACCGTCGGTTTCGTTTTCCAGCAGTTCAATTTGCTCCCCGCCCTCGACGCCGCCGAGAACGCGGCGGTACCGCTGATCGTGCATGGCATGCCCTCTGGACGCGCCCGCCGTCGGGCGAGTGAACTGCTCGACTTGCTGGGGCTCGCCGAGAACATGAACAAGTTTCTGCGCGAACTCTCGGGAGGCCAGCAGCAGCGCGTGGCGATCGCGCGCGCATTGGTCCATGATCCGAAATTCATCGTGTGCGACGAGCCGACCGCCTCGCTCGACGGCGCATCGGGGAATGCGGTCATGAACCTCCTGCGCAGCCACGCGGTGCGACCCGATCGCGCGGCGATCGTCGTCACACACGACGAGCGAATTTTCCGCTTCGCGGATCGAATCGCCTTCATGGCCGATGGCAGGGTGATCCGGACCGAAGAGCATCCCCGCGACGAGAAGCATTGATGGCCGCCCGCTCCCGCCTGCTCATGTTCGGCCTGCCCGCGCTTGCCGGTATCGCCCTCACCGCCGCGGTCATGTCGATCATCAACTCGAATTCGCCCGACACGACGGTCGCGCCCCTGAACATGCCGCCGACGGCGCGAGCGCAGGCGCCGTCGACGCCAGCCTCGTCTTCGCCGCCGCCGACCACTGCGCCGGCGGTTATCGGCGCACTCGGCGCGGTCGAGCCCGCCGACCGAGAGATCGCGGTCGCGACCCGGTTTCCGGGCGTCGTCACGGAAGTACGCGTGACCGATGGTGACAAGGTGAGAGCGGGAGACGTGCTCTTCGTCATCGATACCGCGCTGGCCACCGTCACCGTCGCCGAACGCCAACGCGAACTCGAGGTCGCCGAGGCGCGCCTCGCCCAGATCAGGCAGAGGGCGGCGGTGCTTGCCGCGGACGTTGCGATCGCGCGCGGCGTTGCGGCCTCGGCCGAGGCGGATCTGGACGAAGCCAGCGATCTGGTCCGGATCGCCGGTCAGCTGCAGAGCGGGTCATCGATCACCGAGCGCGAAATGGTCCGTCGCCGCAACCTGTTGCGCACCGCCGAGGGGCGCCTTGCCGAGGCCAGGGGCCGCCTGGCCCGTGCAGAGGCCGAGTTCGCGCTTTTGAACCCTTTAACCAATGGCTCGTCTTTCCGCATCGAGGAGGCGACCGTCAACCAGGCGAAGGCGTCACTGGCATTTGCCGTAGCCGAGCTGGATCAACGCACCGTGAGGGCGCCCTCGGACGGAACCGTCCTGGCAGTGAACATCCGTCCGGGCGAATTCGCGACCGCCGGCGCGTCGACACCGCCAATTCTGCTGGGCCGGCTCGATCCCCTCCATGTGCGGGTGGATATCGACGAAGCCGATATCCCGCGGTTCGCTTCCGGCGCCAACGCGGTGGGCCTGCCCCGCGGCGCACCCGACCAACGAATCGCCTTGCGATATGTGCGCGCCGAGCCGTTGGTAAAGGCCAAGCGCACCCTCTCGGGACAGAGCAGTGATCGCGTCGATACGCGGGTGCTGCAGGTCGTCTACGCCGTAAGTCCGCCGACCGCGGGCCTCCGCCCAGGCCAGGTAATCGATGTTTTCATCGACGCCGCGCCCAGGCGTGCGCCGGCCACCCCGACAAAACGCTAAGGGCCCATTCGTGATCTGACAATTCGAGGATGAGCCCGTACCGCGCCATTCGATACAAAGTCGCGCCCCGGCACGCGCCCAGACCGGCTCTACTACCAGCGCTGTCATCCTGAGCGGAGCGATGGATCGAGGCATCGTCCCTGGATCCATCGCCGCGCCCGGAATGACCGAGTTTCAGGAGCACCAAGCCATGGCCCTCACCGAACACGCGAGCGTCTGCACGTTCGACTGCCCCGACACCTGCAGCCTTACGGTCGGCGTCGAGGATGGCCGCATCGTCAAGGTGCGTGGCTCGGAGGCGTTGCCCTACACGGCGGGCGTGATCTGCAACAAGGTCGCGCACGACACGGCCGCCTTCGTGCAGGGGCCGCAGCGCCTGCGCCATCCGCTGCGCCGCGTCGGCCCCAAGGGCTCCGGCACGTTCGAGCGCATCACCTGGCAGGCAGCGCTCGACGTGATCCACGGGCGGGTGAGCGAGGTCGTCGCGCGATTCGGCGCGCAGGCGGTGATACCACTGAACTACGCCGGACCGCACGGCTTCCTCGCCTATGACAGCATGTCCTCGCGCTTCTTCCACAAGCTTGGCGCCACGCAGCTCTACCGGCAGGCGCTGTGCGGCGGCGTGCGCAGCCAGGCCTGGGCGGGAACCTATGGCGCGGTGCCCGGCTGCCCGCCGGAATTCGTCGAGCACGCCGACCTCAACGTGATCTGGGGCAACAACGCCACCGTCGCCAATCTCCACGTCGTGCGCGGTGCGCGCATCGCCAAGCGCGGCGGCGGCCGGCTGGTGGTGATCGATCCGCTGCGTACCAAGATCGCCGAGCAGGCCGACCTGCATCTGGCGCTGTTGCCCGGCACCGACGTGCTGCTTGCGTGGTCGCTGGCCTGCGAACTTGAGCGCACGGGTGCCTTCGACACGGCGTTTATCGAGAAGCACGTGCTGGGCGCCGAGGACTTCATGGCGCGCGCGCGCCAATGGCCCGCGTCGCGCGCGGCCCAGGCCTGTGGCCTGCGCGAGGACCAGATCCTCACCTTCGCCCGCTGGCTCGCCGAGTCGAAGCGCCTGGTCATGGCGCCGGGCAACGGGCTGGAGCGCGGCCGCAACGGCGGCAGCGGCATCCGCGCGGCGATCACCTTGCCCGCCCTGCTCGGCAAGCTCGGCAAGGGCAGCGGCATCGTGCTGGGCGCCGGCAACGCCTTTCCCAAGACGCCGGCCAAGCTGCAGCGGCCCGACCTGGCGCCGCCGGGCACGCGCACGCTCAACATCAACGATGTTGGTCGCCATCTCGCCAACGACGATCTCGACCCGCCGCTGCGTGCGCTCTTCATCTACAACCACAATCCCGTGGTCGTGCACCCCGACCAGAACCGCATGCGCCGCGGGCTTGCGCGCCCGGAGATCTTCACCGTCGGCATCGAGCTCTCGATGACCGAGAGCATGGCCTATTGCGACATCGTGCTGCCGGCGGCGACGCATTTCGAGTACGACGACCTCTACGCCGCCTATGGCCATCACTGGCTGCAGCGCGCCCAGGCGGTGATCGCGCCGATCGGCGAGGCGCTGCCCAACACCGAGATATTCCGTCGCCTGGCCGCGCGCTTCGGCTTCGACGAGCCTTGCTTCAAGGCGAACGACGCCGAGCTGATGGACGACGCCGTCGATGGCGCCGACCGACGGCTGGCGGGCCTGCGGCCGAGCCAGATCCCGACCACCCAGGCGCTGCGAATGACCGGCCCGGACGGCGCACCGATGTCGCTGTTCGACAACGTCATGCCGGCGACGCCGTCAGGCAAGGTCGAGCTCGTATCGGAGACGCTGGCGAAGCGCTGGGGCGCGGGCGCGCTGCTGGCGGACTTCCGCCCGCGCGATGGCTCGCATCCGCTGATGCTGATCTCGCCGGCCTCCGACAAGCGCGTCTCCTCGACGCTCGGCGATCTGCCCGCCTCGAGCGCCGCACCACCGCTGAAAATGAATCCCGCCGACGCCGCACGCCGCGGCCTCACGAGCGCGCGCGAAGCGCGCGTCTGGAACGACCTCGGCGAGGTGATCCTGCCGCTCGAGGTGACCGACGCCGTGCCGCCCGGTGTCGTCTCCAGCGAGAAGGGCGCCTGGATATCCACCAGCCGCACCGGCCAGACGATCTCCGCGCTGGTCTCCGCCGACCAACGCGCCGACCTCGCCGAAGGCGCCTGCTTCAACGACACCGCCGTCGAGGTCGGCCCGGCGTAACGGGCGTCGCAGCTCCCCCTCTCCCCGCGAGCGGGGAGAGGGAGGGAAACGTCACTTCCTCTTGACCGCCGCCGCGTAGTCGTCCGGCTTGAAGCCGACCAGCAGGCGATCGCCCAGTTCCAGCACCGGCCGCTTGATCATCGCGGGCTGCGCCAGCATCAGCGCGATGGCGCGGCGTTCGTCGAGGCCGTCGCGATCCTTGTCCGGCAGCTTGCGGAACGTCGTGCCGGCGCGGTTCAGCAGCCGCTCCCAGCCGACTTGGCGCGCCCAGCCTTCCAGCCGAGCGCGCTCGATGCCGGCCGCCTTGTAGTCGTGGAAGGCGTAGGCCACGCCCGCCGCATCGAGCCAGACGCGCGCCTTCTTCATCGTGTCGCAGTTCTTGATGCCGTAGATCGTGATCACGCCGCCATTCTCCCGACTCGAGACACCCCGTCCTCGAGAGCGTAGCGACGGCCCCCTCGCCGCGCCACGATCTCCGCCGTAGGGGCGAGACAAAACACGATGGCCGTAGGCTCGGATGCCCCGATAGCGCGCGCGTAGGCGCGGAAATCGAAGATTCGTGTTGGCGTCGCTAAAATTACCCGCATGACCGACCATCTCGACGATCCCCCGCTCTCCCCCTCCACCCGGACGTTGACGCCCAGGCAGCGGCGCTTCGTCGCGGAGTACCTCATCGACTCCAATGCCTCGCAGGCCTTCCTGCGCGCCGGCTACTCGCCGAGGAATTCGCGGCGAGCGGCCTGGCGGCTGATGCGCCTGCCGGCGCTGCGCGCGGCGATCGAGGCCGGCCAGCAGGAGCTCGCCGCCGCCGCCAAGGTCAGCGCCGAGCGGGTGATCGCCGAATACGTGCGCGTCGCCTTCGCCTCGGTCGACGACTATCTCGACATTCGCGAGGACGGCAGCGTGCGGCTCGACCTCGAGAAGGTCCCGCCGGAGAAGCGCGGGGCCATCGCCGATGTACGCGTCGAGGAGCACACGTCACCCGAGGGAGGACGCTCGCGGATCGTCAGGCTGAAGCTGGCGTCGAAGCTCCACGCCCTCGACTCGCTGTCGCGCCATCTCGGCCTGTTCGCGCCGCGGGCGATAGCGACGGTGACGGCCCGCACGCAGAAGGACGGCGGCGGCGCGGGGCGGGACCTGGCGACGGAATTGCGCGAAGCGCGCGAGCGCATCGCCGGCTGGGACAGCCGCTTCGCGGACGAGGATTGAGCTTGACCACCATCGATCCCGTCGCCGACGAGGACCTGCGCGCCACCATCCAGGGCTTCGCGCGCGATCCGCTGTCCTTCGTGCGCTTCGTCTTTCCGTGGACCAAGAAGGGCGCGCCGCTATCCTGGGAAAAGGGCCCGCGCCCCTGGCAGGAGGCGGTGCTAGTCGAGATCGGCGAGCGCCTGGAGATCAACGCCGCCTTGAAGAGGAGCAAGCCGATCCACATCGCCGTCGCTTCGGGCCACGGCATCGGCAAGTCGGCGCTGATGGCCTGGATCAAGCTCTGGGCGCTGGCGACCTTCGAGGATTCGGTGAGCATGATCACCGCCAATACCGATCAGCAGCTGCGCACCAAGACCTGGCCGCAGGTCGTGAAGTGGTTCAACCTGATGAACTGCCGGCACTGGTTCAGCCTGACCGAGACGGCGATCGTCAGCCGCGCGCCGGGTCACACCAAGACCTGGCGCGGCGATCGCGTCACCTGGAACGCGCACAACACCGAGGCGTTCGCCGGCTTGCACAATCTGGGCAAGCGCATCGTGCTGCTGTTCGACGAGGCGAGCGCCATCGCCGATCCGATCTGGGAGGTCGCCGAGGGCGCGCTGACCGACGCGGACACCGAGATCATCTGGATCGTCTTCGGCAATCCGACGAAGAACGGCGGCCGCTTCCGGGAATGCTTCGGCAAGTCGCGCGCGCGTTGGAGCGGGCGGCAGATCGACAGCCGCTCGGTGGCCGGCGTCAACAAGGCGCAGCTCGAGCAATGGGTGCGCGAGTACCGGCGAGGACAGCGATTTCGTGCGTGTGCGGGTGAAGGGCGAGTTCCCGCGCGTCGGCGACAACCAGTTCATCGGCTCCGACGTGGTCGAGGCCGCGCGCAAGCGCGTGGTCGCCGCGCAGCCGCACGAGCCGCTGGTGATGGGTGTCGACGTGGCGCGCCATGGCAACGACCGCACGGCGATCGTCTTGCGCCGCGGCCGCGACGCGCGCGTCATCCCGCCGATCCGCCTGCGCGTGGCCGACCTGATGCAGGTCGCCGCGCGCGTCGCCCACGAGGCGCGCCAGCACCGGGTCGACGCGATCTTCGTCGACATGGGCATGGGCGCCGGCGTCGTCGACCGGCTGCGCCAGATGGGCGTGCCCGACGTCTACGGCATCGAGTTTGGCTCGGCCGGCGACGGCGCGCCGGGAGTCAACAACGTCGCCGGCAACTACGCCAACAAGCGCGCCCAGATGTGGGACAACCTCAAGACCTGGCTGGCCGACGCGGCGATCCCCGACGACGCCGAGCTGGCCGAGGACCTGGTCGGCCCGCGCTACGGCTTCAACGCCCGCGACCAGATCCAGCTCGAGCGCAAGGAGGACATGAAGAAGCGCGGCCTCGCCTCGCCCGACATGGCCGACGCGCTGGCGCTCACCTTCGCCTTCCGGGTGTAACAGCGCGCCGTGGTCGAACGCAACGCCCTGGGCTCCCCGATCGGCCGTCACGCCGTCGAGTACGATATCTTCGCGGAGCTCTGAGTCGACTCTTCCCTTCTCCCCGCGAAGGCGGGGAGGAGGAAAGGTGGTGGCTCTTGCCAATCCCGATCGCCATCGGCACCGTCGCAGAGCGTCGCGGGGAGAAGACAATGCGGCTCCTAGTGTCATTCGTCGCCGCCGCCCTGCTCGCGGGGCCGGCGGACGCGCAGATCGAATCGTGGAAGCAGGTCGGCGGCTGGGACGTGAATGTCGACCGTAGCCTCAAGAATGGCTGCTTCATCCTGTTCAAGGGCACGCGCGGCACGGTGGTGCGCCTGGGCTTCACCGCCGAGCGCGACATGCACTGGTTCCTGGCGCATGACGACTGGAAGTCGTTGGAGGACGGCAAGGCCTATGTGACCAGCGTCTCCTTCGACAACGGCGCGCCCTATACCGGGCCGATGAAGGGCAAGGCGATGGGCGGCGCCACGGTCGCGCTCACCGCGACTTTCGCCGACGCCGCCGTCTGGAAGCGCTTCCTCGGCGAGTTCATGCGCGGCAACCGCATGCGCGTCACCTATGGCGGCCAGCAGATCGCGCTGCTCAACCTGCAGAGCAGCGCCGCCGCCGGCGAAGCGCTGCTCGCCTGCCAGACCTCCTTTGACGGCCGCGCGCCCGGCTCCGGCGCGCCCACCGGCGGCGACCCCTTCGCGCCGCGCGGTGGCCAGCCGCCGGATCAGAAGGATCCGTTCAAGCGCTAGCGGATTCCCTGCCCGGCGAAGCGCTCCGGTTGTTGACTCTCTTTCACCCGCACGCGCTAATCCGCCCATGCGCCCGCCGCACCGCGGCTGGCTGAACGCAAGACAGACGGAGACCCTTCATGAAACTGGGACGCATCATCGCGGCGACGGCGATAGCCATGTCGCTGGCGATGCCGCTGGCGCAGGCCAAGACCCTGCGCTGGGCCAGTGTCGGCGACGCGCTGACGCTCGATCCGCATTCGCAGAACGAGGGCCCCACCGGGGCGATGTCGCAGCACATCTACGATCCACTGATCCAGCGCGATCCGCAGCTGCGCAAGGTGCCCAACCTGGCGCTGTCGTGGAAGCCGCTCGAGGGCGACGCCTGGGAGTTCAAGCTGCGGCCCGACGTGAAGTTCAGCGACGGCACGCCGTTCACCGCCGAGGACGTGGTCTTCAGCATCAACCGCGCGCTGGCGCCGAGCTCGGACTTCAAGACCTACATCGCCTCGATCAAGGAGGTGAAGGCGATCGATCCGCTGACCGTGGTGATCCACACCAACGGGCCCAACCCGATCCTGCCCGACCAGCTCACCAGCATCTACATCATGTCCAAGGCCTGGGCGGAGAAGAATAACGTCGTCAAGCCGGCCAGCTACAAGGACAAGGAAGAGACCTTCGCGGTGCGCAACGCCATGGGCACCGGACCGTTCACGGTCAAGCAGCGCGACCCCGACGTGAAGACCGTGCTGGTCAAGAATCCCAATTACTGGGGCAAGGCGCAGTTCCCCAACTATCCCGATGAGGTCGTCTACACGCCGATCAAGGAGCCCTCGACGCGCGTCGCCGCCTTGATCTCCGGCCAGATCGACTTCCTGCTCGACGCGCCGTTGCAGGATATCGGCCGCATCAAGGCCACCGCCGGCCTGAAGACGCTGGAGACGGCGCAGGTGCGCTCGATCTTCTTCGGGCTGGACGTCGGCTCGCCCGAGCTGAAGTACAGCGACGTGAAGGGCAAGAACCCCTTCGCCGACGCCCGCGTGCGCGAGGCGATGTACAAGGCGATCGATATCGGCGCCATCCGCAGCAAGGTCATGCGCGGCTTCGCGGCGCCCGCCGGTATCATCACGCCCTCGGCGGTGCATGGCTGGACCAAGGAACTCGACCAGCGCCCGGCACTCGACATCGCCGGCGCTAAGAAGCTGATGGCCGACGCCGGCTATCCCAACGGCTTCAAGGTCACGCTCGACTGCCCCAACGACCGCTACAACAACGACGAGGCGATCTGCCAGGCGGCGGTCGGCATGCTGGCGCAGATCGGCATCACCATCGATCTGCAGGCGCGGTCCAAGACGCTGCACTTCCCCAAGCTGCAGAAGAAGGACAGCAGCTTCTACCTGCTGGGCTGGGGCGTGCCGACGCTCGACTCGCATTACGTCTTCTCGTTCCTCTACCAGACGCACGACGGCAAGGCGAACGGCGCCTGGAACTTCACCGGCCTGTCGAACAAGGCGCTCGACGACCTCGTGGTGGCGATGTCGAAGGAGACCGACGCCGCCAAGCGCGACAAGATGATCGCCGAGGCGTGGAAGCTGGCGCGCGGCTCGAACGCCTACCTGCCGCTGCACCACCAGGTGATCGTCTGGTCGATGAGCGATAAGGTGACGACGCCGATCTTCGCCACCGACTCGCCGAACTTCAAATACGCCGTGATGAAGTAGCCCTTCGTCTGCGGCTGAAGCGCGCCCGCCCCTTTCGGGGCGGGCGTTTTTCTTTGGGACCGCTCAGTTCGGCAGCCTGAAGCGCATGAAGAATTCCCAGCTCGCGATAGTCAGGTCGATCTGATTGGTCCGCGGCCAGACATGGTCGACGCCGAGCATCCTGACGTAGCGCACCTCGCTGCCATCGCGGCAGGGTGCGGACAGCTCGACCAGCAGGTCGGGCGCGGATGGCGGCCGCCGCGCCGCAGGGCAATCGTTCAGCGCGCGCCATTTGTCGATGATCGTGCGATGCGAGTCGGCGACAAAGGTGCCGTTGCCTTCGACCGGCGTGACCGGATCGCGATCGCCGGCGCTGATCAGGATCGGCATCCCGCGAACACCTCGTCCATAAGCCGGCGGCAGGCCGCCGGCGCTGGCGGAGATCGCGGCGATACGGCCCGAAAGCTCGATGCCCAGCCGATGCGCCATCGCACCGCCGCTGGAGAAGCCAGCGACATAGACGCGGCGGCGGTCGATCGCGCTCAGTCGCGCGACGTCGTCGATCATCGCGGCGACGAAACCCACATCGTCGCTTGATGTGACGTTGCTGGCGGCGCGATGGCCGCCGTGGTTCCAGGTGCGGAAGTTCTTGTCGCTCACCGGCTCGTTGGCGCGCAAGGTCGGTGCGTCCGGCCCCGCGATGATGAAGTCGCGGCTGTCGGCCCAATGCTCCCAGCCGTAGCGCCGCACGTCGTTGCGGCCATCGGCCGTCGCGCCATGCAGCATGATGATCAGCGGCGCGCCGGGCTTCACGGTCGCCGGCACGTGCAAGTAGTAGGTGCGCTCGACGCCGTTGACGACGAGGCGCCGCATCTCGCCGGCCTGGGCGGGCCATGCGGTGAGCAGACTCAACAGGACCAGAAGAACACGCATCGACGCACCCCGGTGTTCCGCATCGACATCCTGCCTCAATCCGGCCGTGGCGCAACGACCCTCGAAGTTTCCCGCCCCTTACGTCGCGCGAGCGGCGTCGATACACTCGCCGGAGTCCTGGCGTTCGAGGAGATCCGCATGACCGGCCTCGCTACCGCGCGCGGCGAGAGCGCGCCGCCTCCGGCCGCGCTCGATCTGCGGCCGCTGGCCGATACCTTCGGCGTCGAGGTGCGCGGCGTCGATCTTTCCCGGCCGATCGATCCCGCCAGCGGCGCGGCGCTCGCCGCCGCCTTCGAGCGCCATCGCCTGCTGCTGCTGCGCGACCAGACGCTGTCGCCGGAACGCCAGGCGGCGTTCGCTCGACTGTTCGGCACTATCGCCATCCGCGCCGACTACGATTCTGCGCCCAATCGCGACGCCGATACGCAATACGTCTCCAACACCCGCGACGACGGCATTCTCGGCACCGGCGAGCTCGACTTCCACAGCGACCAGCTCTTCTTGCCCGATCCGCTCAAGGCGCTGATGCTCTACGGCATCGAGATCCCGGCCGAGGGTGGCGACACCCACTTCGTCGATTCCTGCGCGGCGCTGGAGCGCATGCCGGCCGCGTTGCGCGATTGCGCCCGCACGCTCTCCTGCCTGCACGCCTACGATTTCAAGGCCGACTACACCCAGCGCATGGACCACGCCGCCGGCGATGCCAACGCCCGCAACGCCGTCCACCCCATGCTCTATCGCGACGACGCCGGCCGCGAAGCGCTCTGGGTCAATCACCTCACCACGGTGCGGGTAGAGGGCACGACGCCCCAGGAGAGCAAGGCGTTGATCGCCGAGACGCGGCGCTGCCTCTACGGCGAGGAACGCCTGATCTACCGCCACAAGTGGCGCGTCGGCGACATCCTGGTCTGGAACAACCGCCTGCTGCAGCACGCCCGCACGCCGTTCGATCCCGCTCAGCCGCGCACCCTGCGGCGCACGCCGATCATATGAGCGGCATGCGTCGCGTCGCCCTGATCACGGGCGGCGCCCAGGGTATCGGCCGCGCCAGCGCCGCGCGCCTGATCGCGCAGGGCTTCGACGTCGCCCTGGCCGATATCCAGGCCGAGCGCGTCGCGGCTACCGCCAGCGAGCTGGGGCAGAACGGCGCGCGCGTCGCGGGCTTCACCGCCGATGTCGGCGACGCGGCCGCCGTCGAGCGTTTGCGCGCCGCGGTCGAGGACGCTTTCGGCCGCATCGACGCGCTGGTGCATGTCGCCGGCGGCGCCGGCCCGCGCAACGTGCAGCAGATCGACGAGATCGAGCCCGATCTGTGGGACCAGGTCATCGATCTCAACCTGCGCTCGGCCTATCTGATGGCGCGCGCCGTGGTGCCGGGCATGCGCACGCGCCGTCACGGCCGCATCGTGCTGATGTCCAGCACCATCGCGCGCGGCAAGACCGGGCCGGTCGGCACCGCCGGCGCGCGTCTGCCCTACGCCGCCGCCAAAGCCGGCTTGCTCGGCTTCGCCGCCCAGCTCGCCAAGGATGTCGGCGCCTTCGGCATCACGGTCAACGCGCTGATGCCCTGGCTGACGCTGTCCGAGCAGGGCTCGCGCATCCGCCAGCGCTGGGAAGGGCTCACCCCGGAATTGCGCGAGCGCATCGTCGCGGCCGCGCCGATGGGCCGGCCGGCCGAAGCCGACGAGGTCGCCGCCGTGGTCGCCTTCCTGTGCTCCGACGCCGCGAGCTACGTCAACGGCGTCGGCCTTCCTGTCGATGGAGCCTTCCTGTGACGCTCTCCCAAGCCGGCCGCATGGCCGGACGCCGCGTGCTGATCACCGGCGGCGCCTCAGGCATCGGCCGCGCCACGGCCGAGCTTTTCCAACGCGAGGGCGCGCGGCTGGCACTGCTGGATCGCAACGAGGCGACGCTGGCCGGCGTGGCCGCCACGCTGGGCGCCGAAGCCATCGCCTGCGATATCGCTGAGGCGGCAGCGAGCGAAGCGGCGGTGCGTCGCGCCGCGGAGCGGATGGTCGGACTGGACGGCGTGGTCAACGCCGCGGGTGTCAGCCTGTGGCAGCGCTTCGAGGACACCACCGACGCCGACTGGCGCCGCATCCTCGACATCAACCTGATGGGCGCCATCTCGATTTGCCGCGCGGCCCTGCCTTTCCTGCGGGCCGCGCCGGGACGCGCCACCATCGTCAACATCGCCTCGGGCGCCGGCCTCGTGCCGCTGCCACGCAATTCGGCCTATTGCGTCAGCAAGGCCGGCCTCGTGATGTTCACCAAGGCGCTGGCGCTCGACATCGCCGGCGAGGGTGTGCGGGTGAACGCGGTCTGCCCCGGTCTCATCGACACGCCCATGGTCCAGACCACGCTGGCGAACTCGCCCGATCCGGCGGCACAGCGCGCGACCATGGTGGCGCGCTACCCCATGGGCCGCATGGGCGAGGCCTCGGAGATCGCCTCGGCCATCCTGTTCCTGTCCTGCGCCGAATCCTCCTACGCCACCGGCACCGCGCTGGCCATCGACGGCGGCCGCACGTTGCGGTGAGGCTGGTTTGATCTTCTGCCTTCCCCCGGAGGGGGGAAGGTAAGAAGCATCGGCCCCGTCGGGTGTGCTAGAAATCATCGATGCTGTCGTTCCTCGTCTATCGTCTGCTGCAGGCGGCCGCCGTGATGCTGGCGGTGTCTTTCCTGTGCTTCGCGCTGTTCAACTTCATCGGCGACCCGGTCAACAACATGGTCGGCCAGGAGGCGAGCCCGCAGGAGCGCGCGCAGATCCGCCACGATCTCGGGTTGGAGGATCCCGTGCCGGTGCAGTTCGTGCGCTTCATCGGCAACGCGTTGGAGGGCAATTTCGGCCGCTCCTACCGACTGGCCCGCCCGGTCGGCCGGCTGATCGTCGAGCGCATGCCGGCGACCCTGGAACTGGTCGCGGTCGCCGCGCTGCTGGCGCTCGCCATCGGCATTCCGCTGGGCGTGCTGACCGCGCTGCGTCGGCACAATTGGGACAGCGGCGTGGTTCTGACCTTCTCGCTGGCCGGCGTCGCGATGCCGACCTTCGTCATCGGCATCCTGCTGATCTACGTCTTCTCGGTGGAGTGCAAGAGCTGGGCGCCGTGGCTCGGCCTGCCGGAGGGGTTCTGTTTCCCCTCCTTCGGGCGCGGCGAGACCGTCGATCTTGGCGGCTGGAATTCAGGCCTGCTGACCGGCAGCGGCTTGAAGGCGATCGTGCTGCCGGCGATCACCTTGTCGCTGTTCCAGCTCACCCTGGTGCTGCGCCTGGTGCGCTCGCAGATGCTGGAGGTGCTGCGCACCGACTACATCAAGTTCGCGCGCGCCCGCGGGCTGACCAACCGCGCGGTGCATTTCGGCCACGCGCTGAAGAACACGCTCTTGCCGGTGATCACCGTGATCGGCATCCAGATCGGCGGGCTGATCGCCTTCTCGATCATCACCGAGACGGTGTTCCAGTGGCCCGGCATGGGCCAACTCTTCGTGCAGTCGGTGCAATTCGCCGACATCCCTGTCATGTCGGCTTATCTGGTGATGGTGGCGCTGGTGTTCGTCACCATCAACATCGTCGTCGACCTGCTCTACGCCGTGATCGACCCGCGGCTGCGCGTCGAGCGCGGCCGCGCGGTGGGCGGGCATTGATCGCCTCTGTCGTTCCGAGCGCAGCGAGGAATGACAGGGAAGCCCTATTGCGCAACACCAGCGCGGCGGAATTCCGACTCGACGCCGTTGGCGTGCCGGCAGATCGCCCTGGTGTCGTCGAGGCGCCGGCAGGTCAGCGTATCGGCCATCCAATGGCCGGCCGCGGCCCCATCGCGCGCGCAGGGCAGATTGGGATGGGTGATCCGCACGACACCCTCGGACTGGTAGACGGCCGATACCCGCCCCTGGCAATGATCGACCGCGCCATCGAAGCGGTTGGAGATCTCGAAGGTGCCGCGGCCGTCGCGCGAGAAGCACAGTCGCGAGGCCGTGGTGACGCCCAGGACATCCGGGCGGCCCGTCCGCTTCAAGCGGGCCGAGGTCTCCTGACCCAGGAGCCAACATCCCTCGAGCACCGCGAGGTCGCGCTTCTTCCAGCCATCCTCGGGCAGGTCGGGCGGCTTGCACGCCTTGAGCTTGGCCGCGAGGTCCTCGCGCAGCGACGCCAGGGTCGCGCTCAGGCGGCCCTGTTCGTCCTGCGCCGTCCGCACGTCGCGCAGCAGGCCGGGCGTCGGGTCGAAGACGACGACGGGCGGCGGTGGCGGCGGCGCGGGCAGCATCGTGACCTGGGGTGCCGGCACCTGCGGCACGACCTGGCGCAGTGCCCAGGCCGCCAGCAATAGCGAGATGATCGCGGCGAGGCCGACGACCAGGCTGGCGCCCCACGGGAAGCGCGACGCGGCGACCGCGGCCGGCGGCGCGACGACGACAGGTGCGACGACGACAGGCGCGACAACGACAGGCGCGACGACAGCAGGCGCGATCGGTGGAAGCGGCGACGCTATCGCACCTGACGCACCAGCATCGGAGATCGCCTCGACCTCGTAGCCCCAGCCGATCACGACGGGCTGATCGCCCACGAGGTAGCAGCAATCGTCGGCCGGCGGTCGCGCCGCCAGGCGCAAGACGCCACCGGCCAGCCGTACATCCTCCGTGGCGCCGGCTTGCAGCGACTGGCCGAGTTGCTCGACATCGGCGAGCAGCCTGTCGATCTCGGCGCGTGCGCGGCCGCGCTCCGGATCGGCCAGTCGTGTCAGCGCTCGTGTCTCGCCCTCGAGCTCGCTGTACCAGTCGACCCGGCTGCTCGCCTCGTAAGGCAGCGGCTCGGCCAGCAGGTGGAAATGGCGCTCGCCGAGACGGCGGCGCACCACGGTCCGGATCTGGCCCTGCAGCCTGTGCAGGGGATCGCCCTTCAAGCCGATCGGCTGGGCGCCGACCAGCATCGATGCGACGAGCCTGCTCCCCGCCAAGCCCTCCCCCTTCAGCAAACCGGCGCGATCTTAGAGCAAACGCCACGGCGGCGAAATCACGCTGGCGCGGCGCGCGCCTCAATTGGTCTGCACGACGGAGATCGAGCCGACGCAGCCGTTCCACAGCATGACTGTGATCCAAAGCACCTTGCTCGCGCTCTCCGCGACCATGAACTCGCGCGTGCCGGTGCTGGCGACGCTTGGACGTTCCTCGAACGCGGATTTCAGGACGTGACTGACGTCATGGTCGCGCGCGCAGCCATGGCTGTCGGCGTTGCCCAGGAACAGGCGGGCGTGCAGGTCGGTGGCCGGCCCAGGCGGCGGCTTCGACTGCTTGTCGTAGGCGAGGCCGATACCGGCGCCGGCGAGGAACGGCCGGATCGGCCGGTAGAACAGCCAGTAGCGCCGCTCGCTCTCCGGCGTTTGCCGCTCGATCAGCCACAGCCCGAGATCAATGCGGAAAGCGCGCTCGATCGCCGTCACGCTGGCGATGTCGCCGCGCAAGCCCAGCTCGCGCACGGCGCTCAGCAGCCCCAGCGCCGTGGGCCGCGCGGGATCGAACGGCGCGTCCTGTGCGGCGGCCGCCGGCGGCAGCAAAGCCGCGAGCAGCGCCAGACGGGCGAGACGAGACGGCGTCGCCATCGGGCGAGCATGACTCCCGCCAGGCCGCCCGGCCATGCCCTTCCCTCGCGCGGCGCGCGGGCGTAGCGTTGCGCCAGCACGGGAGGAAGCCATGGGCACCTATGTCTACGCCGGCACCGCGCCGGTGGTCGTTGGCTCCAGCAACGCGGCGGCGACCAGCGCCGGCGGGCTGTTCCGCATGGACATGGCCGACGGCAAGTGGGCCGCGCTCAGCAAAGGCCTGCCCGACAAGGTCGAGGCGCGCAGCATCGTCGTGCAGCCCGGCGCGCCCGACACCGTCTATGTCGGCACGCAGGACGGGCCCTATCGCAGCGGCGATGGTGGCGAGACCTGGACGCGGCTCAACCTGCCCGGCGACAATCGGCTGGTGTGGTCGGTCCTGATCCATCCCAGGGATCCCAGGACGATCTATGTCGGCACCCAGGGCACGCAGGTCTATCGCAGCCGCGACGGTGGCGCCACCTGGGTGGCGCTGAACGTGCCGGAGCCCAAGGGTATGGTGAAGATGAGCTTCCCCTGCCGCGTGATCCGGCTGGCGATCGATCCCAACGACACCAACACGCTCTATGCCGCCTTCGAGGTCGGCGGCCTGTCGCGCAGCGTCGATGGCGGCGAGACCTGGCAGGGCTGCAACGAGAAGCTGTTGGAGTTCACCAAGCAGGACAAGTTCAAGAGCCGCATCGTCAGCGACACCGAGACCGAGGGCATGATGGACAGCCACGCGCTGGCGGTCAGCGCAGCGCAGCCGGGCGCAGTGTTCCTCGCCAATCGCATGGGCCTGTTCAAGAGCCCCGACCGCGGCGCCACCTGGGAAGAGATGGGCATCGGCCGCTTCTCGCCGCTGACCTACGCGCGCGACGTGCGCGTCAGCCCGCACGATCCCAGGACGATGTACGCCGCGCTGTCGGTCGCGGCGATCAGCGACGAGGGCTCGCTCTATCGCAGCCGCGATCTCGGCGCGAGCTGGCAACGCTTCGACCACGGCGTGCGGATGCAGAGCACCTTGATGATCATCGCCCAGAGCGCAGCGAAGGCCGAGCGGGTGTGGTGCGCCACCCGCAAGGGCCAGGTCTTCGGCACCGAGGATGGCGGCGCCACCTGGCGCGAGCACCCGCTGCCCGAAGGCGGCACCGGCGTCTACGCGCTGGCGGTGGCGTAGGAGGACGACATGGACGGCAGCGTCAGAGCGGAGGCCGCGCCGCACGTGAAGGTGCGTCGCATCGGCGGCAATATCGGCGCGGAGATCTCCGGCGTGAATCTCGGCACGCTGAGCGACGCGGAATTCGCGGTGATCCACGACGCGCTGGTGCGCCACGAAGTGATCGTCTTTCGCGACCAGGACATCACCATCGAGCAGCAGATGGATTTCGGCCGACGCTTCGGCGATCTGTCGATCCATCCCTTCTCGCCCAACCTCGACGACAAGCGCGAAGTCATCGTGCTCGACAACCACAAGGACAACCCGCCGCATCTGACGGATCAGTGGCACGCCGACGAGACGTTCAGGGCGGCGCCACCCTTGGGCACCATCCTGCGCGCCAAGGTCTCGCCGGAGATCGGCGGCGACACGTTGTTCTCGAGCATGACGGCGGCCTATGCCGGCTTGAGCGAGCCGATGAAGCGCTACATCCACGGCCTCGAGGCGCTGCACGACTTCAAGCCGTGGCGGCCACTGTTCACCTCCTCGGAGGCGCATCAGAAGAAGCTCCGGGAGATCGAGGCCAAGTGGCCGCCGCAATGGCACCCGGTGGTGCGCGTGCATCCGATCTCCGGCCGCCGCATCCTCAACGTCCAGGCCCAGTTCTGCGTCAAGCTGCGCGGCCTGCGCGAGGACGAGAGCGACACGATGCTGAAGTTCCTCTACAGCCGCGCCGCCATCCCCGAGTACCAGATGCGCGTCAGCTGGCAGCCGCACACCGTGGTGATGTGGGACAACCGCGCGGTGCAGCACTACGCGGTGCACGATTACTACCCCAGCCGCCGCACCATGGAGCGCGTCACCGTCGCCGGCGATCCCGTCATCGGCGTCAGCGGCCCCTACACGGCGGAGGCGAGTGTCGGCCCGCTGCCCGACGGCAAGGGCGCGGTGATCGCTCCACCAGGCAAACGCCCGATCCGCGAGTTTGAGCGCGGCGCGTATTGAGAGGGGATGGCTGACCTGCCCGAACGGTGGTCGTGATCGGTGCGGCCACCGGCTACAACCCGCATCCCATGTCATCCCCCTCCTCGGTCGTCACCGAAGCGCCACCATCGGACGCGCCCCTGCCCTGGGCGCTGATCGGCGCCGCGTGCCTGGGCAGCTTCGCCGCCACCGCGAGCGGCACGACGCGTGCGCCGCTGTTGATCGACATGGCGCGCGATCTTTCCGTCAGCATTCCCCTGGTCGCCAATCTGGTGACCGCGACCTCGATCGCCTGGGGCATCACCTCGTTCCTGTCGGGCATCGCCTCGGATCGCTGGGGTCGGCGGCCCTGCCTGATCGGCGGCACCCTGGCGCTGACACTCGCCATGCTGGGCGTGGCGCTGGCTGGACAGTTCTGGTCGGTGGCGGCGTGGGCCACGATGGCCGGCGCCTGCTCCGGCGTATTCATGGGCGCGGTCTTCGCGGAGGTGTCGAGCCGCGTGCCCGACCAGCAGCGCGGCCGCGCGCTGGGCTGGGTGATGAGCGGCCAGTCCTTGACCCTCGTGGTCGGCGTGCCGGCGGCGGCGTGGCTCGGCGCCAGCATCGGCTGGCGCGGCTTCAATGTCTGCGTCGGCGCGCTGGCCTTTCTCGCCGCGATCAGCCTGTGGTTCACCACCACGCGGCCGGCGAAGGGCGCGGTGCGTATTGGGGGCCCGGTCTCCTTGCGCCAGGCGATGACGACGCCCGTGGTGATGCTGCTGACCATGGGCATCGCCGAGCGGATCTGCCACGGCCTCGTCGTCGTGTACTTCGCCACCTACCTGCAGCAGGCCTACGACCTGAAGCTGGCCGCGGTCGGGCTGCCGCTCCTGATCATGGCGATCGGCAATCTCGTGGGCACGGCGCTGGGCGGCCAGCTCGCCGACAAAGTGCGCGACCGCCTGGGCACCTTCGGCTTCAGCCTGATCGGCACGGGGATCGCCGGCGTCGCCCTGTTCGCCTGGCAGCCCGGCCTGATCGCGACGGTGGCGATGGCCTTCGCCTACGTCTTCGTCAACGCGCTGGGCCGGCCGGCCTTCATGGCGGCGCTGGCCGACGTGCCCGACGACGTGCGCGGCACGGTGATGGGCTTGAACGGCACCTGCGCCAGCGTCGGCTGGGCCGGAGCCGCCGGGCTGGGCGGCTGGATGATGGCGACGCAAGGCTTTGGCGGCTTCGGCCCGCTCGCCGCCGCGCTGGCGGCGGCCGGTGCCGCGCTGGCCTTCCTGCGCCGTGGCGCGGCGCGGCGCAAAGCGGCATGATCGACGGCATGGCCGTCACCACCTCCGACCTGCCCAAGGGCGCGTTGCACCGCTTCCTCGATTCGGATCTGTGGCACAGCTTCACGCGCTCCTGGCTGACCATGGCCGCCGCCGCCGTGACCTTGGTGTTCTTCCTTGGCGCGCTGTTCGCGCCGTGGATCGCGCCGCACGATCCCTTCGACCCCAGGGCGCTCAGCCTGATGAACGCCTTCACGCCGCCGATGTGGCACGAAGACGGCAAGCCGACCTTCCCGCTGGGCACCGACAACCAGGGCCGCGACATGCTCTCGGCCATCATGTATGGCTGCCGCGTGTCGCTGATGATCGGCCTGGCGGCGATCTGCCTGTCTGTGACCACCGGTGTGCTGCTGGGCCTGGCCGCCGGCTTCAAGGGCGGCTGGCTCGACGCGCTGATCATGCGCATCGCCGACATCCAGCTCACCGTGCCGGCGATCCTCACCGCGCTGACGCTCGACGGCGTGGCGCGCGCCGCGCTGCCGAAGGACGCGCACGACCAGGTGGCGATCTGGGTGCTGGTGCTGTCGATCGGCTTCGCCTACTGGCCGCAATTCGCCCGCGTCACGCGCGCCACGACCCTGGCCGAGAAGAACAAGGACTACGTCAACGCCGCGCGCATCATCGGCGTGCATCCGATCAAGATCGCGCTCAGCCACGTGCTGCCCAACGCGCTGGGGCCGGTGCTGGTGATCGCCACCATCGAGCTGGCGCTGGCGATCATCGCCGAAGCGTCGCTCTCCTATCTCGGCGTCGGCATGCCGCCGACCCAGCCCTCCCTGGGCACCCTGATCCGCATCGGCAACGCCTTCCTGTTCTCCGGCGAGTGGTGGATCGTGATGTTCCCCGCCGCCGCCCTGGTGATTCTGTCGTTGGCAGTGAATCTATTGGGCGACTGGCTGCGCGACGCCCTCAATCCCAAGCTGCGATAGCGCGATCGCCACGCGCGGTCGTTGCGCGCCTTGTGGGTTGGCGCATAATGCCGGTCTGGAATCCTGTGGGGGGATTTGCCATGACCGATACCGCCAACAGAGAACCCACCGCCCGCCGCGATACGGCGCGCTTCAGCGGACCATCATTCTGGGCAGGCGTGGGGGTGGGCGTCTCGCTGATGTTGTTCGGCGTGTCGATGCCGATTCTCGGGCTCGCCGCGCTCGCCGACACCCGCCTGGTCATGTGCACCGGCCTTGGCATTCTGCTCGCCGCGTTCGGCGCGCAGGCGGAGGTGAAGCAGAAACTGTGGGTCATCACCGGCTGCGGTGCGATCGCGCTGATCCTGTACTTCGCCCTCGACCACATCGGCAATCGCGTCCAGTTCGCCAAGGGACAGATCCACGACGCAAGCGACGCCGTCAGCGTCGATGTCGCCGGCGAGCACTCCTTCCTGGTCGCGTTGCGCAACGGCACCTACAACTTCGCCGCGGAGTCGACGCTGGTCCACGGTGACTTCGTACGCGTCACGGTCGTCTACGGGCGCGACGAGGAGTTCGATTTCAACTGCGTGCCGATGGCCTATGTCCGTCAGGCTCTCGGCCAGCAGAAACCTGTGGAATGGCGGATCGATCGCAAGAAGCAGGAATTGCTGCGTAACAGCGATCGCAAGGTGATCGCGCGCAACGCATGCAAGGACGGCCCGATCGCCGTCGCCGATATCGGCGACGCGGGATCGACCGCCGCCGCCCCGCCACCCTTCATCGGCGGCGCCCGGGCGCAGTCGACCACCGAGCGTCAGCGGATCAAGACGGCCCGGCCCGTCGACGAGGTGCTGCGCGATCTGCGCACCGAGCAGACGACGTTGCGGCGCGAGGCGCGCGACGAGCTCAGTTCGCTGGGCGTCGACATGGTCGTTCCCGGCATGAAGGCCTTCCACGCGGCGGGCGCCGACGATTATCGCATGCGGCTGGGCATCGTCGTCGCGCTGACCCAGGCGTTGCGCATCGACAAGGGGCGCGCCCGCGCGATGTCCGAACGCCTGACACGCACCGACCTCCTCGCGCTGCTGAAGCTCGTCGAGCACCCCGATCGCACCATGCGCCTCTACGCGACCGAGTTCCTGTTCGATCTCGGCGACGCGCGCACCGTCATGCCGGCGCTCGACATGGCGAGGGCGACGACGTCCGACGACACCCGCTACAATCTGGTCCTCATCGTCAGCAACGCCTATCGCGCGCTGCCGGCGGCCGAACGTCCGCCGGCGACCGCGGCGCTGCGCGCCCTGTCGGGCCAGCCGACCACCGGGCCGAAGACCAAGGACACGATCGAGCGCATCCTGCGAGGATGAGAATACATCTATAAGTGGCTTTACCTGATATATGATCGCGCGTATTCCTTTTTTGTTCATGAACGCGCTGGCTCCCCTGCCGCTCCTCAAGATATTCCAGACGCCGGCGTCGCCGCCGTCTCTGGCCGGCGAGCGCCTGGCGCGTGTCGTGTTGGCGCGCACACCGCGTGTCGGGCCGGTCACCTTTCACGAGATGCTGGGCCATTACGGCTCGGCCGAGGCGGCGCTCGAGGCCCTGCCTGAGCTCGCGCGCACCGCCCGGCTCGATACGCGCGCGCCGGCGGCGGCGCGGATCCTGGGCGAGGCCGAAGCGCTGTCGGAACGGGGCGGCCGCTTCATCGTCGTCGGCGACGACGACTATCCCGCGTCGCTGGCCGCGATCGCCGACGCGCCGCCGGCGCTGTCGGTGATCGGCGATGTCGCGCTGCTCTCGCGACCGATGGTGGCCGTGGTCGGCGCGCGCAACGCCTCGGTCAATGGACGGCGCATGGCGGCGAAATTCTCCGCCGAGCTAGGACGGGCCGGCCAGATCATCGCCTCCGGCCTGGCGCGCGGGGTCGACACGGCGGCGCACGAGGCGGCGCTGGCGACGGGCACAGTCGCGGTGCTGGCCGGCGGTGTCGACGTCATCTACCCACCCGAGAACGAGAGTCTCTACCGCGCCATCGCCGAGGGCGGCGCCATCGTGTCGGAGGCGCCGCTTGGCGCCCAGCCGCAGGCCAGGCATTTCCCGCGGCGCAACCGCATCGTCTCCGGCCTGAGCGCGGGCGTGCTGGTGATCGAGGCCGCGCTGCAATCGGGCTCGCTGATCACCGCGCGGCAGGCGGCCGAGCAAGGCCGCGAGGTCTTCGCCGTGCCGGGCTCGCCGCTCGATCCCCGGGCGCGCGGCACCAACCGCCTGATCCGCGACGGCGCCCATCTGGTCGAGGACAGCGCCGACGTGCTGGCGCATCTGCGGGCTGTCCCCGACACGCCGCCGCCGCCGCGTCAGATAGCCGTGCCGAGCGCCACACGACGACCACAACCAATTGATAAGAAACAGGAAACCACCCACAACCCATGGCGCGACCGGGTCATCGCATGCCTCGGTCCCACTCCCACCCCGGTTGACGAAGTGGTCCGCCGGTGCCATGTGTCGGCCGCCGAACTGGCCGGCCTGCTGCTCGAGCTGGAGCTCGCAGGGCGCCTCGAACGGCACCGGGGCAACAGCGTGTCGCTGATCTAGGCCGCTGAAATCGCTCCGGAAAACCGGTTTCCCAGGAGCCGCGCCGCCCCGCTGGGCGCGAGGGTGGGGCGCGAGGGTTGGATGGCCAACAACGTCGTCGTCGTCGAGTCGCCGGCCAAGGCGAAGACCATCGGTAAGTACCTTGGCCCCGGCTACACGGTGCTGGCCAGCTTCGGCCATGTCCGGGACCTCCCGTCCAAGGACGGATCGGTGCGTCCCGACGAGGATTTCGCCATGGACTGGGAGGTCGACTCCCAGTCGCAGAAGCGCGTCAATGACATTGCCCACGCCGTCAAGGGCGCCAAGACTCTTTATCTGGCGACCGACCCCGACCGCGAGGGTGAGGCGATCTCCTGGCACGTGCGCGACATCCTCGCGCACAAGAAAGCCTTGGCCGGCGTGCAGGTGCGGCGCGTCGCCTTCAACGCCATCACCAAGCAGGCAGTGCAGGAGGCGATCGCGCATCCCCGCGACATCGACCAGCCGCTGGTCGACGCTTATCTGGCGCGCCGCGCGCTCGACTATCTGGTGGGCTTCACGCTCTCGCCCGTCTTGTGGCGCAAGCTGCCGGGCAGCCGCTCAGCCGGGCGCGTGCAGTCCGTCGCGCTGAGGCTGATCTGCGAGCGCGAGGCCGAAATCGAGGCCTTCAGGGCACGTGAGTACTGGACCATCGACGCACTGTTCGACACCGCGCGCGGCCAGTCGTTCAAGGCACGGCTGACGCATCTCAACGGCCAGAAGCTCGACAAGTTCGACATTCCGACCGAGGCGCAGGCGCTGGCCGCCAAGGCGCAGATCGAGCATCGCGCCTTCACGGTGGTGAGCGTCGATCGCCGCCAGGTCCGGCGCAACCCGCCACCGCCCTTCATCACGTCGTCCCTGCAAATGGAGGCCTCGCGCAAGCTGGGCTTCGGCGCCGCGCACACCATGCGCATCGCCCAGCGCCTCTATGAAGGCGTCGACATCGGCGGCGAGACGGTGGGCCTGATCACCTACATGCGCACCGACGGCGTCGATCTGGCGCCCGAGGCGCGCACGCAGACACGCCGCCTGATCGAGCAGCGCTACGGCAACGAGTACGTGCCGGAGAAGCCGCGCTTCTATTCCAGCAAGGTCAAGAACGCGCAGGAAGCGCACGAGGCGATCCGCCCGACCGACCTGTTCCGCACGCCCGACGAGCTGGCGCGCCATCTCGACAAGGACCAGCTGCGTCTCTACGAGCTGATCTGGAAGCGCACCGTGGCCTGCCAGATGGAAAGCGCGGTGTTCGACCAGGTCACGGTCGATCTCGAATCCGGTGACAAGAACGTGCGCCTGCGCGCCACGGGCTCGGTGCTGAAATTCGACGGCTTCCTCAAGCTCTACGAGGAAGGCCGCGACGACGAGGATGAGGAGAACGGCGCGCGCCTGCCCGATGTCAGCGAGGGCGAGGCGGTCAAGCGCAAGGACGTGATCGCCGAGCAGCATTTCACCGAGCCGCCGCCGCGCTATTCCGAGGCCAGCCTGGTGAAGAAGCTCGAGGAGCTCGGCATCGGCCGGCCCTCGACCTACGCCTCGATCATCGAGGTGCTGCAGGCGCGCAACTACGTGAAGATCGACCGCAAGCGCTTCGTCCCTGAGGATCGCGGTCGCATCGTCACGGCGTTCCTGTCGAGCTATTTCACGCGCTACGTCGAGTACGGCTTCACCGCGCATCTCGAGGAATTGCTCGACGACATCTCGGGCGGCAGCGCCGACTGGCGCGCCGTGCTGCGCGAGTTCTGGCGTGAGTTCAAGGGCGCGGTCGACGGCACCAAGGAACTGCGCGTCAAGGACGTGCTCGACCAGCTCGACCTCGAGCTCGGCCCGCATTTCTTCCCGGAGCGCACCGACGGCAAGGACCCCAGGGGATGCCCGGCGTGTGGCACCGGCCGGCTCAACCTGAAGCTCGGCAAGTTCGGCGCCTTCATCGGCTGCTCGAACTATCCGGAGTGCCGCTATACGCGCAAGCTGGCGGTGGCCAACGACAACGCCGACGAGGGCGCGCTGGAAGGCCCGCGTCTGCTCGGCGAGGATCCCGCGACCGGCAAGCAGGTGAGCGTGCGCCAGGGCCCCTATGGCGCCTATGCCCAGCTCGGCGAACCGGAGGGCAAGGACAAGCCCAAGCGCGCCTCGCTGCCCAAGGGCTACAACGCCGCCGAGGTCACGCTCGAGCAGGCGCTGGCGATCCTCGCACTGCCGCGCGAACTCGGGCCGCACCCCGAGACCGGACAGCCGATCGTCGCCGGTATCGGCCGTTTCGGCCCCTATGTGCGCCACGGCTCGACCTACAAGTCGATCCCGGGCGACGAGGACGTGCTGAGCATCGGCATGAACCGCGCCGTGGCGCTGCTCGCCGAGGCCAAGGGCCCCGGTCGCGGCCGCGCCGCGGTGACGCCGCTGCGCACGCTCGGGCCGCATCCCGAGGACCAGCAACCGGTCGAGGTCTATAGCGGGCGTTACGGCCCCTACGTGAAGCACGGCAAGGTCAACGCCACCTTGTCCAAGGACCTCACGCCCGAGAGCGTGACCCTGGAGCAGGCGCTGCCCCTGATCGCCGCGCGGGCCGCCGCCGGCGGCGGCAAGAAGCCGGCGCGTGGCAAAGCGGCGGCCAAGAAGAAGGCCGCGGCGCCCGTCGCTGAAGCCAAGCCCACCGCCAAGCCAAAAGCGGCCGCGAAAACCAAGAAGAAGGCGGCCCCCAAATCGGCCAAGGCGCCGACCAAAGACGCCGCCTGATCGAACAATGAAGAATCAGGATTGAACAAGAAGACTCCCGTTCCTCTCCCCTCGCGCGATGACGTGCTGCGATTCATCCGCGAAAGTCCCGTTCCCGTCGGCAAGCGCGAGATCGCCAAAGCTTTCAATGTGAAGGGCGCCGACCGCGTGGCGCTCAAGCAGATGCTGCGCGACCTGCGCGCCGACGGCGCGGTGTCGCGTGGCACGCGGCGCGAGTTGATGGCGCCCGACTCGCTGCCCGAATACCTCGTGGTCGAGGTGATCGGCCCCGACGCCGACGGTGACGTGCAAGCCAGGCCGGCGCGCTGGAATGCCGACGACGGCAAGGCGCCGCCCGAGATCGTGCTGCTCGCCTCGCAGGACCACGCCGCGCCCGGTGCCGGCGACCGGTTGCTGGTGTCGCTGAAGAAGCGCGGCGCCAATCGCTACGAAGCCAAGATCGTGCGCAAGGTCGGCGCCGGCCCGCGCCGGCTCCTCGGCGTCTTCGAAGCGGCGCAAGAGACTCGCGGCCCCGGCATCGTGCGGCCAACCGACCGCAAGCTGCGCTTCGAGATCGCCATCGATGCCGCCGCGCGCGGCGGAGCCGAGCCCAACGACGTCGTCTGGGTCGAGCAACTCGGCGGGCCACTGGCGCGCCGCGGTCGCGTCGTCGAACGCGTCGGCTCGCTGTTCGAGCCGCGCACCGTCAGCCTGATCGCTATCGCCGCCAACGATATCCCGGTCGAGTTCGCCGAGGCCGCGCTCGACCAGGCTGCGACGAGCGGCCCGGCGCCGATGGGCGATCGCCTCGACCTGCGCGCCGTGCCCTTCGTCACCATCGACGGCGAGGACGCGCGCGACTTCGACGACGCGGTCTTCGCCGAACCCGATTCCGCCGCCGACAACGACGGCGGCTGGCGCCTGATGGTGGCGATCGCCGACGTCGCCTGGTACGTGCGCCCCGACGACGCGCTCGACCGCGACGCCTATCGCCGCGGCAACTCGGTCTATTTCCCGGACCGCGTCGTGCCCATGCTGCCGGAGGAATTATCGAACGGCTGGTGCTCGCTACGCCCGCGCGAGGACCGGCCGGTGATGGTCGCGGAGATGTGGATCGACCGCGACGGCCGCATGCTGCGCCATCGCTTCCACCGCGCGATGATCCACTCGGCGGCGCGGCTGACCTACACCCGCATGCAGGCGGCGCGCGACGGCGAGCCCGACGACGAGCTCGGGCCGCTGATGGAGCTGGTGGTGGCGCCGCTCTACGGCGCCTACGCCGCGCTTGACGCCGCGCGGCGCGCGCGCGGCACGCTCGACCTCGACCTGCCGGAGAAGCGCGCGGTGCTCGACGAGCGCGGGCGTATCGTCGAGTTCGGCGTGCGCCAGCGGCTCGACAGCCACAAGCTGATCGAGGAGTTCATGATCCTCGCCAACGTCGCCGCGGCAGAGACCTTGGAACAGCGCCACATGCCCTGCATGTACCGCGTGCACGACAAGCCCGATCCGCTGAAGCTCGAATCGCTGCGCCAGTTCCTCGGCTCGTTGAACATCGGCCTGCCGCCGGGGTTGAATCTCAGGCCCAAGGATTTCGCGCGCGCGCTGGAGAAGGCGTCGGGCTTGCCGCACGAGCGGCTGGTCAGCGAGACCATCCTGCGCGGCCAGAGCCAGGCGATCTACAGCCCCGACAATATCGGCCATTTCGGATTGGCGCTGCGGCGCTACGCGCACTTCACGTCGCCGATCCGCCGCTACGCCGATCTGCTGGTGCATCGCGGCCTGATCGCCGCGCTGCGCTTGGGCGAAGGTGGGCTGGCGCACGCCGAGGGCGCGAATTTCGCCGAGATGGGCGAGCACATCTCCCAGTGCGAACGGCGCGCCGTGGCCGCCGAGCGCGCGGCGATGGATCGCTACATGGCCGCCTACATGAGCGAGCGCGTCGGCGCCGAGTTCGCCGCGCGCGTATCAGGGGTCACGCGCTTCGGCCTCTTCGTGGCGCTCGACGACAGCGGTGCGCAGGGCCTGATCCCGATCAAGACGCTGGGGCAGGAGTACTTCAAGCACGACGAGCCCGGCCAGACGCTGGTCGGCGGCCGAAGCGGCATCACCTACCGACTAGGCGACGCACTGGTCGTCAAGCTACGCGAATGCGATGTCGCCACCGGCAGCCTGGTGTTCGAGCTGATCGACAAGGTCGGCGGCGCGCCTCCGGTGCGGCCCGATTCTCGCCCCACGCGCGACGGCGCCAAACGCGGCCGGCATCCGACCAACCGCCCGGGCAAGCCGCCACAGATCAAGCGCGGCCGACGTCGTTAGGTTTTCGGGTCGCGCGGCAACGCGCCACGCCGCGCCAATGGGTCGCGATGGCCGGCGGCCGCCATCGGCTTATGGTTCGTGCCATGTCCGCCTCGGAACCCATCGCGCGACCGGTCCCGATCGACGACGGCGAACGCCGCGATCGATCGGCCGCAATGTGGCGCGGCTGGTGCCGGCGCTGCCCGCGCTGCGGCGAGCCGACGCTTTTCCGCGCCTTTCTTAAGATGGCGCCGGCCTGCGCCGCCTGCGGCGAGGATCTCGAACCCTTTCGCGCCGACGACGCACCGGCCTATTTCACCATCTTCATCATCGGCCACATCATCGTGCCGCTGGTGCTGATGGTCGAGCGCGGCTGGTCGCCCTCGCTGTGGGTGCACGCCCTGCTGTGGATCCCGGCCTCGTTGCTGCTCAGCCTGGCGTTGCTGCCGCGCATCAAGGGCGCCACCATCGGGCTGCTCTGGGCGCTGCGCTTCAAACCTCGGTGAGCGTCGCGGCGCGTTGGATTCGCGCCTCTGTCCATGCTAATGGCACGACTGTGAAAAAATGCGAGTGCCCCGGCGGCACGTCGGGGGCTCGATTGAATCGTCTGTTCCATATCGTCGCGTTCGGCGCGGCGCTGCTCGCGGGCGCCACGGCGGCTCATGGCCAGTCGCAGACCTGGGCGACCTACGCCCACGACTCGGCGACCGGCAGGTGGGGACTGAGCTGGGGCCGGACTGACCGCCAGACGGCGATCAACGAGGCGCTGTCGCGCTGCGCGTCGGCGGGCTGCCGGGCGGGCAACGTCGTGCTGGCGCGCTGCATCGCGGTGGCGACTGGCACCCAGCGCGGCCCCGGCTTCGGTACCGGCAACAACGCCGAGACCGCTAAGGCTTACGCGCTCCAATTCTGCACCCGCGGACCCGCCGGCTCGACCTGCGAGGTCGACGCCGTACGCTGCGCCAACTGACCGCTGGACCGGACGGGCGGCGCCGCCTGTTCCACAGGACTGCGGCGATACGCCGTGGTTCCCGGCGCCGTCTGTGGTAAGCTGATATTGTCACGAAGCGTCCAGTCGAAGGCGCGGGATGATGCGCGTGGGAAGATGGCGGCATTTCGTAGGACTGGCAAAGATCGCGGCGGTTGGAGCCGCAGGATGACGCGGACTTTGGCGACCCTGATCGCCGCGGCCGGCGTCGCCTCGTGCCTGTCCTCCGACGGCCCCGCCACCAGCGCGCCGGTGCCCGGCCGCGACGTCTCGGCCGCCCGAGTGATGCTGGCGAGCTACCGTGCCATCGCCGACCGCTACATCGAGGAGCGCGATTTCCGCCGGCTGACGCTCGAGACCGTGCGCGGCGCGGCCGCGCTCGATCCCGAGCTGAAGCTCGACGACCTCGGCGCCTCGCTGCGGCTGAGCGCCGGCGACCGCGTGCTTCTCGATCGCGCCGCGCCGACCTCGCCGGGCGACGCGCGCGCCTGGGCCGGCGTCGCCGCCGAGATGGTCGAGCAGCTGATCGGCGCGACGCCGCTGATGCGCGACACCACACGTGACCGCGTGGTCAAGGCGGCGTTGGACGCCGCCGCCAAGCAACTCGACAAGAACTCGCGCTACTCCGATCCGCAGGAGGCGCGCGACAACCGTTTCAACCGCGAAGGCGCTGGCGGCATCGGCGTCACGGTGCAGACCGAGAACGACGCCACCGTGATCACCGCCGTGCAGGACGGCGCGCCGGCGGCGTTGGCCGGCATCAAGCCGGGCGACCGCATCGTCGGCGTCGACGGCGAGCGTGTCGCCGGCAAGCCGATGCGCGACGTCGTGCGCCTGCTGCGCGGCCGCATCGGCGAGCCGGTCGGCGTCACCGTGTTCCGTCCTTCGGCCGGCGCCGAGCTTGGCTTCGTCGTCCGCCGGGCGCTGATCATCCCGACCACGGTGAGCCTGGAGCGGCGCGGCAACATCGCGCTGATCAAGCTCAGCGGCTTCAACAGCGGCACGACGGAGACGCTGCGCGCCACCTTGCAAAAGCTCAAGGCCGAGCCCGCCGGCGCGCTCGACGGCATCATCCTCGACATGCGCGGCAATCCCGGCGGCCTGCTCGACCAGGCGATCTCGGTCGCCGAATTGCTGCTCGACAACGGCTTGCTGCTGACCACCGACGGACGCCACCCGGACAGCCGCCAGACCTTCCGCTCGGGCAGCGGCGCGCTGCTCGAAGGCGTGCCGATGGTGGCGATCATGAACGGCCGCTCGGCCTCGGCCGCCGAGATCGTCGGCGCCGCGCTGCAGGATCGTGGCCGCGCCATCCTGGTCGGCAGCGCCTCCTACGGCAAAGGCACGGTGCAGACCGTGGTGCGCCTGCCCAACGAGGGTGAGTTGACCCTGACCTGGTCGCGCATGCACGCGCCCTCGGGCTACGCCTGGCACGAGCTGGGTGTCTTGCCGACGGTGTGCACCAGCCGCTTCGGCGGGCCCGACACGCTGTCGGGCGAGCTCGACGCGCGCGCCCAGGCGGTGCGCTCGACGCTCGCCGAGTGGCACGCCACGCGCAAGCTGCCGCCGGAGCGCATCAGCCGTCTGCGCGCCACCTGCCCGCCGGTCGACGACATGCCGGCCAAGGATCTCGACCTTGCCGAGCGGCTACTGAAGGATCGCCAGCTCTACGCCCGCGCGCTCAACTACGCCGCCGGCGCCATCGCCGAGCGGCGCTGATTGGGACCGCCGGCGGTCCCAGTTACTCGGCCGCCTGCCGCAACGACCCCTTCGCCAGCTGCTGCTCGACCAGCGTGACCCAGTACGAGGCGCCCAGCGGCAGGATCTCGTCGTTGAAGTCGTAGCCGGGGTTGTGGACCATGCAGCTGCCTTCGCCGTCGCCGTTGCCGATCCAGATATAGGCGCCGGGCTTGGCCAGCAGCATCCAGGCGAAATCCTCCGAGCCCATCGCCGGCGTCGGGTTACGGTTGACGTTGGCCTCGCCCACCAGAGCTGCGGCGGCGCGCGCCGCCTTCTCGGTCTCGGCCTCGCTGTTGACCGTGGCGGGATAACGCCGCTCGTAGCGCCACTTGATGACCTCGGCGCCGAAGCCCGCCGCGACGTTGCGCGCGATCTTCTCGATGCGCGCCTCGATCATGTCCTGCACCTCCTTCTTGAAGGTGCGCACCGTGCCGCGCAGCACGCATTCCTGGGGGATCACGTTCCACGTGTCGCCGGCGTGGATCTGCGTCGTCGACACCACCGCCGTTCCCATCGGATCGACATTGCGCGCCACGATCGACTGCAGCGCCGTCACGATGTGCGAGCCGACGACGACGGGATCGATGCCCTGATGCGGCATGGCGCCATGCGCGCCCACGCCCTTCACGACGATCTCGAAGATGTCGTAAGCGGCCATCATCGGGCCCGAGCGGATGGCGAAGCGGCCGGTCGGGATGCCGGGGATGTTGTGCATGCCGTAGACGTCGTCGCAGCGGAACTTGTCGAACAGCCCCTCCTCGACCATGACGCGGCCGCCGCCCTCGTTCTCCTCCGCCGGCTGGAAGATGAAGTGGATCGTGCCGTCGAAATTGCGCGTCTCGGCGAGATACTTGGCGGCGCCCAGCAGCATGCAGGTGTGCCCGTCATGGCCGCAAGCGTGCATCTTGCCGGGGATGGTCGAAGCGTGGCCGAACTTGTTGGTCTCGTGCACGTCGAGCGCGTCCATGTCGGCGCGCAATCCGATCGAACGGCCCGAGGTGCCGGAGCGCAAGGTGCCGATCACGCCGGTCTTGGCCAGGCCGCGATGCACCTCGATGCCCCAGGATTCGAGCTTCTTGGCCACCACCTCGGCGGTGCGCACCTCCTCGAAGGCGGTCTCGGGATGGCTGTGGATGTCGTGACGCCAGGCCGTCATCTCGTCGTGGAAGTCGGCGATGCGGTTGATGACGGGCATGGGTCGCTCCGGCTGCGAGAAGGTGCCCGGATCGTAGAGCGATACGGACAAGGGTCAAGCACGGCCAAGCACGCGTCGACGATGCTATATCGGGCGCAAGGAGGACACACCCATGAGCAGCGACGATCTCGCCAAGGTCGAGGACAGCACGCCGATCCTGATCGGCAGCGGCCAGATCACCGACACCACGTCGAAGCCGACCAGCGCGCGCTCGCCCTCGGCCTTCATGGCGGAAGCCGCGCGGCTGGCGCTCGACGACGCGCGCGCGGCCAAAGGTGCGGCGGCGCTCGCGGCCACGCTCGACGCTCTCGTCATCCTGCCGCTGTTCACCGACTACAGCCCGCGCTTCTCCTCGCCCTTCGGCCGCTCGGACAACCCGCCCAAGAGCGTCGCCAACCGCATCGGCGCGACCAACGTGCGCGACCTCTATTACGCCCATGTCGGCGGCAACATGCCCCAGTACATGGTCAACAAATTCGCCGAGCAGATCACCCGCGGCGAGATCCGCGCGGCGCTGGTCGCGGGCGCCGAACTGATGCGCACCAACGCCATCGGCCGCAGGGAGAAGATGACGCTGGACTGGAACGAGTCGCCCGGCGGCGAGCCGCTGCGCATCGGCGACGACCGGCTGGGCTACAGCCCCGAGGAGGAGCGCCACGGGCTGAACGCGGCCATCTATTTCTACCCGCTGATCGAGAACGCCATCCGCGGCGCCGCGGGCCGCTCGCTACCCGACCACATGATGTCGATGGGCCGGCTGTTCGCGGGCTTCGCCAAGGTGGCGAAGGCCAATCCGCTGGCGACGCGGCGCGAGGGCTACAGCGCCGAGCAAATCGCCACCGTCGATGCCGAGAACCGCTACATCGCCTTTCCCTACCCGCGCCTGATGAACTCCAACGCTCTGGTCGACCAGGCCGCGGCGGTCGTCATGACCTCGGTTGGCCAGGCCAAGGCGCTGGGCATCCCGCGCGACCGCTGGGTCTTCCTGCACGGCTGCGCCGACGGCACCGATACCTGGGTGACCAGCGAGCGTACCGCGCTGTATCGCTCGGCCGCGATCCGCGGCTGCGCCACGCGCTCGCTGGCGATGGCGGGCAAGACGGTCGCGCAGATGGATCTGTTCGATCTCTACAGCTGCTTCCCCTCGGCGGTCGAGATCGGCTGCCGCGAGATCGGACTGGCCGAGGACGATCCGCGTGGGCTCACGGTGACCGGCGGCCTGCCGTTCTTCGGCGGCCCGGGCAACAACTACGTCACCCACTCGATCGCCGAGATGACGTCGCGCCTGCGCGCCAAGCCCGGCGCCTTCGGCATGGTCACCGCCAACGGCAACTACGTCACCAAGCACTCCGCTGGCATCTACTCGACGACGTCGACGCAAGGCACGTGGACGCGCGAGGATCCCAAGAAGTTCCAGGCCGAACTCGACGCGCTGCCCACGGTGCATGTCGAGTCCGCACCCCGGGGCGCCGCGAAGATCGAGACCTACACCGTGACCTTCAACGGCACGACGCCACAATTCGCCGTGGTCTTCGGCCGGCTCGAGAACGGCAGCCGCTTCGTCGCCAACACGCCCAACGATCCGTCGACGCTTCAGGACATGATCAGCCGCGATCAGCTCGGCCGTTCCGGCACGCTCTCGAGCGACGGCAAGCGCAACATCTTCACGCCGAGTTAGGAGTCAGCTACCTCGAAGATCGTCTTGCCGATGCCTTCGCCGCTGAGCGCGAACGCCAGCGCTTCGCGATATCGGCCGAAGCTGAAGACGCGTCCGACGGGTGGATCGAGTCGGCCGTCGGCGACCCAATCGAGCAACTCGCCAAGCTCCTGCCCGGCACAGGCGGACTCGAAGACCGCCGCGAACTGGCGATAATCGACGCCGACCAGCGCGGCGCCCTTGAGCAGCGGCAGGTTCACCGGAAGCGCGGGAATGGCGCCCGAGGCGAAGCCGATCACCAGGTGACGGCCGCCCCAGCGCAACGAGCGGAAGGCCGGTTGAAGCAACGGCCCGCTCACCGGATCGAACACGACGTCGATGCCGTCCGGCGCGACCGCCTTCAATCGCTCGCGCCAGCCTTCGGGCTCGCGATCGAGCGTCGCATCGGCGCCGTGGCGCAGGACCGCCGCGCGCTTGGCTTCGGTGGACGCGACGCCGATCACCCGCGCGCCGAGACGCTTGCCGACCTGCACTGCGGCCAGACCAGTGCCCCCGGCGGCGCCGATCACGAGCAACGTTTCGCCGGACTTCAGGTGCGCGCGGTCGCGCAGCGCGTGCAGCGCTGTGACGTAGTTGATCCGGAAGCCCGCCGCTTGCGCCATCGTCATGCGATCGGGCAGGACGCGGACGGACGCCGCCGGCGCCAGCGCATACTGCGCGAAGCCGCCAGCGACCTGCGCCAGCACGCGAGCGCCCACGACGAGGCCCTCGACACTGTCGCCCAGCGCGTCGATCCAGCCCGCCACCTCGCCGCCGGGTACATGCGGCAGGGTCGGCTTCACCTGATAGCGACCCAGCGCCACCAGCGCGTCGACGTAGCCGACGCCGCAGGCCGCGATCTTGATCCGCACTTCGCCGGGTCCGGGCGACGGCAGCGGCAGCTCGACCTGTCGGTAGCTTTCGATGGAGCTGAGGTCGCTCGCCTGAATGGCCCGCATCGCTACGACGACGGCTCGAACTCGATCAGATCGACACCCTCGGCGACCTGGTCGCCGACGTTGTAGATCACCCGCTTGACCTTGCCATCGGCCGGCGCCGTCAGCGTATGTTCCATCTTCATCGCCTCGAGCACCAGCAGGGCGTCGCCGCGCGAGACGCTGGCGCCCTCCTTGACCTTCACGTCGATGATCTTGCCCGGCAGCGGCGACTTCACCGAGCCGTCGCCGGCGGCTCCGGCGTCGGCCAGCGACACGTCGCGCGGATCGACACGGCGCAAGGTGCGCATCTCGCCATCAACGAAGACGATGTCGTCGATCCCGCCGTCACTCGCTGCGCTGGTCACGACTCGGCCGATTACGGTGTCGCCGCCGATCTCAGCGCGTAGACGGCCCTCCCCGTCGCGACTCGCCGTCGCGCGCAGCTCGCCGCCGGGTAGCGCCAGCGTGTAGCCTCCCTCGCGCGGATAGCGGGCGGTCACGACGATATCTGTGCCGCCCTCGCTCCAGCGCAGATCGTCGTGGCCTTCGCCGTTGGGCCGCCAGCCGCCGACGCTGAACCACGGCGAGTGGCGATCGTTCGAGGCTTGGGCCAGCGCCGCCGCATCGCGCGCGATCTCTTCCAGGCGCGCCAATGCCGCCAGGGCCAACGTCCGGTCGGAGAGCGCCGCGGCCTTGGGCAGCAGCGCCGCTCGGTGGCGCTCGATGAAGCCGGTGTCGACCTCACCGGCCGCGAACGCGTGATGCGCGGCGATGCGCGCCAGCAGCGCCGCGTTGGTGCGCACGCCCACGACCTCGGTCTCGCCCAGCGCCACACGCAGGCGTCGCAACGCGGCATCGCGCGTCTCGCCGTGCACAATGATCTTGGCGATCATCGGATCGTAGTTTATCGACACCTCGTCGCCCGCACGCACGCCGGTATCGACACGGAAGCCCTCGCGCTCCTGCGGCAACACCAGATGCTTGAGCGTGCCGACCGAGGGCAGGAAGCCGCGCGCCGGATCCTCGGCGTAGAGCCGCACCTCGAAGCTGTGGCCGTGAATGGCGAGTTGCTCCTGCGTCAGCGGCAGCTTGGCGCCGGTGGCGATCCGGAGCTGCCATTCAACGAGATCCTGCCCGGTGATCATCTCGGTGACGGGATGCTCGACCTGCAGGCGGGTGTTCATCTCCATGAAGTAGAATTCGCCGGACTGGTCGACGATGAACTCGACCGTGCCGGCGCCGACATAGCCGATCGCCTTGGCGGCGGCGACGGCAGCCTCGCCCATGGCGCGGCGATGCGACGGATCCATGCCCGGTGCCGGCGCCTCCTCGATCACCTTCTGGTGGCGGCGCTGGATCGAGCAGTCGCGCTCGAAGAGATAGACGCAGTTACCCCGGTCGTCGGCGAAGACCTGGATCTCGATGTGCCGGGGACGCTCGAGATACTTCTCGATCAGCACGTGGTCGTCGGCGAAGGCCGCCTTGGCCTCGCGCTTGGCGCCGGCCAGCGCCTCGGCGAATTGCTCGACCTTGAGCACCGGGCGCATGCCCTTGCCGCCACCGCCGGCCGCCGCCTTGATCAGGACAGGAAAGCCGATGCGCTGGGCCTCGTTGGCGAGCAGCTCGGGCGATTGATCGTCGCCGTGATAGCCGGGCACCAGTGGCACCTTCGCGGTCTCCATCAGCTTCTTGGCCTCGCTCTTCGAGCCCATGGCGCGGATCGCCGAGGCGGGCGGGCCGATGAAGACGATGCCAGCCGCCGCGCAGGCGTCGGCGAAAGCCGCGTTCTCGCTCAGAAAGCCATAACCAGGATGGATGCCTTCCGCGCCGGTGCGCTTGGCCGCCTCGATCAGCTTGTCGATCACGAGATAGCTCTCGCGCGCCGGCGCCGCACCGATATGCACGGCCTCGTCGGCAAGCGCGACATGCCGCGCGCCGCGATCGGCGTCGGAGTACACCGCCACCGTCTTCACGCCCATGGCGCGGGCCGTCTTGATCACCCGGCAGGCGATCTCGCCTCTGTTGGCGATGAGGATCTTGGAGAACATGTTTCCGCCCGATCTCTACTAGGTCCGGACCCAGCCCGGCTTGCGTTTGGCGAGGAATGCCGACATGCCTTCGCCCGCGTCGGGCGTCAGGCATTGCTCGGCGACATTGGTGGCAACCAGCTCGACCATATCGGCGTCGTTGGGCGCGGCGTCGATCTCGGTGATCAACCGCTTGATCAGCGCCTGCACGGTGGGTGCGGCGAGCGTCAGCTCGCGGGCGAGCTTCAGCGTTTCGGCCTCGAGCGCCTCCGGTGTGGCGACGCGATCGACCATGCCGATGCGCTGCGCTTCAGCGACGTCGAACATGCCGCCATGCATCAGCAGCTGCCGCGCGCGGCGCGGGCCCACGGCCTGGATCAGCACGGGGATGGCGATGCCGGCGAGCAGGCCATTGCGCGCCGAGGTCAGGCCAAAACGCGCGCGGTCGGAGGCCACGACATAGTCGCAGGCCAGCATCACGCCGATGCCGCCACCGACGGCGGCACCCTGCACGCTGGCGATCGAGGGCTTGGGCAGGTCGTAGATCGCCTGCACGACACGAGTCATCGCCAACGCGCCCTGCTTGTTCTGCTCCGGCGTCTGGCCCGGCCAGGTGAGCACCCAGTTGAAATCGCCGCCGGCCGAGAAGGACGGACCGTTGGCGGCGATCACCACGACGCGCACACTTTCGTTGCGAGCGACGCCGTCGAGGATCGAGAGAAAGTCCTCGCAGGTCGGTAGGTCGAAGGAATTGTGCGCGCGCACGCGGTTGAGCGTGAGGGTGGCGACCTGATCGGCGATCGATAGGAGGACGGCATCGGACACGGATCGCTCCATCACATCCGGAACACACCCCATTTCGGCTCGGCGATCGGCGCGTTCATCGCCGCCGACAGGCCCAACCCCAGCGCCATGCGGGTGTCGATCGGATCGAGGATGCCGTCGTCCCACAGCCTGGCCGACGCGAAGTACGGATGCGACTCGTCCTCGAGCTGCTGACGGATCGGCGCCTTGAAGGCGGCCTCCTCCTCGGCGCTCCAGGCGCCGCCTTTGGCTTCGATGTTGTCGCGCCGCACGGTGGCCAGGACCGAGGCCGCCTGCTCGCCGCCCATGACGGAGATGCGGCCCGAGGGCCACATCCACATCATGCGCGGGCCATAGGCGCGGCCGCACATGCCGTAGTTGCCCGCGCCGTAGCTGCCGCCGACAATCAGGGTGAACTTCGGCACGCGCGCGGTGGCCACGGCGGTCACCAGCTTGGCGCCGTCCTTGGCGATGCCGCCGGCTTCGTACTTCTTGCCAACCATGAAGCCGACGATGTTCTGCAGGAAGAGCAGCGGGATGCCGCGCTGGCCGCACAGCTCGATGAAATGCGCGGCCTTGAGCGCCGATTCGTTGAACAGGATGCCGTTGTTGCCGAGGATGCCCACCGGATAGCCCATGATGCGGGCGAAGCCGGTGACGATGGTGGTGCCGTAGAGCGCCTTGAACTCATCGAGCTCGCTGCCATCGACCAGCCGGGCGATCACCTCCCGCACGTCATAGGGAATCCGGGTGTCGGTGGGGATCACGCCATAGAGCTCTTCCGCCGGGTAGAGCGGATCGCGCGGCGCCGTGAGCGCGGCTGGCGGATTCTTGCGCCAGTTCAGATTGGCGACGATGCGCCGGGCGATGCCCAAAGCGTGGTTGTCGTTGAGCGCATAGTGGTCGGCGACGCCGGACTGGCGGGCATGGACGTCGGCGCCGCCGAGTTCCTCGGCGCTCACCACCTCGCCGATGGCGGCCTTCACCAGCGGCGGGCCGCCCAGGAAGATCGTGCCCTGCTTGCGCACGATCACCGTCTCATCGCTCATCGCCGGCACGTAGGCGCCGCCGGCGGTGCAGGAGCCCATGACCACGGCGACTTGGGGAATCCCCAGGGCGCTCATGTTGGCCTGGTTGTAAAAGATCCGGCCGAAATGGGTCTTGTCGGGGAAGACGCCGGACTGGTTGGGCAGGTTGGCGCCGCCGGAATCGACCAGGTAGATGCAGGGCAGGCGGTTCTCCAGGGCGATTTCCTGTGCCCTGAGGTGCTTGGTGACGGTCATCGGGTAGTAGGTGCCGCCCTGCACCGTGGCGTCGTTGCAGACGATCACGCATTCGACCCCGGACACCCGGCCGATGCCGGTGATCACCCCGGCTGCCGGGGCGCGGTTGTCGTACATGCCGTGGGCGGCGAGCTGCGAGAACTCGAGGAACGGCGCGCCGGGGTCCAGCAAAGTGCGCACACGCTCACGTGGTAGAAGCTTGCCGCGCTTCACATGACGGTCGCGGGATTCGGCGCCGCCGCCCATCCTTGCAGCTTCGACCTTGGCCCGCAGATCCGCGACTTGGGCCAGCATGGCCTCGCGATTGGCTTTGTAAGCCGCTGAACGGACGTCGATTTGCGAGCGCAGGATGGACATGGAGAGGACCCGGCGAAGGACGAACCGGGGCGAAAACTAGCCCGCCCGCCCGCGACGACCAAGCGAGCAGTGCGGCGAAAATCTCCGACCACCGGAAAGAATCGACATTGGGCGCGCAGTATTCGTCAAAGGATCGTTTGGGCGGGCTTTTGCGACGCTCTAACGACAGGGCGGGAAACCGCGTCCGGAACGAGCCTTTCCGAAATCAATGCGTGTGTGGCTATCCAGCCGAAAGCCCAGCAGAGGCGTCGATCAACCGCCGTCAGCCTGACCGGAACCTGATTCCGTATCGCTCTTGCCGCGTTTGCGGGTACGCTTGGCGTACTCGCCGAGCTTACGGTTCGCCTTGCTCTGCGGCAGCACCACCGTCTCGCGGTAGTCTTGCCAGTCGGCCTCGGTCAGCTCGTCGAGGCTGCCGACGAGGTCGAAGGCGTTGAGCAGCTTGTCAGAGAACAGCCAGCGCGGCAGAGGCTGGGCCTGGAACAACGGCAGCTCCCGGCGCACCAGGATCGGCACGCCGGTCCGACGCAGCCTGATGTTGACGAAAAGCGGGCCGAACCAGCGGTCCGTCTCGACGACGCCCTCGAAGTTCTCCCACCCGCCAGGTTGCGGAAGGTTGGCGACGGGCCGGATCAGCACGTTCCAACCGGGTGCCGAGCGTCCCACCCAGCCGCTCCAGATGTTGACGATGCCGGGCTCCGGCATCGAGCCCAGGAAAGGCACAGCATAGCCCTTGCAGTCAGCCGGTGCCTTTTCGTCGAAGTGCTTGGCAAAATTGGGAAAATGCTGGCGCGCCAAAGGCTTCCACTCGGGCTGGCCGGCGTGGCTCCAGAGCACGTCGGATCCATCCCAGAGCAGGCCGAAATCCATCGGCGGAAAGAAATACCAGCCGAACGACGAGGCTGTGCGAATCGGCTCGCAATAGCGGAAGGAGCGCGTCGGGATCGTGCCGCCAGCCGAGGCGTCGGCACGAATCGGCTTACGCGCGGTGGGGATGAAGCGATAGAAGGTCATCAGCTTCTCGGGAATCGCCGGATTCTCGGTCGCCATCGCCCACCTCTACGCGCCCACAAACGAGAAAAGGCGAGTCAGCCCTCAGGCTGCGCTCGCCCTTACTCTAACATTCGGGGGTGCGACAGAACCAGCGACCTGCCAGCCCTTGCGGGCCGAGGCAAATCGCCTTGCCGTCACACTGCCAGATGCATCAGATGAACAGCGGCGACAGGCCGCCCATCTCAACCTTGACGGTCTCGACGAAGAGCGGCGACAGGCCACCCATCTCGACCTCGACGGTCTCGACGAAAAGCGGCGACAGGCCACCCATCTCGACTTCGACGGTCTCGACGAAAAGCGGCGACAGGCCACCCATCTCGACTTCGACTTCTTCGATAAACAGCGGCGACAAGCCGCCCATCATCACGGTGGTCATTGGAACTCTCCTCATCAGAACGGTACCTGAAGAAGGTTGATCCACGCACCCCCCGGCGCGCGGAGCCTCTTCGCCCGTTAACACTTTCGTCATTCAGACGGAACAAAACGTCAAAAGACAGCCATCGCTGCCGTAAAAGTATCGTTAAATCGTTAGATTCTAGGATTCCGGGACACCAGCGGCTCGCAGCCCTTGGATGTAGTCCTCGAAATCGGATGGATTTTCCATTGGGTAGGTTTTGCGGAAACTCTCGATCGAGAAATCTGGACGGGTCACTTTCAATCGCTCGAAGAGGGCTCGGCCTTCTTCGGCACGGCCCAGGCGACCGAGGCTTGAAATAACCGGCACGTAGATGGCGCCAAACATGGGATGGTCGCGCAATACGGGTGCCGCAGCGGCCAGGGCTTCCTCATGCTGCCCCCTCAGCGCGTACGCGATAGTCGTGACCGTGTCCCAAAAGTAGCGATACGGATCGAACGGACACAGCTTGTGGTATCTCTCCATATAGCCGAGCGCCTCGTCAGCCCGACCGCGATAGCAGCACAGGGCGGCACGCAGCGCCCAAGCCCATCCAAAGCTCGGATTCAAACTGAGCGCTCGCTCATATAACTGCTCGGCCGCATCGAAGCGCCGGCGCAGAAAGCCGTCGACATGGGCGGCGAAGGCGAGACCCATGGCGTCGTCGGGGTCACGCTCGACGGCGATGCGGGCATGGTGATCGGCGGCGTCCATCATGTTGCTGGAACCGTCACTCACCCATCCCTCGCCCAGCGAGATAACGTGCCAGAACGCCAGCCAGGCGTGGGCGCGCGCATAGTCGGGATCGAGCGTCACAGCGCGCCGCAGAAACTCGCCAGCCTGCCTGAACGAGTCGGCCGACGCCTGATACATCAGCGGCACGGCGCGCAGCACGTTGTCGTAGGCGTTGCGGTTCTCCGGCAGTCTCCGGCGCGCGCGGTCGATCTCGGCCTGCAGCAATTTGGGGTCGAGCTGGCCGACGATCTCGCGCACGATCTCGTTCTCGAGCTCGAAGACCTCGGCGAAGGAGGCCACGCGCATGTCCGACCACACTGTGCGGCCATCGTCACAGTCGACCAGGCGCACGGCGATGCGCACGCGCTCGGCGCTGCGCCGCACGGCGCCCTCGACGGCGTAGCGCACGTTCAGCTGTCGGCCGACATCGCGCGGATCGGCGTCGACGCCGCGATACATGCCGGTCGAACCCGACGCGATCACCGAGAGCCAGCGGAAGCGCGACAGTCCATCGACGATCTCGTCGGCCAGGCCATCGCCGAGGTAATCCTGTGAGGGGTCGCCGCCGATATTGCGGAACGGCAGAACGGCGACTGACAGTTGGATCGCGTGCGCGTCGTCGCCTTGCAGCGACTCATCCGCGCCCGGCGACGCCGACCCGCTGCTGTCTCCAGTCAGGCGGTCGCCCTTGATACGCTCGTAGAGCGTGACGGTCGCCGGCCCCGGCTTGGCGTCGAGCACCCGCTTGAGCGTCTCCGTGGCGATCTGGAACTGGCGCAACGCCGAGGATTTGTCGCCGCGGCGGGCATAGGATTCCATCACCGCGCGATGGGCTTCCTCATGCGCCGGATCGATGGTCAGCACGGCACGCGCCATCGCCTCGGCGTCGGTCACGTCGCCGGCCGCCTGCCTTTCGCGCAACAACGAGGCCATGGCGTTGAGCGCCGTGTCACGCCGGAAGGCGCGCTCGGAATACAGCCAATCGTCGAACGGGCCGCCGATCGAGCCGATATCGGCCAGCAGGTCGCCGCCATAGAGCGCGATCACCTGGCGACGCTCCTCCGGCGTGCCGACGGCCAGCCGCTCCAGCTCCCGGGCGTCGATCCAGACCTTGTCGAGGCGGATATGCAGGGAGTCGCGGTCGACCTGCAGGGCCTCCTCGTCGCGACCGCGAAAGGCGGCGCGCAGCTCGGTAACGCTCTGGCGCAGGCTGCCACGCGCCTGCTCTTCCTGCCGATCGCTCCACAGCAATCCAGCAAGCTTCTCGCGCGTCGCCGATCCGCCCGGCGCGAGCGCCAGAAAAGCCACCATGCCGCGCGTCTTGCGTGCACGCGGCGTGACATCGGTTCCGTCTGACGCGAGGAGGCGACAGCCCCCCCGAAGATTGATCTTGAGCATACCCAAACACACCACGCGGCAGACGAACGCCCGCCTCGGATTTCCAGCCTGACGAATATATTATCACGGCTTGCGAAGAATTAACATCAATATAACGAACTAAGACGAAATTATCACGATTACTGATATTTTGTTCCTATACTATTGAAAAACATCAGAAAAATGCCAGAAAAATAAGCCCAAAAAATGCCTGAATCGACAACCGAATCTCCAATCACACCACAGATGCTCCGAGGCAAGCCTCATACTCCATTGAACGGGACATGTATCTTTCTGACGGCGCGGATATCGGGCACGCCGACGCGTCGGGAGCCCGAACGGTACCGCACCGCGCCCCGCTTTGAGCGGTTCAGGTGAAATCAAGCCGCTGTGATGTACTCCCGCAACGCATCGGCTTCGCGGCGCTGCTCCTCCAGGCGCAGCCGCACGACGTCGCCGATCGAGATCATGCCGCACAGCCGACCCTGGCGAACCACCGGCAGGTGGCGGAACCGCCGTTCAGTCATGGTCTCCATGACGTGCTCGATCGAGTCGTCGGGGTCGCAGGTCACGACGGCGGCGGTCATCACCTCGGAAACCTTGCGGGTGATCGCCGCCGCGCCGTCGCGCGCCATAGCATGCAACACGTCACGCTCCGACAGGATGCCGGCGATCGCTCCGCCGGCGTCCAGCACCAGCACCGCGCCGATACGACGCGCGGCGAGTACGGCGATGGCGGCGGCGAGGCCGTCTTGCGGCGCGACCGAGATGACGCGGTCGCCCTTGTACGCGAGGATATCGGAAACGAACATCGTGTCCCTCCCTTCGCCTGGCGTCAGGGATGTCACGCAGCGTCTCGGCGATGACCCGGGACGCGTCGCGACCCCCGATGGCCAATAGCCTGCGCCCAAGCATCCAATGGCGCCGGGCGTGGCGTAGTGACCGGAAGTCTCCGCCGATTGGCCGGCCGGCGCAAGGCCGATGCGCGAATGCATTGAACGGACCTCGGCCGCGTGCGATCCTGCAAATTGTCATTTTGGGGCCGCCTCGGATAATGCATCGCCTGCTGTTCGCGTCGCTGATGACGCTGATGTCGGTCCCGCTACCGGCGATGGCTCAGGCGCCCGCCAGCGCGGCCGCCGCGGATTTGCAGTCCGCCTTCGATCGCGTGATCGCCAACCCGGCCGACGTCGCGGCCAATCTGCGGTACGGACGCGCCGCCGAAGCCGCCGGCCAGCCGCGCAAGGCGCTGGCGGCCTATGAGCGCGCCGCGACGCATGCTCCGGACAACGAAGAAGCGCAAGCCGCTCTGCGGCGCCTGAAACTGGTTATCGAGCCCTCCACGACGCGCATCCTCGTGGGCTTCGGTATGGGCTTCGACAGCAACGCCGAATATCAGACGCGCCAGCTCAACTCCGGCACGCTGATCACCGAGCGGCTTGGCGGCGGTTCCGACGTCAACGCCAACGCCAGCCTGCGCGTCATCGACGAGCGCTTGATCGACGGCAGGCGCTGGCGCAGCCGCGCCAACATATTCGGTGACTTCCACATCCGCGGCCGCAATCGCGACGGGCACTACGCCTCGGTCGAGACCGGTCCGATGTTCGCCGGCTGGAACGGCGTGATGATCTCGCCCTCGCTGGCGGCCGAGGTCGGCTTCGCCGACTACAAGCACCTTTTCCACTCGCTGGGCCTGGCCGTCACGGCGGAATTTCCGCAGGGCTACCTCAAGCGCCTGCGCCTGGGCTTCGCCGGCACGCGGTTCGAGCCGTCGCTGGCGCCGCGCAACGGCTACTCTTTCTCGGGCAAAGCCGAGTTTGGCGCCTCGGATGTCGCCTTCAGGGGCGACGCCATGCATCTGACGCCCTACGCGGTGCGCTATCAGGGCGCCGCCACGACCGGCGAGGAGACCTACACCGAGGCCGGCGTGCGGCTGGCCTATATCGCGCCTCTCGGCGGCCCGGCGCTGGGCTTCAGCGGCATCTTTCTGTCGCCTGAGTTCACCGTGACCGGCCGCTGGTATGACGGCTTCGAGGCGGCCTCGACGGTCAATCTCGGCAGCCGACAGGACTACCGACTGATCCCCGGAATCCGCCTTATTGGCTCCGAATTCCTCGGCAAGGCTGTCACCACGTTCGTTTATTACGAGTTCGACCGCCTGCGGTCGAACTATGCCGGTCACAGCCACAACAACCACCGTGCCGGCGTGCACGTGGTCGCGGAGTTCTAGGAGATGCGTCGTTCCATCCCGATCGCGGCCTTCGCCTTCCTCACCGTCTGCGGTACGGCGTTGGCGCAGCAGGTCGATGTCGGCGTCGCCTCGACGGTCGTCAACCGCGTGCAAGGTTCGGTCGGCGCGCGGGCGCTGAAGACCGGCGACCGCATCTTCCAGAACGAGAACATCGAGACCGGCGCCGATTCGCGCAGCCAGCTACTGTTCCGCGACGAGACGGTGCTAAACGTCGGCCCCGACTCGCGGGTGACGCTCGACCGTTTCGTCTACGATCCGGCGCGCGGCGGGTCAGGCGCGGCGGTGTCGGTGGGACGCGGCGCGCTGCGATTCATCTCGGGCAACATGCCCAGCCAGTCCTACGAGATCCGCACGCCAGCCGGCTCGATCGGCGTGCGCGGCACGATCGTCGACATCATCGTCTACGAGAACGGCGAGGTCGTGCTGCAGCTGATCGAAGGCGCGCTGACCTTCGTCGACCTCAACGGACGGACGGTGTCGCTCGGCAAGCCGGGGCAGGTCTACATCCTGCTGCCCGGTCAGGAGGGCACACTGGGCAACACGCTGCGGCCCAAGGATCGGCGACGGCTCGCCGGGCTGAACACCGCCATCACGCTCGACGAACTGTTCCCGCGCCCGCCGCAGCTGCCGCGCAGCCCAGTGACCAACCGGCCACAGGGCGGCGGGACGACGACGACAACCAGTTCGGATCCCCCCACCACATTCGACTAAAGCCGCGCCTACGGCCGCGACAGGCGTTGCCAGGCGCGGGGGCCGTCGAGGTACTGGCGCATGTGTTCCCAGACGCGGCGGAAATCGCTGTCCTTCTCGGCGTGCTCGCGCATCACGTCGGCCGAGGTCTCGCGGAACGACTCGAGCGTCGAAGGCGCCCAGAAGCGCAGCGAGATGCCCTGCTTGCGGAAATAGGCCAGCGCCTTGGCCTGCTCGGCCGGCGCGCGCGCCATCGTGAACAGCACGGTCGATTGGCAGGCCATCTCGATCTGCGCGCGCTGCGCCCGGCTGAGCGCCTCCCACTTGTCCTTGCGCATGTAGAAGTCGATCAGCGAGGCCGGCTGATGCCAGCCCGGAAAATAGTAGAGCATACCGAGCTTCTCGAGACCGAGCGCGCGGTCGACCGAGGGCATCGAGAACTCTGCGCCGTCGAGCTTGCCCTGCTGGAGCTTGTAGAAGACCTCTCCCGCCGGAACGCCGACGATCTCGGCGCCGAAGCGCTGCAGCACCTCGGCGGCGAGACCGGTGAAGCGCACGCGCAGACCCTTGAGGTCGGCGACGCTGGTGATCTCGCCGCGGAACCAGCCGCCCGCTTCCGGTCCCATGATGCCGCACATCATGGCGTGCACGCCAAGTCGCTCGTAGAGCTCGCGGTGCAGCGCCGCGCCGCCACCATCGACCATCCAGCCGACATACTCCTCGACGCTGGGACCGAACGGCACGGAGGCGAAGAGGGCGAGCGCCGAGAGCTTGGTCGCGGCGTGGCCGGTCCAGGTGAACGCGGCGTCGAGCTCGCCGCCGACCACCGCCTCGAGCAGATCGGCGCTGGGCACTCGACCACCGGCCTCGACGATCTTCAGGCTAAGCGCGCCGTTCGACGCCGCCTTGACCGAATCGACGAAGTGCCGGGCGCCCTCACCCAGCACCGACAGCCCGGGGTTGAAGGCGGTCTGCATACGCAGACGCTGCGCTTCGACGGGCTGTTGCGCCAAGGCGGGCGGCGACGCCAGCCAGAGCGAGGCGACAACGAGGAGCGATGCGCGGCGCATGGGTTGGCGATAACTATACCACGCGACGGGACCTTACGGGACCGCCGCGTGTCGGAAATCGGGACTGCCGGTGGGCCTCTCAGAGCGTCGGCAGGGCGCGACCGATCAGCAGGCGCTGCACGTCACTGGTGCCTTCGTAGATCTGCGCCACGCGCACGTCGCGCCAAATCTTCTCGACGATGTAGTCCTGGACGTAGCCGTAGCCGCCATGGATCTGGATCGCCGCCGAGCAGACCTTCTCGGCCATCTCCGAGGCGAACAGCTTGGCCATCGCGGCTTCCGTGAGGCAGGGTACCCCGGCGTCGCGCAACGCCGCGGCGTGCAACAGCAGCTGGCGCGCCGCGGCGATCTGGGTCGCCATATCGGCCAGCCGGAACTGCACGGCCTGATGGTTGACGATGGCGGTACCGAAAGCCTGCCGCTCGCCGGCGTAGGCGCGTGCCGCCTCGAACGCCGCACGTGCCATGCCGACGGATTGCGCGGCGATGCCCAGGCGGCCGGCCTCGAGATTGGCCAGCGCGATGCGGTAGCCTTCGCCCTCGCCACCCAGCAGGTTCTCCGCCGGCACCTCGCAGCCTTCAAACGCGATCTGGCAGGTATCCGATGCGCGCTGGCCGAGCTTCTTCTCGACCGAGGCGACGCGATAGCCCGGCGTCTTCGTCGGCACGATGAGGCAGGAGATGCCGCGCTTGCCGACGGCGGCGTCGGTGACGGCGAAGACCAGCGCCATGTCGGCGGTTCGGCCCGAGGTGATGAACTGCTTCACGCCATCGAGCACGTAGACGTCGCCGCGGCGCACCGCCTTGGTACGCAGATTGGAGGCATCGGAGCCGGCATGCGGCTCGGTGAGGCAGAAGGCGCCCAGCATCTCGCCCCTGGCCAGCGGTTTCAGCCAGCGCTCCTTCTGCGCGTCGCTGGCGTAGCCCATCAGCGCGGCGCAGTCCGGCGAGTTGTTGACGCTCATGACAGTCGAGACGGCGCCGTCGGCCGCCGCGATCTCCTCCAGCGCCAGCACGTAGGACACGGTGTCGGCGCCGGCGCCGCCCCAGCGCTCGGGCACGGTCATGCCCATGAATCCCAGGCGGCCCATCTCGGCGAGCACGTCGCGCGGGATCGCGCCGTCGGCCTCCCATTGCCGCGTGAAGGGCGCGATGCGTTCCCGGGCGAACTGGCGCGCGGTGTCGCGGATCAGGCTCTGCGTCTCGGAGAGGATCATCGTGCCCTCAGCAGGCGCTGCTTCTGCCGTTGCCAGTCGCGCTTGGCCGCGGTCGCGCGCTTGTCGTGCTCTTTCTTGCCTTTGGCAAGGCCGAGCTCGACCTTGGCCAGGCCACGCGGGTTGAAGTAGACCGATAGCGGCACCACCGTGTAGCCCTCGCGCTGGATGGCGCCGATCAGCCGGTTAATCTGACGACGATGCAACAGGAGGCGACGCTGCCGGCGCGGCTCGTGGTTGTTGCGATTGCCCTGCAGGTACTCGGGGATATAGGCGTTGACCAGATACAGGTCGCCCTTGTGCACGGCCGCATAGGCTTCGACGATCTGGCTGCGGCCACCGCGCAGTGACTTCACCTCGGTGCCGGTGAGCTGAATGCCGGCCTCGAGGCGCTCCTCAATGAAATAGTTGTGCAGGGCCTTGCGGTTCTGCGCGGCCATGCGGTCTTCGGTGCGGGGAGCGCGGGACATGACGAAACGAGACGATCCTAAATGAACAGGGCCGCGCCGGAGGGTGCCGGCGCGGCCCGTTGCGACGGTTCCACTATCTAGTTGAGCAGGCCGGCGAACACCATGGCCTCGCGCACCTGTTTCTTGGTGCTCTCGCCGGGCTCGACCAGCGGCAGGCGCATCTCGGCCGAGGCCTTGCCCAGCAGCTCGGTGCCGTACTTCACCGGCCCGGGGCTGGTCTCGACGAACAGCGCCTTGTGCAGGGGCATCAGGCGTTCGTTGATCTCGATCGCCTTCTCGATCTGGCGCGCCTTCCAGGCGTCGTGCATCTGCCCGAGCAGGCGTGGCGCGACATTGGCAGTCACCGAGATGCAGCCGTCGCCGCTCTGGACCAGGAAGCCCAGCGCGCTCGCATCCTCGCCGGAGAGCTGGCAGAACGCCTTGCCGGTCTTGATGCGGGTGAGCGTGGGCCGCGCCATGTCGTAGCTGGCGTCCTTGATGCCGACGATGCCCTTGACCTTGGACAGGCGGATCACGGTGTCGACTTGCATGTCGCCGCCGGTGCGCGGCGGCACGTTGTAGAGCACGATCGGGATGTCGACCGCCTCGGCCACCGCCTTGAAGTGCTGGTAGAGGCCTTCCTGGGTCGGCTTGTTGTAGTACGGCACGACCAGCATAGCCGCCTCGGCGCCGACCTTCTTGGCGTGCTTGGTGAGCTCGATCGCCTCGGCGGTGGAGTTCGAGCCGGTGCCGGCGATCACCGGCACGCCCGTGCCTTTCGCCGTCTGCACGCAGATATCGATCACCCGCTTGTGCTCGTCGTAGTCGAGCGTCGGCGACTCGCCGGTGGTACCGCACGGCACCAGGCCGTCCGTACCCTCCTCGATCTGCCACTTCACGAAATTCTCGAAGCCTTTCTCATCGACCTTGCCGCCCTTGAACGGGGTGATGAGCGCGACAAGCGAACCGCTGAACATGGGCTTCCCTCCGGGTTTTGCGGACCTTAACCCCCGTGTCCGGAGGCGGCAAGGCAGGCCCGCCGGCGAACCGAGATCATCCCCAAGATTGCCGAGCCGCCCGCCGACCGGTAGGTTACGGCGGGTATCTCCCGACCTTCCCTCCGGCTCGGGCCAAACGATGAACATACGAATCAACCCGCGACTGCTGATCGCGGCGGTAATGCTGACCATGCCGGCACAGGCACAGCAGAACGATGGCGGCATCACCGTCTATCGCGGCGCACCACCACGCGACAGCGCGCCTGTCACGCCGCCCGGTACGCCGGCGCCAACCGGCCCGCGCGTGATCACCACACAGCCCGACGGCGCCGCCGCCCCACCGCCGCGTGGCGCGATCCCCGGCGGGCCCCTGAAGCCCGCCGAGCGTCCGACGACGATGGCACCGCGCAACGCCGACGCGGTGGCCCAGCTTGTCGGTCTGGCGCGTCCGCTGCCCGCCGACGCCGCCGCCGGTTTCGCCGCCATCCTCAAGGCGCTCGACGAGACGCGGCTGACCGACGCGCGCGAGCACGCGCGCGCCATGGGCAATCCGTTGATCTTGAAATATGTCGACTGGTCGATCCTGCGCCATCCGCGCGGCGGCGAAAGCTTCGCCACCGCCGTCGTCTTCCTGCGCGCCAATCCGGACTGGCCCGACGATGCGCCGATCCGCCGACAGGCCGAGGATCGACTGGGTAGCGACACGCCGCCGGCCGAGGTCATAGCCTTTTTCAAGGCGTTCCCGCCGCTGACCAGCGCCGGCCACATGCGGCGCATCGAAGCGGCCGAGGCCACAGTGCCGAGCGAGGTGGCGGCGCTGGCGCGCGACAGCTGGCACAACGCCACCTTCCGCCAGCAGGACGAGGCCGCGTTCCTCGCCCGCTTCGGCACGCACCTTCGGCCCACCGACCACTTCACGCGCTTCGACCGCCTGATGCGCGAAGGCAAGGACAAGGTGGCGCGCGAGCTGCTACCGCGCCTCTCGCCGGCCGACAAGGCGGTCGCCGAGGCGCGGTTGGCGATGGCGACGCGCGCACCGGAAGTCCAGACCATGCTGCGCGCCGTTCCGGCCGATCGACAGGCCGACCCGCGTTTGACTTTGGAACACGCGCGCTGGCTGCGCCGCACCAACGACCAAGCCGGCGCGCGTCAGGCGCTGCTGAACCTCGGCCCGACCATCCAGCAGGACGAGGATTGGTGGACCGAGCGTCAGTACCATGCGCGGGAGTCACTACAGGCCGGCCGCGCCGAAGAAGCCTACAAGCTCATCGTCGGTCATGGGCTCAAGCGCGGTACCGGTTTCGCCGAGGCTGAGTTCATGGCCGGCTGGATCGCGCTGCGCTGGCTGAAGCGGCCGGACGACGCGCTCAAGCACTTCAAGATACTCGACGACGGCGTCTCGGCGCCGATCTCCAAGAGCCGCGCCGCCTACTGGCTAGGGCGCGCGCACGAGGCGGCGAAGCGCCCACTGGAAGCCGCCAGCGCCTACGAGCGCGCCGCGCAGCATGGCCACACCTACTACGGCCAGCTGGCCGCCAAGCGCCTGCCCAATCGCGCGCCGGCGATGCCGAGCGATCCGCAGGCGACGCCGGCGGAGCGCGACGGCATCGAGAAGCGCGAGATCGTCACCGTCGCGCGCTGGCTGGCGCAGGCCGGCGACGACGAACGCGCCCGGCCCTTCCTGTTGCGGGTCGGCCGCATCGCCCAAAGCGCCGGCGAGTTGGCGTTGAGCGCCGCCTTCGCCATCGAGGCGGGGCGTCCTGACATCGCCGTGTCCATCTCGCGCCGCGCCGTCGAAAGCGGCGTGGCGCTCTACGAGGCGGCTTTTCCCGTCGTCGACATGGGCAGCACCGGTTCGATCGAGCGCGCGCTGGTCCTCGGCCTGACCCGGCAGGAGAGCAACTTCCAGACCGGCGTGTCTTCGCCGGCCGGCGCGCTCGGCCTGATGCAGCTCATGCCCGACACGGCCCGCGCCATGGCGGCCAAGACCAGGCAGCCCTTCGACCTCGCGCGCCTGACCAGCGATCCGGCCTACAACACCTCGCTGGGCACGCAGTATCTCGCCGATATGCTGGAGAAGTTCGGCGGCTCCTACGAGCTGGCGCTGTCGGCCTACAACGCCGGGCCCAACCGCACGGCGCGTTGGCTCGAGAGCATCGGCGATCCACGCAACGGCGCCATCGACATGGTGGATTGGGTCGAGCTGATCCCGTTCCGCGAGACGCGCAACTACGTGCAGCGTGTGATGGAGGCGGTGGTGGTCTATCGCGATCGCCTCAACGGTTCGTTCCGCGCCGTGCCAGCGCCGAAGCGGTGAGGCGATGAAGGGCATCAAGGTCTGCGTATTCGACGCCTACGGCACGCTGTTCGACTTCAACTCGGCGGTGGCGCGCCATCGCGCCGAGATCGGCCCGCAGGCCGACCGCCTGGCGCAGATGTGGCGCGAGAAGCAGATCGGCTACACCTGGTGGCGCAGCGTGATGGGCAAGTACTCGCCGTTCTGGCAGGTCACCAGCGAGGCCCTTTCACATTGCTTGCAATCCTGTGACCTGCCGCGCGAGGGCGCGCTGCACCAGAAGCTGATGCAGGCCTACCTCGTGCTCGATCCCTTCCCCGAGGTCGCCTCGACACTCGATGCGCTGCACGCCGCCGAGATGCCGTTGGCGATTCTGTCCAACGGCAATCCAGAGATGCTCGAGGCGGTCGTGCGCAACACCGGGCTTGCCGGCTATTTCAACGCCCTGCTAAGCGTCGACGCCGTGGGAGTTTTCAAGCCCGATCCGCGCGTCTACCGCCTGGTCACCGACCATTTCTCGGTCGTGCCCGCCGACGTGTGCTTCCTGTCGTCCAATGGCTGGGACGCGCACGCCGCAGCCAGCTTCGGCTTCCGCACGCTGTGGGTGAATCGCGCCAGCGCCGCGCCGGAAGGACTGCCCGGCAAGCCGTCTGGCGAACTGCGGACGCTCGCCGAGCTGCCGACGCTGGTGTTGCCCTAGCGTCTTCTGGTGTTGCCCTAGCGTCTTTAGGATCGCCGGCTCTTCCTTTGACGCGCATCGATTAGCGCATGTGCTCCCAGAGTTCGCGTTCACGCTCGTGGGAGTCGACCTCCAGTCCCGCGAAATCGCCGCGAGAGACCACGCCCACGACTCGGCCGCCTTTCACCATTGGCAGATGGCGGAACCCGCCATCCCACATGAGTCGCAATGCGTCGAGGGCAGTCTGCTCGGGCGACAGGGTCAGGGGATCTCGCGTCATCACGTCGGCAAGCCGGGTGGCGGCCGCATCCCGTCCGCTCGCCAGGACACGGCTCACCGCATCACGCCCCGTGAAGATGCCAACCAGCCGGCCAGCCTCATCGACCACAGCGACGGAACCGCAGCGTCGTTCGCTCATGTGGCGGCACGCTTCGATCACCGACGTAGAGTCAGCGAGTACCAGCGGGGCCTGATCCAGCGTGACGTCGGAAAGTCTTCTCATCAAAAAACAGTATAGGCGTTTCCGCGCGCCCCCGATTTGATTTACCTCAACATGGGTTGAGACCACTTCGGAGGAGTCGACGCTGCCGTGGATTGGGCCTCCATGTCCCAGCCCGTTGCATCGCCGCCCCGCTCAGGGTTACCGAAGACGCAATCGAGGCCGGCTCTCGCAAGCTAAGCGTGATGTGGAGAATCGGGGCAGGTCAGATGCTGGGTCCTGTGGCTCAAATTGATTCGACGCGGGCCAGTTCAATGCCTCAACTGGGTACTACGGGTCTAGACCTTGCGACTCTGCGCGTTCCAGTGGCGCTCAAGGTTGGCGATCAGCGCCGGGCTGAAATGGCACAGCGCCTGCTCGCGCGCATACACCGCGGCGTAGCGGCGGAAGGTGTCGAGCGGCTCGAGGCCGACGCGGAAGGCCACGCGATTGCTGCGCGCGCTCACCATGCCGGAGCTGGTCAGGCCTTGCACCGCCTCCTCCACCGCCACCTCGATGTCCTGCGACGGCGCGAGCTTGTCGATAATCATCCGGCCTTCCGGGCTGTCGCACTCCAGCCGCTTCTCGTACATGATCGCCTGGCGCGCGATGCGATCGCCGACGAAGCGCGGCAGGCGCAGATTGGCCATGCCGGGGATGATGCCTTCCTTGCGCGCCGGCAGGGTCATGTAGGTGTCGGCGCCGGCGATGTTGTAGTCGCACACCAGCAACACCTGGCACCCGCCTCCGATGGCGAAGGTGTCGACCTGGCTGATCCAGACCTTTTCTTTGGTGTCGCCGCTCGCCTCGTCGGGATCGATGTCGGGCCGCGCCAGCCCGCGCATCGCCTTGTTGACCCAGCCGAGATCGCGCCACAGGTACCAGATGTAGTCGATCTTGCCGTAGTAGAGGTGGGTGAGGTTGATGCCGGCGTTGAAGATGCGGCGTCCCCGGTACTTCGGGTGCTCGACATAGTCGCCGCGCAGCACGCAAACCTGGGTCTGGGGATCGAGTAGCGCCAGATCGACGGCGACCTCCATCGGCGCCATGGTCGCGGCGTCTTCGGCGTTGAGATAACGCGGGTTACGCAAGGTCACGTACGAGGCCTTGCCGCGCCGCTCGACGGTGGCGAATTCCAGGTCGGCCTTGCCGTCGCGGTCATAGGCGGCGAAGCGCTCCAGCGAATCGGCGCGCGGCAGCAGCATGGCGTGGCAGAGATGGGTGCCGGTGTCGGCTCGCGCCAGCACGGCGTGGCACAGGATGCCCTGGTCGATCTCGACGCCGTCCTTGTCACCCTGCTTGCCGTCACGCTCGGCCGCGACCTCGGCCTCGGTCGGGCACAGCCCCGGCACCAGCGCGGCGGCGTCGTAGACCAGCCGCTCGACACGCACGAACTTGCGCTTGTTGTCGGTGAGACGATCATAGACTTCGACGATGTGCGCGGCGGTGAACATCCGCCGGCTGTCGCGCGCGGCCTCGAGCAACGCGGCGGCGGCCTCCTGCTGCGCCTCGTTACGCTGGGGCTTGCGCGGCAGCATGGCTCGCAATTCCCTTTCCAGCCGCCAGAACTGGCTGAAACGCGTCACATCCTCCGCATAGCCGCCCGTCGCTCCGGGTCGCGCGGCCGTCCAGGCCCGCACGCGCGCCTCGTCAAGTCCGGCAGCCAGCAACGTCCGCATCATGAATCCTCCGCTCATCGACCGCGATCACACCGACCCGGCGTGGCGTGGTCAAGCGCCGCGCTGCTATGGTGGCCGCCCGCACCCCAGAGCTCGACCATGGACATCCCCTCGCCCGTCTACGCCGATGTCGAAGCCGCCGCGCGCCGTCTCGCCGGCGCGGCGATCCGCACGCCCCTGTTGGAGAACCCCCGCGTCAACGACCGCCTGGGCGGCCGATTGCTGATCAAGGCCGAAACCCTGCAGCGCACCGGCTCGTTCAAGTTCCGCGGCGCCTACAACTTCATCGCCCAGCTCTCGCCGGCGCAGCGCCAGGCCGGCGTCGTCGCCTGGTCCTCCGGCAACCACGCCCAGGGCGTCGCCGAGGCGGCCCGAATCCTGGGCACACCGGCGACCATCGTGATGCCAAGCGACGCGCCGTCGATAAAAGTCGCAAATACCAGGGCGAGCGGCGCCACGGTGATCAGCTACGACCGCGTCAAGGACGACCGCGAGGCGATCGCGCGCGATCTCGCCACGCGAGAGGGCCGCACGCCGATCCCGCCCTACGACCATCCCTGGATCATCGCCGGCCAGGGCACGACGGGCATCGAGGCGGTCGAGCAGGCACGCGAACTCGGCGTCGCGTTCGACGCGATCATCGCGCCGTGCAGCGGCGGCGGGCTTTCCACCGGCGTCGCCACGGCGGTGAAGCACCTCAGCCCAACGACCGAATGCTATGCCGGCGAGCCGGCTGGGTTCGACGACCTCGCGCGATCCCTGGCCGCCGGCGACATCAGGCGCAACGACAAGCTCGTGGGATCGTTCTGCGACGCGCTGCTGGCGCCTGAGCCCGGCAAGATCACCTTCCCGATCGCCAGACGCCTGCTGTCAGGCAGCATCGTAGCCAGCGACGAGGAGGTCGCCGAGGCGATGGAGTTGGCCTTCCGCGAGTTCAAGCTGGTGGTCGAGCCGGGCGGCGCAGTCGGGCTGGCCGCTGTGCTGACGGGGCGACTGCCGGCGCGCGGTCGCACGGTCTGCGTCGTCTGCTCCGGTGGCAACGTCGATGGCGCGACCTTCCGCGAGGCGCTGGCGACAGCGCTTCGGCGCGCGGCGTGAACGCGCGCGAGATTCTCGCCAAGGGCGTCGCCAGCCGGCGCAGCGCCCAGACGCGCATGGCCGTCGCGATCTGTATCGCCGTCGCCGTCGCCAGCTTCATCTTCGGCTACACCCGCCCCAGCGGCGGCGTCTCGCTGTGGGCCGGCTTGCAGGGGGTCGTCAACGCGCTCCTGGCGGCCGTACCCCTGATCGTGTTCGAGCTCAAGACGCGGCCGGGTGCCGCGCTGTCGTGGCTGCGACGGTTGCCGCTCTTCTGGTTCTTCACCATCAAGGTCGCCGTCTATCTGGTCGTTTTCGTCACCACGATCGTGGTCGCCCGCGCACTGCTCGGCGACCTCGTCCCGCAGCCCGCCGGCTTCGGTGACAGGTTCCGCGAAATCCTGATCTTCGCCAGCCTCGTGTCGGTCATCATCAACCTAGCTGTCGAGATTGGCGCCCTGGTCGGTTTCGCCACCTTGCGCCGCTTGCTGACCGGCCGCTATCTCCGGCCGCGCCGCGAGGAGTTGGTTTTCGCCGTCGTCGATATGGCGGGCTCGACCAGCGCCGCCGAACGCCTGGGCGACCTCGAGTTCCATGCCCTCCTCAACGCTTTCTTCGCCGATATCGGCGAGGCCGCGCACGAATACGGCGCCGAGATTCACAAATACATTGGTGACGAGGCGATCCTGTCATGGCCGATCACACAGGGGCTCAGAGAGAGCCGCGCCGCGCTCTGCGTGTTCGCCGCCGCGCGGAACATCGAGCGGCGCACCGAATGGTATCGCGGGCGCTTCGGCCTGACGCCCTCGTTCCGCGCCGCGCTGCATATCGGCACGGTCGCCGCCGGGGAAATCGGCCAGCAACGACGCGAGATCGCCTATGTCGGCGACACGCTCAACACCGCTGCGCGCCTGCTCGACGCCGCCCGCGATGCCGGGCGCGATGTCGTGGTCTCACGAGCCCTGCTCGATCGGTTGTCGCTGCCCGACGGCCTTCTCGTCGAGCCCTTGCCGCCGGCGGACGCTGCGGGCAAGCGCGAGAAGGTGCCGCTGGCGGCGCTGAGCCTGGTCTGAGGGCTACTCCGCCGCTGGCGAGCCTAGGGGCGGCAAAGACAGTCGAAAAAGCGCGCCGCCCATGGCGCTGCGCGCGACCTCGACCCTGCCGCCGTGCTGCACCGCGACCTCGTGCACGATCGCCAGCCCCAGGCCGGCGCCGCCGCCTCGATCCTGACCGCGCCAGAAGCGCTCGAAGATGTGTCCTTGCGCATCGGCGCTCACCCCGGGCCCGGCGTCGTGCACCTCCAGCCGCACGTCATCGGCCTCGCCCTCGACGACGACATTCACCGACTGGCCGCACGGCGTGTAGCGCAGCGCGTTCTCGACCAGGTTGCGCGCGGCGGCGGCCAGCATCTCGGCGTTGCCGGTGACGCGCACCGGCGTGTCCGGCGCCTGCAGCGACAGCTGCTTGCCGGCGGCGACGGCCAACGGCGCCAGGCGCGCCACGACATCGCCCGCCACCTCGGTGAGGTCGACCTGGTCCTTGGCGATCGGCAGGCGCGAATCCAGGCGCGACACCGCCAGAAGCTGCTCGATGATGCGACTCATGCGCTCGACATCGGCGCGGATGGCATCGGCCATGCCGCGGTCTTCCAGCGTGTCAAGCCGCGCGCGCAGCACGGCGAGCGGCGTGCGCAGCTCATGCGCGGCGTTGGCGGTGAAGCGACGCTGCTCGGCGAAACCCAGCGCCAGTCGGTCGAAGGCCTTGTTGACCGCGTCGACCAGCGGACGGATCTCGGCCGGCACGGCGGTTTCCAGGCGCGTCTCGGGCCGCGAGGCGTCAACGAGATTGGCCTGCTCGGCGGCGCGCGTCACCGGCCGCAGCGAGCTGCGCACGGTCCACAGCGCGATCGCCATGATGATCACGAAGATCGGCATGATCACCGGCAACACCTCGGGAAACACCGAGGTCAGGATCCAGTGGCCGATATCGTCGTGCAGCGGCTCGGGACGCATGACGGCGACGCGCAGCGGCCCCACGCCGCGCACCTCGCGCGTCACCAGCGCCAGCTCGTGGCGCGTCCCGCTGGGGACACCCGGCGGCGCGTCGACCACCATGTAGGGCAGCCGCCACGCCGTCGATGGCGCGATCGGCAGCAGCGCGCCGGTACCGGATGGTGAATCCATGATGGTGCGGCCGGTACGCGGATCGAGCACGAAAATCCGCAGGCCTTCGACGGTGGCGAGCTCGCGCCGTGTCCGGTCGGTGAACTTGAGCTCGATGGCGCCGTCGGGCAGCCGGCGCGCGTCGCGCGCCACAATGGTCGCGATGTCTCCCAGCTCGTCGTCGGCGAAGACGTCTCGCGCGTCCCACAGCCAGTAAACATAAAGGGCGGTCAGGCCGACGACCGACAAGCCCGCGAGCAGCAGGAAATTCCTGAGCAGGCGGTTGCTGATCGAGATCGTCCGCGTCGCCTTCACTGCCCTTTCCGGCCCTGGTCCGGCGGCGAGGATAGCCCCAACGGTCTACACCGTCTCGACCGGCTTCTCGGCCGTGAGCATGTAGCCGACGCCGCGGATCGTATGGATGGCGACGCTGGCGCCGGCGCCGACCAGCCGCTTGCGCAGGCGCGAAACGCTGGCCTCCATGGCGTTGGAATCGACCTCGTCGTCGAAGCCGTAGAGGCCGTTCTCGATCGAGCGGCGGGTGACGACCTGGCCGACCCGGCGCATCAGCAGCTCGAGCAGGGTGAGCTCGCGGCGCGGCAAGGTAAGCGCGGAGCCCTCGACGGCGACGGCACTGGTCGTGGCGTCGAACTCGAGGTTGCCGGCGCGCAGCCGCATGCCGAGCGCGCCGTTGGGGCGCCGCAGGATGGCGCGCAGGCGGGCCAACAGCTCGGCCATGGCGTAGGGCTTGCCGATATAGTCGTCGGCGCCGACGTTGAGCCCGGCCACCCGCTCGTCGAGCGCGTCGCGCGCGGTGGTGACGATCACCGGTGTCGGGTCGTTGGCCCGCCGCCAATCGCGCAACAGGTCGAGCCCGTCGCCATCGGGTAGCGCCAGGTCGAGTAGCACCACGTCGTAGCGTACGGCAGCGACGGCGGCGCGCGCCTCATCGACCGAGCCGGCGACATCGACGGCGAAACCCTCGCGCGCGAGGTTGGTGCGGACGAGGTCGGCCAGTTCAGACTGATCTTCAACGATCAGGAGACGCATAGGATGCTCCACTTGGCCCGCCAAGCTTGGCCCGGAAAGCATCCCGTTGATGGCATGCGACGCCGCGCCGGGCCGATTGCTTCTTGTCAGCTTCGCCACTAGCTACGCCCGCTTCCCGACAGGAATCTGACGAAGTGAGTGACGCCGCTTACTTTTTCACAAGCATGCGACCAACCTCCTCCGATGAATCACATAGCGGTGCCGTAATTCTTACCCGATACAGCACACGCCATGTAGACAGCGTCAGCGCCGTAGCTCGCGAGGCTCTTGTCGATGGGCGCGGCGGAGAAACCCTGTCGCGACCAAAAGCCAGCCGAACCGCTCACCGCCGTCAACGCGAGAAAACCATAGCCGTCGTCCTTGGCGAGCGTCCCCAGAATCCCAGCTACGACCGCACCCAGCCCCGCGCCGCGGGCGTCGGAAAGCAATGCGACATCATGAATGTAGAGGCAGTCCGCGCCGTCAGGCAGGGCGCCCAACAAGGTGTCAAGCGGAGGCGGCCGGCCGATGATACCGGGATGAGCGATCGCGTAGCCGATGGTGACGCCGGCGCGCGATGCGATCAGGCAGCCGGCGGGAAACAGCCGCAGCCGCTCGGCCGGCACCGCCGCGCGCTCGGGATACCCGGGATGGACGATGGCGCTGATCCGCTCGACATCGGGCAAATCGCTGGCGCGCATCGGCCGCCAAGCCGGCGCCGCCATGTCAGTTGGGGCGCCGATTTGCGCTGACCGGTCGGTACATGCCCCCGACGTTGAGCGCGCCCATCTGCTGGAAGCCGCCCCAGTCCTTGTACTTGGAGATATCGACCAGCGCCTTGGTCTCCTCCTGCGTCTGGCCGGCGCGCACCGCCGCCAGCACCTGGTTGCTTAGATCTTCCACGTAGCCGCGGAAGGCCGTGACGTGCCTCTTGTCGCCCAGCGCGCCATGGCCCGGCGCGAGGACGTCGAACTCCATCGCCTCGACACGCTTCAGCGACTCGATCCACTCCTCGAGACAAGCGTCGGGCCAGTCGCGGAAGCCCCGCGAGTTCGCCGGGATGAAATCGACCGCGAAGATCAGCTTCTCCGCCGGCAGGCGCATGACGATCGAGTTGTTGGAGTGGTTGCGCCCGACAGAGTGTAGCTCCAGCTTGGTGCCACCGAGGTCGATGTCGAGCCGCTCGGTGAAGGTCACGGTGGGCACGGCCGTCGGTCGCTTCTCGCCGACGATGACAGTGCGCGCGTTGGCGTGCGCCACGACGATAGCGGTGTCAGCAAAGATCTCGCCGGCAATCTCGCTGATCTCGCGCACTGGATTGGTCGCCGACGGCAAGGCCTGCCCCGCCGTCTGTGCCGACGCCCCGGAGATCGCTCCGACAAGCGTCACGATCGCGAACACCGCACCCAAGAGCTTCACCTTATCCCTCACTTGCGAACCGACTGCCGATTCACCAACACCGGGCCGGTCCATTCCTGCCATCACGCGCCCGCGCGCTCGACCATCGCTTGCAGAAGGATTTGGCAGCCGGCGGCGATGTCCTCCTTGCGCGCGTCCTCGATCTCGTTGTGGCTGATGCCGTCCTTGCACGGCACGAAGATCATGCCGGTGGGCGCCACCTTCGCGACGTAGCAGGCGTCGTGACCGGCGCCGCTGACGATATCCATATGCGCCATGCCAGCGCGCCCGGCCGCCGCTCGCACGGCCTCGACGCACTTGGCGTCGAACGGCGTCGGCGGGAAGTACCAGATCTGCTCGATGCCGACCTCGAGACGATGCTCGGCGGCGATGCGCTTAGCGCTCGCGCGCATCTCGGCGTCCATCTCGGCGAGCTGCTTGTCGTCGGGATGGCGGAAATCCAAGGTCATGAACACGCGGCCGGGAATCGTGTTGCGCGATTGTGGTTTGCTCTCGATCACGCCCACCGTGGCGCGCCCGTTCGGTCGCGAACCGATGCGGCGCGCCTCGGCGATCAACAGCGACGCGCCGAGCAGCGCGTCGCGCCGCCCTTCCATCGGCGTCGTGCCGGCGTGGCTTTCCATGCCCGTCCAGTTGATCTCGTACCAGCGCTGGCCCTGCGCCGCCGTCACCACGCCGATGGTTCGCGCCTCGCGCTCGAGGATCGGCCCCTGCTCGATATGCGCCTCGAAGAACGCGCCAACAGGACGGCCGCCCACCGCCTCCTTGCCGTCGTAGCCGATCTTCTTCAGCGCCTCGCCGAAGGTGACGCCCTCGGGATCGGTGCGCGACAGCGCGTAGTCAACGCTGAACACGCCGCCGAACACGCCCGAGGCCACCATCGCCGGCGCGAAACGGCAGCCCTCCTCGTTGGTCCACACCGCGACCTCGACCGGCGCCTCGGTCTCGTAAGCAGCGTCGTTGAGTGCGCGCACGACCTCCAGTCCCGCGAGCACGCCGTAGCAGCCATCGAACTTGCCGCCGGTCGGCTGGGTGTCGAGGTGGCTGCCGGTCATGATGGGCGGCCGGCTCATGTCGCGGCCCGGCCGGCGCGCGAAAATGTTGCCGACCTGGTCGACGCGAATCTCGCAGCCGGCCTCACGGCACCAGCGCACGAACAGGTCGCGGCCCTGGCGATCGAGTTCGGTGAGCGCGATACGACAAACGCCGCCTTTGTCCGTGCCACCGATCCTGGCCATCTCCATCAGGCTGTCCCACAGCCGGTCGGCGTTGATCCTGAGATTGCCGCTATCCATCCCGCTCATGCGCGCTCTCCTTCTCGGGCGGACCGTAGTCGAAAGCGGCCCGGCATGCTGGAGAAATTCAGCCAAGCCCCGTCGGTGACGCATATCCGTCTCGCCGCATGATCGCTTGCGGCCGGGCGCCGCAACCCATCAGCTTAGCCGTCCGCGCAAACCAGGGATGAAGGACGGGATGCTGCCGCTTCAGGGGATTCTGGCTCTCGATCTGACGCAGGTGATCGCCGGGCCCACCGCCGGCCAGATTCTCGGCGACATGGGCGCCGACGTCATCAAAGTCGAGCCGCTGAGCGGCGACCACTTCCGCCCCCAACTCGGCGGCGCCTGGGTGCCTGGCATGAACCGCAACAAGCGCGGCCTGGCGATCGACCTGAAGTCCGAAGGCGGCAAGGAAGTGCTTCGCCGACTGGTGAAGAAGGCCGATGTCTTCATGGAGGCCTTCGTCCCCGGTGTAATCGCCTCCCTGGGTTTCGGTTACGACACCGTGCGCGCGCTCAACCCGCGCCTGATCTATCTCTCGATCTCCGGCTACGGCCAGACCGGCCCCTACAGCGAGCGGCCTGGCTACGATCCCTGCATCCAGGCCGAGGTCGGGATCATGGAAGCGACGGGCGAGATGAATGGCCCGCCGGCGCGGGTCGGCGCCGCGCCCGTCGACCAGATGACCGGCTCCTATGGCGCGTTGGGCGTCGCCATGGCGTTGCTGCAGCGCCACCACACCGGCCGCGGCCAGCATATCGACCTGGCGCTATACGATGTCGGCGTGCAGATCATGAGCCATTGGCTGACCAATCTCGGCCATACCGGCGAGGATCCCAGGCGCATGGGCGCCTCGCACACGCTGATCGTGCCGCTGCGCAACTTCGATACGAAGACCGGCCCGATCTATGTCGCCTGCACCAACGACTCGTTCTGGAAACGGCTGGTGACGGCGCTGGACATCGCCGCGGTCGGCGACGATCCGCGCTTCGCCAGCAACAGGCTGCGTCTCACCAACCGCGCCGATCTCGAGCCGTTGCTGGAGGCGGTATTCGCTGCGCAAACGCGCGAGACGCTGCTGGAAAAACTGGTCGACGCCGGCGTGCCCTGCGCGGCGGTGAAGACGGTCAGCGAGATGGTACGCGACCCGCACGCCCAGGCGCGCGGCAGCGTGCTCAGCATGGATTATCCGGGCATCGGCAAGGTGATGGCCGCGAACAATCCGCTGCGCCTGTCCGACGCGCCGCTGGCGGTGCGTCGCCTGGCGCCGCGCCTGGGCGAGCATACGCGCGAGCTGATGCGCGATGTCGGTTACGGCGACGACGAGATCGCCGCGCTGGCCAAAGCCAACGCCATCAAGATCGACGAGGGAGAGACGTCATGAAGGAACGGGGAATTGCCGCGGTCCGCGAGAAGCTCGCCAAGCTGCCGCGCTCGGCCGAGCAGACGCTCGACGAGGTGCGCACGATCTACGACAAAGCGACCCGCGCCTTTCCGCTGCCGGCGGATATCGCCCGCGAGGAAGTCGCCCTGGGCGGCGTGCCCGCCGAGCGACTGACGCCGCAACAGGCGCGCAAGGACCAGGCGCTGATCTACCTGCATGGCGGTGGCTACGGGACCGGCTCGCCGCGCTCGCATCGCCATCTCGCCGGCGACATCGCCAAGCGCGCCGGCGTGGTCGCGTTGGTGCCCGAGTATCGGCTGGCGCCGGAGAACCCCTTCCCGGCCGCCGTTGACGATGCGCTGGCGGTCTATCGCGACGTGCTCAAGCAATTCACGCCCGGCCGCATCGCCATCGCCGGCGACTCCGCCGGTGGCGGCCTCACCATCGCCGTGCTGCTGGCGGCGCGCGACGCCGGGCTGCCGATGCCGGCGGCCGCGATCTGCATCTCGCCCTGGACCGACATGACCGCGAGCAGCGCGAGCTACACCGAGCGCGCCGCCTTCGATCCGCTGGTCACCATGGAGGGCCTGGTTCGCTGGCGTCAGTGCTATATCGGCGATGGCGATCGCCGCCAGCCGCTGGCCTCGCCGGCGCACGCCGACCTCAAGGGCCTGCCGCCTCTCCTGATCCAGGTCGGCGGCGATGAGATCCTGCTCGATGATTCACGCCTGCTCGCCGACAAGGCCCGCGCCGTCGGCATCGACACCGTGCTCGAGGTCTGGCCGCAGATGATCCATGTCTGGCACTGGTACTTCCCGATGCTCGACGAAGGCGAGCGCGCCAACGCCGCCATCGCCAAGTTCATGCGCGACCGTCTCGCTGCTTGATAGCGCTCGGGATCTAATCGCCGCCGTATCCGGCGATCACGATCACGGTGAGCGATTCGGGCAAGTCGGCTTTCGCGAGATCGAGGGTGCGGCTGGTGGGGCGCACGAGTTCGTAGTTGCCCTGGCCGAGATAGCCGAGGAAGCGGTCGAGCGAGCTTGGCCCCCAGTAGTGCATGGGCAGCACGATGCGTGGCTGGATCTGCCTGACCACGTCGGCCATGTAGGGCTGGCCCATGGTGTAGCCGCCGTCGATCGGCACCATCAGCACGTCGATGCGGCCGAGATCCTCGAGATGCTCCGGTGTCAGGCGATGATGCAGGTGGCCAAGATGCGCCACGCACAGATCGCCGACGCGGAAAACGAAGATCGAGTTGCCGCTGAAACGCGTGCTGCCGTCGCCCCACTCGCGCACGTTGGTCGGCACGTTGAAGACCTGCAGGTCCCTCATGGTCACGTTGTGGCGCGCCTCGACGCGGCCCTGCGCCCAGCCGCGCAGCACATGGGTCACGCCCGGCTCGATGTCGTCGGTGAAATGCGTGGAGTGCGCGTTGTTCATCGTCACGATGTCGGGGCGCTTTCCGTAGCCGTTGTAGCCGTTGTAGTCGGTGATCGCGCGCACGCTCTGCGGCGTCTCGATCAGGAAGGAGGCGTGGCCGACGAAGGTCACACGCATGGCGCTGACCACCTTCTCCTGCGCCACCGTGAAGTTCGCCTGAAGGACGCCGGGCCGCCACTCGGCCACGTTCTTGTTGCAGCGTGCCTCGGCGGCGCCGGCGAAGAGGCCGCAGATGGCTAGGGCAATGAAGGTCGTTAGTAGACGCATGGTCGACTCCTGTGCGGATAGACCCGATCTCTCCCCAGCATGATGCGGGCCAAAGCCCGCAAAATCCAAGCTTTAGCGGCTCTTTCCACGCTACCCACAAGGGGCTGTGGATTGACTCTCCGTGCCTCAAGGCATAGAACAAATACAGAACATTCTAATCACAGCACAGCCTTCCGAGGGGATCGTGACGGTCATTTTCCCCAGCGCTTTCGCTCCCGCCAACGCCATCCGGTCCGATGCGCCGGTGATGGTGCTGGATCGCGCCGAGCCCGACCGCGAGGGCGAATTGCGCCGGTTGCGCGAGACGGTGCGCCGGCTGGAGCGCAGCGGCGGCGCGTCGAGCGCTCCCGCCATCCCGCTTGATGTGCCCGAGATCGACGCCGCGCTGCCCGATGGCGGACTGGCCGGCGGCGCGCTGCACGAGATCGTGCCCGGTAACGTCGCGCATGACGGCGCCGCCCTGGGTTTCGCCGCCACCATCCTGGGCCGCTTCGCTCAGGTACGGCGCGGCCAGATCCTGTGGATCCATCGCGACGCCGGCGCGCTGACCGCGCCGCCCTATGCCCCGGCACTGGCCGCCTTTGTCGATCCGGCCCGCATGATCCTCGCCTCATCCCGGCGCGTCGAGGACGCGCTGTGGACCATGGAGGAAGGCCTGCGCTGCGGCGCGCTGGCCGCCGTGGTCGGCGAGATCGACAAGGTCGAGCTGGCCGCGACGCGACGCCTGCAGCTCGCCGCCGAGAAGAGCGGCGTGCCGGCCCTGCTGCTGCGCGCCCTCGACAAGAAGAGCGCGGCGATCTCCGCCGCCGTCACGCGCTGGCGCGTCACCTCGGCGCCGTCGCGCGCGCATCTCGGCGCCGACGGCGAGTCGCTCCAGGACATCGCCGGCCCGCGCTGGCGCCTCGATCTTCTGCGCAATCGCTTCGGCGATCCGGCGCGCACCGACATCCCCTCGTGGCTGGTGGAGTGGACCAATGAAAAGGGTCATCTCGCTGTGGTTTCCGAAACTGTCGGCCGACCGCATGGCGCGCCGGCACAAAGACTGGCTGGCTAAGACCGCCGCCCTGATCGGCTTTCATCAGGGCGGCCCGCGCATCGTCGCGGTCAACGAGCACGCGCGCAGCGCGGGCATCCGCGCCGGCCAGCGCCTGGCCGATGCGCGCACCCTGGTACCCGATCTCACCACGGCGCATGCCGAGCCCGCGGCCGACCTGAAGCTGCTCGAGACGCTCGCCGGCTGGTGCGAGCGCTACACGCCCTGGGTGGCGATCGATCCGCTGGGTGGCGCGCTGGTCGACTCCGGCTTCGAGAGCGACGAGGCGACGCAGGGCGTCGACCGCATGGCGACGGCGACGTTCGGCGGCGATGGCGGGCTGATGCTCGACGTCACCGGCTGCGGTCATCTCTTCGGCCCCGGCATCGAGGGCGAGCGCGCGCTGCTCGCCGACCTCACCGCCCGTCTCGCACGCCATGGCTTCACAACGCGCGCCGCGATGGCCGACACGGCGGGCGCCGCCTGGGCATTGGCGCGCTTCGCCGAGCGGCAGAAGGATCTGCTGGCGCCAGTCGCCGGTCACCGCACGCTGCTTGCACCGCTGCCGATCGAGGCGCTGCGTCTCGACTCGACTACCGCCGAGACCTTGCGCCGCCTGGGCCTGCGCCAGATCGGCGACCTCTTGCCCATGCCACGCGCGCCACTGGCGCAGCGTTTCGGCGACCTGCTGGTACGCCGCCTCGACCAGGCGCTTGGCAGCGCCGCCGAGACCATCCAGCCGCGCCTGCCGGCGCCGGCCTTCCGCACGCGCCTGGCTTTCGCCGAGCCGATCGGCCGCGCCGAGGATATCGCCGCCGCCACCAGCCGCCTGCTCGCAGCCCTGTGCGGCCAGTTCGAGAAGGCCGGCGTCGGCGCGCGCCGACTCGAGCTGTCGCTGTTCCGCGTCGACGGCTCGATCGAGCGCACCGCCATCGGCACCGGTCGGCCCAGCCGCGACAACGCCCATCTGATGAAGCTGTTCCAGGAACCGCTGGCGCATCTCGATGCCGGCTTCGGCGTCGAGCTGATGATGCTGTCGGCCGCCGCCGTCGAGCCGTTCGACACCCAGCAGGTGGCGCTGGCCCAGGCCGTCGGCGGCGAGGTGCTGCTGGCGCCGGGCGGCGGCGACGCGCCCGCCGCACCCGCGCGCGGCCACGACGCCGAGGTGGTGCAGCTCGTCGACCGCCTGACCCAGCGCCTGGGCGCCGCCAATGTCGTGCGCCTGGCGCCGCGCGCCAGCCATTTGCCCGAACGCGCCGTGATCGCGCTGCCGGTCGCCAAGCCGGCGGTGCGCGCCGGCCTGTGGACCAAGGTCGCCGCCTACAAGGGCCCGCGCCCGACGCGGCTTCTGGCCCAGCCGGAAGCGATCCAGACCACGGCGCAATTGCCCGACGATCCGCCTCGTCAGTTCAACTGGCGCGGCACGCTGCACCGGCTGAAGCGCGTCGAGGGGCCGGAGCGCCTGGTCGACGAGTGGTGGCGGGAATCGGTGCCGACGGCCGAGGTCGAGAACGCCCCGTCCGGCCGCGACTACTACCGCGTCGAGGACGAGGACGGCCAACGCTTCTGGCTCTACCGCGACGGCCCGATCAACGCCCCCCCCGTCCCACCGGCCTCGCGCTGGTACGTCCATGGCTTCTGTGCGTGACGGCGAACCGATGACCTTTCAGGGCTGTCGCATATGGCCTTCAAGAAGCTGGGCGCGCGCCCCGCAAGACAGCAGGCTTAAAGCCGTTTGGCCGGTCATGAGCGCCGCTGGAGCGGCGCGGCCCGAAGACAACCATCAACTCATATGCGATCGCCCTGAGTGATCTGGGCTGTAGAGACTCGTCATGCTGGGCCCATTCCGCTACGCCGAATTGCAGGTCACGACCAATTTCAGTTTCCTGCGCAGCGGCTCGCATCCGAAGGAGCTGATCGGCCGGGGAGCGGATTTGGGACTGACGGCGATCGGCATCACCGATCGCTGCACGCTCGCGGGCGTGGTGCAGGCGCATGTCGCGGCGCGGCACGTCAATAACCAGGGCGGCCGTATCAAGCTGCTGATCGGCAGCCGCATCGACACACAGGATGGTCTGTCGCTGCTGCTCTACCCCACGGACCTGCCCGCCTACAGCCGACTGACCCGGCTGCTGACCCTGGGCAACAGCGTCGCCCCCAAAGGACAGTGCCACCTGATGCGCGACGACCTGGCGCAATACGCCGAGGGGTTGATCGCCATCGCCCTGCCGCCACGCGACGTCGACGATCCGGGTTTCCCGCACAAGCTCAGCTTTCTGTCGGACGTCTATCGTGAGCGCTGCTATCTCGCCGGTTCGGTCTCGGCGCGCGGCGACGACGCGCGACGGCTGGCGTCGATCGAGACGCTGGCGCGCCAGCATCGCACACCGATGGTCGCGACCAACGACGTGCATTATCACGCGCCCGACCGACGCGCGCTGCAGGACGTGGTGACCGCGATCCGGCTGGGCCGCACCGTCGATACGCTCGGCTTCCATCGCTTCGCCAACGCCGAGCGGCACCTGAAATCGCCCAACGAGATGGCGCGGCTATTCCGGAAATACCCGGCCGCCATCGCCCGCACGGTTGAGATCGCCGATGCCTGCGCCTTCGATCTCGACCAGCCGAAATACGTCTACCCGGCCGAGTGCGAGCCCGGCGAGACAGCGCAGGAGAAGCTGGAGCGTCTGACCTGGAAGGGCGCCGAGTGGCGTTACTATGGTACCGTACCCGACGAGGTGCGCGAGCAGATCCACAAGGAGTTCGCGCTGATCCGCGAGCGCGACTACGCCTCCTACTTCCTGACCGTGCACGACATCGTCCAGTACGCGCGATCGAACAACATCCTGTGCCAGGGCCGCGGGTCGGCCGCCAATTCGGCGGTGTGCTACTGCCTCGGCGTCACGGCGGTCGATCCCAGCCGGCACAAGCTGCTTTTCGCGCGCTTCCTGTCGAGCAACCGCAACGAGCCGCCCGATATCGACGTCGATTTCGAGCACGAGCGGCGCGAAGAAGTCATCCAGTGGATCTACGGCAGATACGGCCGTGAACGCGCCGGTCTCGCCGCGACCGTCATCGCCTATCGCAGCCGCAGCGCCATCCGCGATGTCGGCAAGGCGCTGGGCCTGTCCGCCGACACGCTGGGCATCCTCGCCGACACCGTCTGGGGTATGGGCGTCGGCGGCATCGACGAGAAACACGTGCGCGAGGCCGGCCTCGATCCGCAGGACCGACGCCTGGCCCTGGCCCTGCGCCTGTCTTCGACCCTGATCGATTTCCCGCGGCACCTGTCGCAGCATGTCGGCGGCTTCGTCTTCACCGCCGACCGGCTGGATGCGCTGGTGCCGATCCAGAACGCGGCGATGAAGGACCGCACCGTCGTCGAATGGAACAAGGACGATCTCGACTCGCTGCGCATCCTGAAAGTCGACGTGCTGGCGCTGGGCATGCTGACCTGCATCCGCAAGGGGCTAGATCTGATCCGCGCGCTCTACGGCGAGACCTTCGACCTGGCGACGATCCCGAAGGAGGAGAAGGCGGTCTACGACATGCTCTGCAAGGCCGACTCGCTGGGCGTGTTCCAGGTCGAGAGCCGCGCGCAGATGTCGATGCTGCCCCGGCTGCGGCCGAGGAATTTCTACGACCTCGTGATCGAGGTCGCGATCGTGCGGCCCGGCCCGATCCAGGGCGACATGGTGCACCCGTATCTGCGGCGCCGCGACGGGATCGAGAAGCCCGATTACGTGAAGCCGGAGCTCGAGGAAGCGCTTAAGCGCACCCTGGGCGTACCGCTTTTCCAGGAACAGGCGATGCAGATCGCGATCATCGCCGCCAGGTTCACGGAAGCCGAGGCCGACGGCCTGCGCAAGGCGATGGCGACCTTCCGGCACAACGGCACCATCCACAATTACCGCGCGCGCTTCATCGACGGCATGGTTGCCAACGACTATCCCAGAGACTTCGCCGAACGCTGCTTCAAGCAGATCGAGGGCTTCGGCGAGTACGGCTTTCCGGAAAGCCACGCTGCCAGCTTCGCGCTCCTGGTCTACGCCTCGTCGTGGATCAAGTACTACTTCCCCGACGTTTTCTCCTGCGCCCTGCTCAACAGCCAGCCGATGGGCTTCTACGCGCCAGGACAGATCGTACGCGACGCACGCGAGCACGGCATCGTCGTGCTGCCGCCCGACATCAACATCAGCGATTGGGACAACACGCTGGAGAAGTTGCCGCCCGCCGCAGCGCTGAGGAAGGACGAACGACGGTCGGGAATGGGAGAAGCCTTGCCGGCGTTGTATGCGCTGCGCCTGGGCTTCCGCCAGATCGAGGGTGCGAAGCAGGCGGAGATGGAGCAACTGGTCAAGCGGCGTGGCGCTGGCTATCGCGACATGACCGACCTCTGGCGGCGCGGCGAAGTCTCGCGCATGCAGATCGAGGTGCTGGCACGCGCCGATGCCTTCGGCTCGCTGGGCCTGTCGCGCCGCGACGTGCTGTGGGCGGCCAAGAGCCTGCGGGACGATCGCCTGCCGTTGCTCGACGCCGTCCTGACCACCGATCGCGAACCGAAGGTCGTATTGCCCAAGGCTGCGCTGGGCGAGCAGGTCGTCGACGACTACGTGAGCCTGCGCCTGTCGCTGCGCAAGCATCCGCTGGCGCTGCTACGGCCACGCCTCGACGCCGGCAAGGTGGTCTTGGCCTCCCAGCTCGCGACGGCGCCGCTGGACAAGAGCATCAGCGTCTGCGGCCTCGTGCTGGTGCGCCAGCGCCCGGGCACCGCCAGCGGCGTGGTGTTCGCCACCCTCGAGGACGAGACCGGCATCGCCAATATCGTCATCTGGCCGCACGTGTTCGAAAAGCACCGCCGCATCGTGATGACCTCGCGGTTGCTGCTCGTCAGAGGCAGGGTGCAACGCGAGAAGGAAGTGATCCATCTCGTCGCCGACCATCTGGAAGACCTGTCGGGCTGGCTCGACGGCCTGGCCGACATCGACGAGACGATCGATCCGACGCCGCGCGACAAACGAAGCCAGCGCGTACCATCACCGCCGCGCAATCGCTTCAACCACCCACGCGACCTGGTGGTCTGGACGCGCGCCGATGCGGTCAGGCATGGCGAGCCCGAGCCCCGCGATATCCAACGCGCCCGCGAGGCCGAAGCGGCTCGTCCCTACGGCGCCGTACGCCGAATCGGGGCGCGCTCTCGCGACTTCCACTGATGCGGAGGCAGATAACGATGCCGCTTCAGTATTCTCTTGGTTTCGAGCAGCCCAGGCCATCGCGTCCGCCTGTCCGGTCAGACCGGATTTCGTCCGATCGAACCAACAAGCTTCTGATCCTGGTCAAACCGGATGAAGAGGCCGCCATTCGCATCGCCCGTATCGCCGACGAACTCGCCGCCGATCTTGGCTTCATGGGCCGGCTGGTACGACGGGACCTCCTGCACTTCACCATCCATCCCATCGGCCTCTACGCCGAGGTGCCTCGATCGGTCGTCGCCGCGGTGGAGGCGTGCGGGAACACGGTCCGGATGCGCCCTTTCACCGTATCGCTGAACGTGGCGAAGAACTTCCACCGCAAGAGCGGCATCCCGCTGATCGTGCTGTGCGGCGACGATGGTGTTCTCGGCCTCCGGACGCTACACGACACGCTCGGTGTCGCACTGACGACGACGTTCGGCTCCGTCCGCCCCTCGTCCTTCGAGCCGCACATGACGTT
>VGCZ01000002.1 GCA_016869975.1 Alphaproteobacteria bacterium
CCTCAAGCGCGCGCTCGATGGCTCCGGTATCGCCGTCGCCAGCGGCGCCGAGGGGCTGCGCGAAGCGGCGGCCAGGCCCGCCGAGTGGGTGATGGCGGCGATCGTCGGCTTCGCTGGCCTGCCGCCCATTCTGGTCGCCGCCGAGCGTGGCGCCACGATCGCGCTCGCCAACAAGGAGGCCCTGGTCTGCGCCGGCCGCCTGCTGTTGGACGCAGTGCGGCGCGGCGGCGGCACGCTGATGCCGGTCGACAGCGAGCACAACGCCATCTTCCAGTGCCTGGAGGAGCGTAACCGCGACAAGGTGGAGCGTCTGATCCTCACCGCGTCGGGCGGACCGTTCCGCGACTGGTCGTTGGCCGAGATGGCGGCGGCGACGCCGGCGCAGGCCGTGAAACATCCCAACTGGGACATGGGCGCCAAGATTTCGATCGATTCGGCGACCATGATGAACAAGGGCCTCGAGCTGATCGAGGCGCACATCCTGTTCGGCGTGCCATCCGAGCGCATCGAGATCGTCATCCACCCTCAGTCGGTGATCCATTCGATGGTCGCCTACAGCGACGGCTCCGTCCTCGCCCAGCTCGGCAGTCCCGACATGCGCACGCCCATCGCGCATGCGCTGGCGTGGCCGGCGCGCATCGACGCGCCGTCCGAGCGGCTGGATTTTCGCACGCTTCAGGCACTGACCTTCGAAGTGCCTGATATCGAACGATTTCCCGCTCTTCGGCTGGCGCGGGAAGCCTTGCAAACCGGTGGGATATCGACGACAATAATGAATGCCGCCAATGAGATAGCGGTTGATTCTTTTCTTGCGTCAGAGATTGGTTTTCTCGATATCGCACGGATCGTGGAAGATGTCCGCGCCGGGTTGGGAAGAAAGCTGACAATCGCGGGCGACTGTGCCGATTTCGCCACCTTGCGAGCCATCGACGAGGAAGCTAGAGCCGAGGCCAAGGCTTTGTGCGCGGCCCGCCGGCATCGGGTCTGAACGCAGGGGAATGTAGCGCCCATGGATTTTGTCGGGTTCATTACTGACAACATCATCACGTTCATTGTGATCATGACCGTGCTCGTGTTTGTCCACGAGTGGGGCCACTACTGGATCGGCGTGCGCAACGGCATCAAGGCCGAGGTTTTTTCGGTGGGCTTCGGTCGCGAGCTTTGGGGCTGGACCAGCCCGAAGACCGGCACGCGCTGGAAGATCTCGATCCTGCCTTTGGGCGGTTACGTGAAATTCCTCGGCGACAGCAACCCGACCGGGGCGGGCGCCGTCGATGACCGGCTCAGCGCGGAGGAGCGCAAGCGCGCCTTCCACACCCAGCCGCTGGTCGTACGCGCCGCCGTGGTCGCGGCCGGCCCGATCGCCAACCTGCTGCTGGCCATCGTGCTGATGTTCGTCCTGTTGATGACCTACGGCCGGCCCTTCACGCCGCCGCAGGTCGTCGTGCCGGCGGGCTCGGGGCCGGCGGCGGCGGCGGGCATGCAGACCGGCGACATCGTCACCGAGATCGCCGGTCGCGGCGTCGACAGCTTCGAAGACATCATCGGCGTCGCCCAGCTCTATCCCGGCGTGCCGATCACCATCGTCTTCACGCGCGACGGCAAGAGCTATCACCGCTCGATCACGCCGGCGCCGCGTCTTCTGGTCGACCGCTTCAAGAACGAGCATCGCATGGGCGATCTCGGGATCGACAGCGTGCAGGCGCTGCCGGTGGTCGGGCGGGTCTTCCCGGGCAGCGCCGCCGAGCAGGGCGGCCTGCACAGCGGCGACCGTATCCTCGAGGTCGAGGGCACGCGCATCGACTACTTCATGGACATCCCGCGGATCATCCGCCAGCGCGCGGGCCAGCCCACGAAGATTCTGGTGCAGCGCGGGCGCGACACGATTGAGCTGACGGTGATGCCCGTGGCGGAACAGATCCGCCAGCCCGATGGCACGACGCGCGTCGAGGGCCGCCTCGGGTTTTCCAGCCCGCTCGCCTCCCAAGTCAAGCGCTTCGGGCCGCTGGAGGCCGCCGGCCAGTCGGTGGTCGAGGTCTGGCACATGTCGGGCACGATCTACACGGTCCTCAAGCAGATCATTCTGGGCCTGCGGCCGGCCAACGAGATCGGCGGGCCGATCCGCATCGCCAAGACGGCGGGCGAAGTGTCGCAGATCGGGTGGGGCGCCATCCTCTACTTCGTCATCGGCCTGTCGGTGACGTTGGGCGTGTTCAACCTGCTGCCCGTGCCCATGCTGGACGGTGGTCATCTGCTGTTCTACGCCATCGAGTGGGTGCGGGGGCGGCCGCTCAGCGAGCGGACACAGGAGATCGGCTTCAGGATCGGGCTAGCGGCGATGGGGGGCCTGATGATATTCGCCACCTACAACGACATCGTACTGATCATCACCCGCCTGCTGACCCTCTAAGACCCTGAAATTTCAGGTGTGGTGGTCGGCTCCGGCGTGGTCTAAACAGAGGCTATCCCGACGCCTCGGCGGGTAAAGGATCAGGGAGTTCTTTGTTGATTCGCGTCCTGCGAAGCCTCCTCGCCCTGGCGCTTGTGGTCGCCGGTTTATCGGCAGCGCCGGCGCTCGCCCAGCGCGGCCCGATCATCACGCAGGTGCAGATCACCGGCAGCGGTCGTGTCGAGCCCGACACGATCCGCTCCTACATTTCGGTACGCGAAGGGCAGCCCTTCGATCCGGCCGAGGCCGACAAGTCGTTGAAGGCGCTGTTCCAGACCGGCTTGTTCGCCGATGTCACCTTCCAGCGCGATGGCAGCACGCTGGTGGTCAAGGTGGTCGAGAACCCGATCATCAATCGGGTGCAATTCGAGGGCAATCGGCGGGTCGAGGACGATACGCTGCGCCAGGAGATCGCGTCGAAGCCGCGCACCGTCTTCACCCGTGCCAAGGTGCAGTCCGATGTGCGCCGGATGCTCGAGGTTTATCGCAGGGGCGGTCGCTTCAACGCGGCGATCGAACCCAAGATCATCAGGCTCGACCAGAACCGCGTCGACCTCGTGTTCGAAATCTTCGAGGGCAGCATCACGGCGATCAGCCGCATCAGCTTCGTCGGCAACGAAAACTTCAGTGACGGCAGACTGCGCGAGCAGATCCGCTCGGTCGAGACCGCGTGGTTCCGCTTCCTGACCTCCGACGACCGCTACGACCCCGACCGGATCAACTTCGACAAGGAGATGCTGCGCAAGTTCTACCTATCGGAGGGTTACGCCGATTTCCGCGTCGTGTCCTCGGTCGCCGAGCTGACGCCGAAGAAGGATCATTTCTTCGTCACGTTCACCATCCAGGAAGGCGAGCGCTACAAGTTCGGTAAGCTCGAGGTCAACTCGCGCTTCGAAGGCATCGATATCAACACGCTGAAGGCGATGGTCGTCGCGCGTGAAGGCGACTGGTACAATGCCGACGAGGTCGAGGCCACGGTCAACGCCATCACCGAGGCGGTCGGCACGCTCGGTTACGCCTTCGTCGACGTGCGCCCCAACGTCAAGCGCAACAAGGACACCAAGACGGTCGACATCACTTTCGACGTGCAGGAAGGCCCGCGCGTCTATGTCGAGCGCATCAACATCGCGGGCAACGTGCGTACGCTCGACCGGGTGATACGCCGCGAATTCCGCCTCGCCGAGGGCGACGCCTTCAACGCCGCCAAGCTCCGCCGCTCGCAGCAGCGTCTGCGCGCGCTGGGATATTTCGAGAAGATCGACGTTACCAACCAGCAAGGTTCGGCGCAGGACAAGACGATCATCGACGTCAACGTCGTCGAGCAGAGCACCGGCGAGATCTCGTTCGGCGCCGGCTATTCGACCTCGGCCGGCGTGCTCGGCGACATCACGGTGCGCGAGCGCAACCTCCTGGGCAAAGGCCAGGATTTGCGCCTGGGTCTTTCGCTCGGCACACGCCAGACACAGATCGACCTGAGTTTCACCGAACCGTACTTCCTCGAACGCAACGTGGCGGCCGGCTTCGATGTCTTTCGCATCGGCCGCGATCTGCAGGCCACCAGCTCGTTCGACGAGAGGACGATCGGCGCAGCTGTGCGGGTAGGCTACGCGCTGTCCGAGCACACGCGGCAGACCTTCAAGTACTCGTTCAAGTACGACGAGATCTTCAACGTCGGTACCAACGCCTCGCCCTTCATCAGGCGGCAGGCGGGCAAGACCTATACCTCGGAAGTGGGTACGGTCATCACCTGGGATCGTCGGGACGATCGCCAGCTTTCGACGAAAGGCTGGGTCGTTCGCTGGTCGACGGAGCTCGGCGGTTTGGGCGGTACGGAGCACTTTCTGCGCAACCGCGCCGACGCTGCGATCTATTTCCCGCTGATCCAGGACTTCGTCCTGTCCTTCCAGGGCTCGGCCGGCGCCGTCTTCGGCATCCGCGACGACGTGAAGATCGCCCAGCGCTTCTTCATCGGTGGTGACACGTTGCGCGGCTTCCAGACCGCCGGCATCGGTCCACGCGACGGCAACGATTCGCTGGGTGGCAAGTACTTCTACACCACGACGGGTGAGATCAGCTTCCCGCTCGGCCTGCCCAAAGAGCTCAATATTGTCGGCAAGGGGTTCATCGAGGCCGGCAGCCTGTGGGGCACCGACGACGTCGGCCCGACGATCCGCGATTCCTCGGCGCTGCGGGTGACCGCGGGCGTCGGCATCCAGTGGGTCTCGCCCTTTGGCCCGTTGCGGCTCGACTATTCGTTCCCGATCAAGTTCCAGCCGTTCGACAATCGGCAGCGTTTCAACTTCAGCTTCGGTACCCGGTTCTGAGCCGGCGGTCCGTGGCGAGGCGAGCGATGTGATGACTGCGATACCTACCGCCGTTCCGACGGTGATCGATGTGGTGGACATCAACCGGATCATGAAGATGATCCCGCACCGTTATCCGCTGCTGCTCGTCGATCGCGTCATCGATCTGCGCCTGGGAGAAAGCGCCGTCGGGATCAAGAACGTCTCGATCAACGAGCCCTTCTTCCAGGGCCACTTCCCGACCGATCCCGTGATGCCTGGCGTGCTGATCGTCGAATCGATGGCGCAGACCGCGGCGGTGCTGGTGGTGGCGACCCTGGGCGCGGCGTCGGAGGGCAAGCTGGTCTACTTCCTGTCGATGGATAACGTCCGCTTCCGAAAACCGGTGACGCCGGGGGATCGCGTCGAGATCCATGTCAACAAGCTGCAAGCGCGGCAGAGCGTGTGGAAGTTCGAGGGCAAGGCGATCGTCGACGGCAAGGTGGCGGCCGAGGCGACGTTCGCGGCCATGATCCGCGGCATCTAGGCCGCGCACAGGGAGGGTATGACCATGGATGGCGCGACCGCCGAAGCCGGCTACCGCATGCTGCACACCATGATCCGCGTCGGCGACCTCGACAAGTCGATCGACTTCTACACGCGGCTGCTGGGCATGAAGCTTCTGCGCAAGCGCGACGTGCCGGCCGGCAAGTACACCCTGGCCTTCGTCGGCTACGGCGACGAGACCGACAACGCGGTCATCGAGCTGACCTACAACTACGGCAAGGACAAGTACGAGATGGGCACCGCATTCGGCCATCTCGCGATCGGCATGCCCGACGTCTATGGCGCGTGCGAGAAGCTGGCCAAGGAAGGCGTCAAGATCCCGCGTCCGGCCGGCCCGGTGCAGCACGGCACGACGGTGATCGCTTTCGTCGAGGACCCGGACGGCTACAAGATCGAGCTGATCCAGCGAGGTTGAGCCACGCTGGCGCCCTGAGCGCGGCGAAGGACCTCGCGGTCAAACGGCCGACGAAAAGCGGCGCCGGATGCTCTGCGGCGCCGCTTCTTGTTTCGCCGAACCATCACGAGGTCGACAGGTCGCGCCTCAACCCCACAGCAAGATCAGAGTCGTCGCAACGCCGGCGCCCAGTGCGACGAACGCCAAGCGCCGCGCTATGGTGAGGGCCGGGGCGCGGTTGTCGTTGGCGGCGGCGCCGACGCGTACCAGGCGCGGGCGGTCAACCCGTACCGGCAGGCCATTGCTCGCCGCCCACCTGTCGCTTGCCTCGCCGCGCGCCGCCATGTTCCGTCTCCTCCGCGCCCAGGCGGTCCCGTTCCCTACTTGCGAGCGTGCAGCGGCGTGTAGGGCCGCTCGGTCTGGCCGCTATAGAGCTGGCGCGGACGGCCGATCTTGGACTGCGGATCCTCGATCATCTCGGTCCACTGCGAGATCCAACCCACGGTGCGCGCGATGGCGAAGATCACCGTGAACATGCTGACCGGGATGCCCAGCGCGCGGAAGATGATGCCCGAGTAGAAGTCGACGTTGGGGTAGAGCTTCTTGGAGATGAAATAGTCATCCTTGAGCGCGAACTCCTCCATCTCCATGGCGAGCTCGAGCAGCGGATCGCTGCCGATGCCGAGCGTCGCCAGCACCTCGTGGCAGCTCTTGCGCATCACAGTCGCGCGCGGGTCGTAGTTCTTGTAGACGCGGTGGCCGAAACCCATCAGGCGGGTGTGGTCCGCCTTGTCCTTCACGCGCGCCAGGAACGGCCCGATCTTGTCCTTGCCGCCGATCTCCTGGAGCATCTTCAGCACAGCTTCGTTGGCGCCGCCGTGGCTGGGGCCCCACAGCGAGGCGATGCCGGCGGCGATGCAGGCAAACGGGTTGGCACCCGACGAGCCGGCCAGACGCACCGTCGACGTCGAGGCGTTCTGCTCGTGGTCGGCGTGCAGCATGAAGATGCGGTCCATCGCCTTCTCGACGACGGGGTTCATCACGTATTCCTCGGCCGGCACGCCGAACATCATGCGCAGGAAGTTGCCGGCGTAGCTCAGTTTGTTGTCGGGATACATGAAGGGCTGGCCGACCGAGTACTTGTAGGCCATGGCGCCGATAGTTGGCATCTTGGCGATCAGCCGGTACGACGCGACCATCCGCTGGTGCGGATCGTTGATGTCCAGCGAGTCGTGATAGAAGGCCGACAACGCGCCGACCACGCCACAGCACACGGCCATCGGATGCGCGTCACGGCGGAAGCCACGATAGAACGTCGCGATCTGCTCATGCAGCATGGTGTGCATGGTGATGTCGCGGGTGAACTTGGCCTTCTGCTGGGCGTTGGGCAGCTCGCCGTTGAGGAGCAGGTAGGAGAGCTCCATGAAGTCGCTCTTCTCGGCCAGCTCGGCGATGTTGTAGCCGCGATGCAGCAGGACGCCCTTGTCGCCGTCGATGTAGGTGATCTTCGATTCGCAGGAGCCGGTCGAGGTGAAGCCGGGGTCGTAGGTGAAATAGCCGGTGTCGCCGTAGAGCTTTCGGACATCGATCACGTTGGGGCCGATCGAGCCCCCGAGGACCGGGAATTTCCAGGATTTGCCGGTGGCGTCGTCCGTAAGGGTTACGGTGCCGGTGTTGCTCATGGTCGCTCCCGCTCGAAACTCGCGTTGGCCAAGCCCCGCCACCCGCCGCGCGTACGGACATGGCGCCCCCGGATTGGCCGAAAAGGTCGTCTGTAAACTAACAAGCCGGTCCGGGGGGCGCAACGCACGGACGTCATGCGCCAGCCGTCAGGCGGCTGCACGCAAACGCATCAGCGCTTCCTCGCGGCCGAGGATCGCCAGGACCTCGAAAATCCCGGGCGACACGGTGGAACCGGTCAACGCCGCGCGCAGCGGCTGGGCGATCTGGCCGAGCTTCACCTGGGCGGTCTCGGCCACCGTCTTGACTGCCGCCTCCAACGTTGATTCCGCCCAATCAACCGAGGGCGAGGCAAGGGCCGCGGCGACGCGCGCCAGCAGGCCGCAGGCCTCGGGGGTCATCATGGCCTTGGCCTTGTCGTCCATCTGGGGGGCGCCAGCGCGGGCATAAAAGACCAGACCCGCCGCCAGCTCCGTCACGGTGCGCGTGCGCTGTTTCACGCCGTTCATGCCGCGCGTGATGCGCTCGAGAGCCGTCACCGACAGCGCCGCTCCCAGCGTCGCCTCGATCAGTGGCCGCACCAGCGGCAGCAGCTCGCCGTCCGGCGTCTCGCGCAGATAATGGGCGTTGAGGTTGGTGAGCTTGGCGAAGTCGAACCGCGAGGCGGCGCGGCCGACGTCGTCGATGTCGAACCACTCGATCGCCTTGTCGGTCGGGATGATCTCCTCGTCGCCGTGGCCCCAGCCCAGCCGCAGCAGATAGTTGCGCAGCGCCGAAGGCAGGTAACCCATGTCGCGATACGCCTCGACGCCCAGCGCGCCATGACGTTTCGACAGCTTGGCGCCGTCGGCGCCGTGGATCAGCGGGATATGGGCGAACTCCGGCGCCTTCCAGCCCATGCCCTCGTAGACCTGGAGCTGGCGAAAGGTGTTGTTGAGGTGGTCGTCGCCGCGGATCACGTGGGTGATGCCCATATCGTGGTCGTCGACCACCACGGCGTGCATGTAGGTCGGCGTACCGTCGGCGCGCAGCAGCACCATGTCGTCGAGCTGGTCGTTGGCGACGGTAACCTCGCCCTGGACATGGTCGCGCACCGTGGTCGAGCCGGTCTGCGCCGCCTTGATACGGATCACCGGCTTTACGCCAGGCGGCGCGTCCTTGGGGTCTCGGTCGCGCCACAGGCCGTTGTAGCGGATCGGCTTGCCCGCCTTGCGCGCCTCCTCGCGCATAGCCTCAAGCTCGGCCGGCGATGCGTAGCAGTAATAGGCCTTACCGGCGGCCAGGAGCTCTTGCGCCACCTCGGCGTGCCGCTTGGCTCGGGCGAACTGGTAGACGACCTCGCCATCCCATTTCAGGCCGAGCCAGTTGAGCCCATCGAGGATCGCGTCGATGGCCTCCTTGGTCGAGCGCTGACGGTCGGTGTCCTCGATGCGCAGCAGGTAGGTGCCGCCGTGGTGGCGCGAGAACAGCCAGTTGAACAGTGCCGTGCGGGCACCGCCGATATGCAGGAAGCCGGTGGGCGAGGGGGCAAAACGGGTGACGACGGTCATGCGCGATCCGGTGAAATCAGCCTCTTTTCGGTCAAAAAGCGGCGAGAGCATAGGCGGTGAGAGGGTGTCTTCTGTCAAATCCATAGAGCATGAGCCTCGCCGCCACGCCGCAGCCCGGTGTCGCAGCCGCCGGGCATGGCCTCGCGGCGCGCCTTGTGCTGGCCGTGGCGCGGCGCCTCGACGCCGAGCGCGAACGCTGGGCGCTGTGGACGCCGGTGGCTTTGGGTCTGGGCATCGCGGTTTACTTCGAACTACCCAGCGAGCCGCCGTCCTGGCTGGGTGTCGCCGTCACGCTGATCGGCCTGCTCCTGTGCGCGGCGCGCGGCGCAGCGCCGGCGCTGCTGGCGATCGGCGTGACCTTGACCGCCGGCGGGCTCGGGTTCAGCGCCGCGATCTGGCGGACTCAAAGCGTCGCCGCGCCGGTGCTGGCGCGCGGCTATAGCGGCATCGTCGAAGGTCGGGTCATCGAGATCGGCATCCTGCCGGAGGGCCGGCGCGTCATCCTCGATCGGGTGGCGCTGCGCGGCGTGAAGGAGAGCGCCACGCCGTCGCGTGTGCGCATCTCTGTGACGCGCGCGCCATTTCCGCATGTCACCGGCGATCGTGTCGCGATTCCCGCCATGCTGCATCCGCCGGCCGGACCGGCCTTGCCCGGCGCCTTCGACTTCCAGCGCTTCGCCTGGTTCCAGCGGCTGGGCGCTGTGGGCTACGCCACGGGCGCGCCGGTGCTGGTCGAGCGCGGCCAGCCTTCGGGCTTGATCATGCGCATCGACGAGCTGCGGCGAGGGCTCACCGAGCGCATCACCACCGCGTTGCCCGGTGACGCCGGCGCCTTCGCCGCCGCCATCCTCACCGGCGACCAGAACGGCCTGTCGAAGGAGGCCCAACAGACGCTGCGCGACTCCGGCCTGGCGCATATCCTGTCGATCTCCGGCCTGCATCTCGCCTTCGCGGCCGGGCTGATGATGGGGCTGGTGCGCTACGGCTTGGCCCTTCTGCCTGGCATCGCGTTGCGTGTCCCGGTCAAGAAGATCGCCGCCGTCGCGGCCTTGCTGGGCTCGGCGTTCTACCTCGCCCTCGCCGGCGCGCCGGTGCCGGCCCAGCGCGCTTTCGGTATGCTGGCGATCGTGCTGATCGGCGTGCTGACCGACCGCACGGCGCTGACCCTGCGCTTGGTGTGCTGGGCGGCCGCCGTGATCCTGCTGATCCAGCCCGAGAGCCTCATCGGCGCCAGCTTCCAGCTCTCCTTCGCCGCTGTGGTCGGGCTGGTGGCAGCCTGGGAAGCCGCGCGGCTGTGGCGCGCGCGCCGTCACGCGGAAGGCGTCGATCGCACCGACGGGATGCGACGCCGGATCGGCCGCTATGCCGCCGATAGCGTCCTGTCGACCTTGGTGGCGTCGCTCGCGACGGCGGGTTTCGCCGTCTACCACTTCAATCGCCTGAGCCTGGTCGGCGTCGTCGCGAATCTCCTGGCTGTGCCGTTGACCGGGATCTGGGTGATGCCCTGGGGTCTGATGACCATGCTGCTGGCGCCGTTGGGCCTGGAAGGGCTGGCGCTGGTGCCGATGGGTTGGGGCATCGAATGGACGCTCGACATCGCGCGGTGGGCCGCAGCTCTGCCGGGCGCGGCGTCGGTGGCGCCGTCGATGCCGGGCGCGTCGCTGTGGCTGCTGACCTTGGGTGGTCTGTGGTTCTGCTTCTGGGGTACGCGCTGGCGATGGCTCGGTCTGCTCGGTGTGGCGCTGGCCTTCGCCATCACGCCGCTGCAGCGTACGCCAGACCTGATGATCAGCGAGGACGCCCGGGCGCTGGCGATCCGCGGCGAGCGTGGTCTGGTGCTCCACAGCACGCGCGGCGAACGCATCGCCGGCGAGACCTGGACGCGGCGCGCCGGCGAGGCGGCGGCCCGTCGCTGGCCCGACAGCGGCAGTGGCGCAGACGGCGCGCTGCGATGCGACGGCGGGCTGTGCGTCTTCAGCCGCGATGGTGTGGAGGTGCGTCTGGTTATGCGACCCGAGGCGCAGCCGCGCGCCTGTGCCGGCGCGGTGCCGGTCGTCTCCGTCGTGCCGCTACGCAATCAGTGTCGTGGCGCGCTGTGGACGATCGATCGCTTCGATCTGTGGCGACACGGCGCACACGCGGTGTGGCTGGGCGGAAAAGGGCGCCCCGTGCGTATCGAGACCACGCGCCAAGCGCGCGGCGATCGGCCGTGGGTTCCCAAAGCCGATCGACGATCTCAGTAGCGGCGATAGATGCCGACCAGGCGACCCTGCACCTTCACGCGGTCTGGCCCAAAGATGCGCGTCTCGTAAGCGGTGTTGGCCGGCTCGAGCGCCACCGAGGCGCCCTTGCGACGGATGCGCTTGAGCGTGGCTTCCTGCTCGTCGACCAGGGCGACGACGATGCTGCCGTTCTCGGCGGTGTCGGCTTGGCGGATGACGGCGAAGTCGCCGTCGAGAATGCCGGCCTCGACCATAGAGTCGCCCTCGACCTCGAGGCAGTAATGCGTGCCCTGGCCGAGCAGCGAGGTCGGCACGTCGATGGAGCTGGTGTTGTCGCGCAGCGCCTCGATCGGCGTGCCGGCGGCGATCTTGCCGTAGAGCGGTAGCGACAGGGCGCTGGCGGCGTTGGCCGGCGTCACGGCGCCCTGGAAGCTGGGGCGGAAATCGCCCTTGATGACCTGCGGCGTGAAGCCGGCGGCGGGTTCGCGCAGGCCCGGCGTGCTCAGCGCCGCACGACTGCCCGACACGGACGCGGCGTCGGGGAGCTGCAATACCTGCAGAGCCCGCGCACGATGTGGCAGGCGCCGCAGAAAGCCGCGCTCTTCCAGCCCGGTGATCAGGCGGTGGATGCCCGATTTGGATTTCAGCTTCAGCGCTTCCTTCATCTCGTCGAAGGAGGGCGAGACGCCGCCGGCGCTGAGGCGCTGATTGATGAAGACCAGGAGTTCATATTGTTTTCGGGTGAGCATCACCGTCTCCCGCTGAGGCACACTACATCTAGAACAAAACGCGAAACCACACGCGTGTTCTAGTTTAGTTCGCGCTCTGCGTCAAGTTGCCCCCGGACAAGTCGCTCAAAAGGCGCCGCCCATTGTCCCGAAATCCACAACCGTGATGGCCTCGCCGGCGCGGCGCGCGGGATCATGTGCCGGTCGCACAATGAAGCCATTGGCGCGCGCCATGATGCCCAGCATGGAACTGTCCTGAACCTTGAACGGCTCGGCATTGAGCGCGCCGTGGGCGTCGCGCGACAGAGTCGCGCGCACGTAGTCCTCGCGCGTGTCGTTGGCGCCGACATCGACCGACAGGATCGCCGTCGTCGTCGCTACAGGGGCGCCCGGCAGGCCGCTCATGCGTTCGATCGCCGGGCGCAGGAAGAGCAGCGCGCAGACCAGGGTCGAGACCGGATTGCCGGGCAGGCCCAGTGCCTTGCAGCCCGGCGTGTCGGCGAACATCAGCGGCTTGCCGGGACGCATGGCGATGCGCCAGAAATCGAGGGAGAAGCCCTCGGCCTTGAGCACGTCCTGCACCAGATCGTGGTCACCCACCGAGGCGCCGCCCAAGGTCACCAGCAGGTCGAAGCGCTTGGCCGCCGCGACATGCCGGCCGATGACAGCGCGATCGTCGCGCGCGATGCCCATGACCGTGGGCTCGCCGCCCCAGGCCTTGACCAGCGCCGCGACGGCGAGGCCGGAGGACGAGACGATGCGGTTGGGCCCGACCGGCTCGCCCGGCATCACCAGCTCGTCGCCGGTGGCGAGGATGGCCACGCGCGGGCGGCGCCAGACGGTGAGCCATGGCACGTTCATCGCCGCCGCCAGCGCCACGTCGCGTGGCGTCAGAACATGGCCGGCGGCGATGCCCTCGGCGCCTTTGGAGAAATCAAGGCCCTTGCGCCTGATGTGCCGTCCGGGCGTCGCGCCCTCGACGATCGTAACGCCGCCGGGCGCATCGATCCGCGTGTTCTCCTGGATGACGATGGTGTCGGCGCCCGTCGGCAGCGGACCGCCGGTGAAGATGCGCACGGCCTCGCCTGACCGCAGCGTCTGGTCATAGGAGCCGCCCGCTGGCGCGCTGCCGACCACCTTCAAGGTCGCCGGCAGGCGCGCGCAGTCGGCGCCGATGACGGCGTAGCCGTCCATGGCCGACAAATCGGCCGAGGGCTGGTCGAGGCGGGCGATCACCGGCTCGGCGAGCACGCGACCGGTGCCGTCGGCGACCGAGACGGTCTCCGTCGCCAGCGGCGCGAAGGCGCCGACGATACGGCCGAGGGCGTCGCTGACCGAGAGCATCACGGCGCCTCGAACGTGCCCGACTTGCCGCCGGATTTGTGCACCAGCCGCACCTCGCCGATGACCATGCCGCGGTCGGCCGATTTGCACATGTCGTAGACGGTAAGCGCCGCGACCGAGGCCGCCGTCAGCGCCTCCATCTCGACGCCGGTCTTGCCGCGCAGGCGGCAGGTCGCCTCGACCTCGACGCTCGAGGTCGCGGGCTCGCAGCGCAAGGTCACCTGCACCGAGGTCAGCGCCAGCGGATGGCAGAGCGGGATCAGATCGGGCGTGCGCTTGGCCGCCATGATGCCGGCGAGTTGCGCCACCGCCAGCACGTCGCCCTTGGCCACCGCCTTGTCCTGGATCAGGCGCAAGGTCTCGGGCCGCATCCGCACCGAGGCGCGGGCCGTGGCCGTCCGCTCGGTCTCGGCCTTTTCGCCGACATCGACCATCCGGGCGTTGCCCTCGGGGTCGAAATGGGTGAGTTCGCTCACGCGGCCACCAGCGGCAGGGGATCGGCGATCATCGCGCGAACGGCAGCGGCGACATCCGGCTTGCGCATGAAGCTCTCGCCGATCAGGAAGCAGCGTGCGCCGGCCCTGGCCATGCGAGTGAGATCCTGCGGATTGTCCAGGCCACTCTCTGAAACGCCCAACCGGTCTTTCGGGAGAGATTTCATAAGCTCAAGTGTTGTTTTAAGAGAAACGCTTAGTGTCTTGAGATTCCTGTTATTGATACCAATAAGCTGAGATTTTAGTTTAAGTGCTCGTTCAAGCTCAGCTTGATCATGAACCTCGATCAGCACGTCCATACCCCAGGCGTCTGCCGCAGCATGAAGATCGGTCGCCAGGCCGTCGGAAAGACAGGCCATGATCAGCAGAATGCAGTCGGCGCCCAGGGCGCGGCTCTCGACCACCTGGTAGGGGTCGATCATGAAGTCCTTGCGCAGCGCCGGCAGAGCGGGAGCGGCGGCGCGGGCGGCGACCAGGTAGGAATCATCACCCTGGAAGTAGGGGATATCGGTCAACACCGACAGGCAGGTAGCGCCGCCGGCGGCGTAGGCCGCGGCAAGCGACGGCGGATCGAAGTCGGGCCGGATCAGGCCCTTGGACGGCGACGCCTTCTTGATCTCGGCGATCAGGCCGTAGCGTCCCGCGGCGACGGCCGCCCGCAAGGCCTTGGCGAAGCCGCGTGTCGGGCCAGCGGCGTGCGCCTTGGCCTCGAGCGAGGCCAGCGACCGCTCCTTCTTGCGCCGCGCCACCAACTCGGCCTTGTCGGCGCAGATCTTGTCCAGCGCCGTGCCCGTGGCGGCGAAGCCGGCGATCATCTTCAGCGTGTCGCTATCCGCCATCTCGTCCTCACGCCGCTACCGGACCGCAGAGCTCGATCAGCCGCGCAAGCGAGGCCTTGGCGGCCCCCGAAGCGATCGACCGCGCGGCCTGCGCCACGCCGTCCTTCAGGTCCTTCGCCTTGCCAGCGACCATCAATGCTGCCGCACTGTTGAGCAGCACGATATCGCGAAACGCGCTCGTCTCGCCTGCCAGAACGGCGTGGATGGCCCGCGCATTGTGCGCCGGATCGCCGCCCTTGAGTGCCTCGATGGTGCCGCGCGGCAATCCGGCGTCCTCCGGCTTGATCTCCAGCTCGCGCACCGTGACCTTGCCGCCGGCATCGCGCGTCATCTCGGCGGCGTAGGTCGTCGTCGTCGTGGTGATCTCGTCCATGCCATCCGTGCCGTGCACCACCAGCGCCCGCTCCAGCCCGAGCCGGCCCAGCGCGCCGGCGACCAGCGGCACCCAGCGGCGATCATAGACGCCTACGAGCTGGCGCTTCACCAGGGCCGGATTCGACAGCGGGCCCAACAGGTTGAAGATGGTGCGGGTCGGGGCGAGTTCCACCCGCGGGCCGGCGACATTGCGCATGGCGCTGTGATGGCGCGGCGCCATCAGGAAGCAGATCTTGGCCTCGATGAGCGCGCGTTGCAGGGCCGGAACCGGCACGTCCATGCCGACACCCAGCGCCGACAGCACGTCGCCGGCGCCGGATTTCGACGTGAAGGCGCGATTGCCGTGCTTGGCCACCGGCACGCCGCAACCCGCCACCACCAGCGCGGAGGCGGTCGAAACATTGTACGTGCCGTGGTGATCACCGCCGGTACCGACGATGTCGATGGTCCCCTCCGGCGCTTCGACCTTCAGCACCTTGGCGCGCAGCACGCGCGCGCCGCCAGCCAGTTCCTCGACGCTCTCGCCGCGTACACGCAACGCCATCAGGAAGGCGCCCATCTGCGCCGGCGTGGCGTTACCCGCCGTCATGATGTCGAAGGCACGCTCGGCCTCGGCCTCGCTCAGGCCGGCACCGGTGCCGACCTTGGCGAGAAGCAGACGGAATTCGTCGATGTCACCGCTCACGGCGCGGTTTCTCCAGAACGAGCGAACGCGGGTGGCACCTATAGCGACTGTGGATCGTCGCGCGCAATTCAAGTGACGCGGGTCAGTTTTCTGTTATCATAAGTGAACGAGCAATCACTTTTCTTCATAGAGGATCGAAGATGTCCTGGTTCGTCCGACTTTCGCGCTTCGCCAGTGTCCACATGGTGCGCTCGCAGGACAAGGAGATGTCCTGCGGCATGGCCTCGATCGTGATGATCAACTTCAAGATCAAGAAAGGACTGATGTTCGCCGGCATGGCGGCAGGCGCGCAGCTGCAGACCAGCGGTATCCCCGGCGGCAGCTTTGTCGGCCAGACGCTATCGAGGGCGGCGTACGATTACGCAGTCAAGAGCGAGCAGGAGGTCTACAACATCTACAACAAGCACGAGGGCGGCACGCACGACTTCGACACAACCGGCGCCACGCCTTCGCTTTATCCGAAAGTGCTGGCCGATCTCGGCCTAGGCCAGTGGGAGCGCGCCAATGTCGGCGAGGCCGGCGTTGTCCAAGCGGCCATCGATGCGACCGCGGACGGCACACCCTGCATGCTCGGCGTTACGTTCGACAATGGCGCGGGCCACGCGGTCGTGTGTGACGAGACCCATAGCTTTTTCGGCACCACGTACCTGTGCATCTGCGATCCGTACAATGGCGAGCTCTACGTGGTGTCGTGCACGCCCGGACAGTCGGTACGCTACGACGCCAGCGACAAGCCAATCTCGACCGGCACCATGTTCGGCGGCAATGCCCGGGACTACGGCGCGGCCAAGGGCAAATTCAACGGCGGCATCACGCGCAAGAAGAAGTGACCACACAGGCAAAGCTATCGCCTGGTTCCGGTCAGCGAGGTCGTCGAGCCCCGTCGGCGCTCCCCGAGATCAATTCAGCGTGCGCAACGCCTCGACCAGCGCATGGGGCTTCTCGTGGCCGACGAGGTGGCCGGCTTGCGGGATGGTCATCAGCCGCGCGCCGGATATGCCCTTGATGAACTCCCCAGCATAGACCGGCGGAATCAGCTTGTCGTTCTCGCCCCACACCACGAGCGTACGCGCCTTGATGCGGTAGAGCCGTTCCGACAACCCGCGCTCGGGAATCGGGAACAGCATCTTGCCGGCGGTGCCCAGGCGGCGGGCGTTGGCGATCATGAACTCGGCGAGGAATTTCACGTCGTTCATGTCGCCGCCCGGCGTCATCAGCTTCACGCCGGCCTCGACGTCGTGGAACAGGTAGTGCGGGAATTCCTGCGGCAGCAGGGCGAAGATGTCGACGATGGGATGCTCGGGCAGCCAGATGCCGGCCGGCGCGATCAAGGCCAGGCGCTCGATCTCATTGGGCGCGATCGCCGCCATCTCGGCGGCGATCATGCCGCCCATCGAATGGCCGACGACCAGCGGCTTGGAGAGCCCGAGAGCCTGCATGACGTCGTAGCCATGCAAGGTCATGTCGAGCATGTCACGCAGGCGCTCTTCGCCGACGGAATCCTCGTAGCCCGGCAGCAGCGGTGCATAGACGCGGTAGTGGCGCGCCAGTGCGGCGATCAAGCGATCCTCGCGCATCAGCCCGCCGGCGCCGTGCAGATAGAATAGTGGCGGTCCGTCGCCGCCCTCGTAGACGCGGACCTTGTTGCGGCCGCCGGCGACGTCGATCAGACGAGACGTGATGGTCATGCTTACTCCGCGGCCATCTGACGGCGCTCGCTCTGCTGCATCGGCTTGATCCAGAAGCGATCCTCGTTTTTCCACTCCTGGAACAACTCGGCCTTGAGCTTGGGCATGACCTGCTCGGCGAACAGCTTGGTCGAATGCCGGACCTTGTCGCCCGGCATGTCGCCGACCTGGAACAGGCCGAAGATGTTGCCCACGCGCAGGGTCTTCGCCAGATCGACCATGCGGTCGTAGACCGTCTTGGGCGAACCGGCGATGACGTAGCCTTGGTCGACGAGGTCCTTCCAGGTAAGCGTCGGGTAGTTGCGCAGCTGCGCCTGGGTGAGCTGCGTGATCATGTTGGCTTGCAGGGTCTTGACCGTGCGGTAGCCCGGCGCGTCGGCGAAGCCGGGATAGACGTGCAGGCAGCGGTTATAGAAGTAGTGCACGTGCTTGCTGTAGAGCTTCTCCGCTTCAGCGTCCGTGTCGGCGACGCAGATCACCTGGGCGAAGCCGCCGCGATAAGGGCTTTCGTCCTTGCCGGCCTTGGCGACGCGCTCCCAGTAGCCGTCCATCAACTGCTTGGCGCGCAGATAGCCCGAGTAGCTGAGGTAGCAATAGGTGTAGTCGAACTCGAGACAGAAATCGTAGGTCTCGATCGAGCCGCCGCCGGGGATGAAGATCGGCGGGCGCGGCCGCTGGATCGGCTTGGGCCAGCAATTGACGTAGCGCAGCTTGGTGTAGCGGCCGTTGAAGGCGAAGGGCTCGTCCTCGCGCCACGCCCGCATGATCAGCTCGTGCGCCTCGTTGTACTTTTCACGGGTGAGCGCGGGGATGGTGCCGTAGGCGTAGTTGGTGTCCATCGACGTGCCCACCGGGAAGCCGCAGGCGAGGCGACCGCCGGTGATGACGTCGAGCATGGCGAATTCCTCGGCGACGCGGATCGGCGGATTGTAGAGCGCGATCGAATCACCCAGCACCATCAGCGCTGCCTTGCTGGTGCGGCGCGCCAGCGCGGCGGCCATCAGGTTGGGCGAGGGCATCAGGCCATAGGCGTTGGCATGATGCTCGTTCACGCCCAGCGCGTCGAAGCCCATCGTCTCGGCGTATTCGAGCTGGTCGAAGTAGTCGTGATAGACGTGATGGCCGCGCTTGGCGTCGTACAAGGTCGTCGGGATGTCGACCCACACCGAGCGATGCTTCTCGCGGAAGTCATCCGGCAGATGGGGCCAGGGCATCAGATGGAACCAGGTGAACTTCATCGTGTCCTCCCGAGGGGCGGGTCCCGAAGACCACGATGAAGGTAGCGGGTGGCCGGGACGGCAAACAAGAAAAGATGACGCCGATGTCACGCGAAGCGGAACGGCGTTACGCGATGGCAAGACTTAAGCGCGCGGATCCTTCTGGCTCTGCGTCGGTGCGTGCCGCCCACCATGTGTCGAGGCGACGGCTTGCGCTTGAGGTGGCGCGCGTCCGACAATCCATGAGCTACCCCGCCGGAACGAGACCTATGCTGCTCTACGAACATCCGCTGTCGTCCTATGTCCAGAAGGTCAAGATCGCGCTGCGCGAGAAGGGCGTCGCTTTCACGCCCCAGCTGCCGGTTGGTATCGGCTCGGGTTCCGCCGCCGGCGGCTTCGTCGATGCCAGTCTGCGCGCCGAGGTGCCGGCGTTGGTCGACGGCGACGTGCGCATCTTCGATTCGACGATCATCCTCGAATACATCGAGGACAAGTGGCCGACGCCACCGTTGCTGCCGCGTGATCCGGCCGAGCGCGCCCGAGCGCGCATGATCGAGGACATCTGCGATACGCATTACGAGGCGATCAATTGGGGCCTGGGCGAGATCAACTGGTTCAAGCGTGCCGAAGGCGCGCTGAAGGACTCACTGATCGCCGCGGCGACGAAACAGACCGCTCAGATTCAGGCCTGGCTCGACCGCCAGCTCGGCGAGCGCACCTGGTTCAACGGCGCGAGCTTCGGCTGGGCCGACCTGTCGGTGGCACCGTACCTCAACCGCTCCTTCCACTACGGCATCGGGCCTACGCCGGACTCAGCGCTCGATCGTTGGCTCAAGCGTATCAAGGAGCGGCCATCGGTGGCGCAGACCTTCACCGAGTTCGAGGGCGCCAAGGCCGGCATGGCCAATGCCGCCGAGCGCCTTGCCTCGGGTCAGATGCGCCGCGAATACCGCGACCACCGGCTGGAATGGATGATCAAGTCGGGCGGCATCCAGGTCGTGCTCGACGGCCTGGCGAAGAACAACATCCGCTTCAGCTGGCCGTAGGCTGACTACTCCAGTCGCCGCACTTCCATCGCCTTGCCGGTCGTGCCGTGGTTGACGCCAGCGGTACGCAGGAAGGGGTTGTCTTTGCCGGCGCCCCACAAGGCGATGCCCTGCGCCAGCAGCCCGCCATCGACCTTCAGCACCTCGCCGGTGATGAAGCGCGCATCGTCGGAGCATAGGAACGCCGCGGCGGCGGCGATGTGCGAGCCCTCGCCGCGCTCGGGCCAGGGCTGGCGCGCGAATTGCTGCTCGAATTTCTCCGGTCGACCGCGATGCACCAGCGGCGTCGAGATCACGCCCGGCGCGATGGCGTTGACGCGGATGCGGTGTGGCGCGAGCTCTGCGGCGACGTTCTCGGTCAGGCTGATCACGGCGGCCTTGGCGGCGGAATAGGCGTGCGAGCCGCCACCGCCGACGATGCCGGCGATCGAGGCGGTGCTCAGAATGGCGCCGCCGCGACCGTGCGACTTCATGGCGATCGAGGCGTGCTTCATGCCGAGGAAGACGCTGCGGGTGAGTACCGCGAAGGTGTAATCCCAGCCTTCGACCGTGGTCTCGGCGATCGGGCCGAAGGCGCCGCCGACACCGGCGTTGAGATAGGCGATGTCGAGCGTGCCGAAGAGCCGTTGCGCCTCGTCCACCATCGCCGCCACGTCGCGTTCCAGCGCCACGTCGGTGCGGATGAAACCGATGCGCTCGCCCTGGCCGCGGGCACGCGCCAGCGACAGGGTTTCCTTGCCGTTATCTTCGTTGAGGTCGGCGACCAGCACCTTGACGCCCTCGTCGAGAAAGCGCAGCACAGTCTCGCGCCCCATGCCGCTGCCGCCGCCCGTGATGATCGCGACCTTGTCCTGAAGCTTGCCCGCCACGCGCCTGCCCTCCCTGAATCGCGGCGAGCCTACACGCCGACAAAGCCTCCCGTCCCTATGGGGGAGCGGCTTCTTCGCGCGTGCCATCGCTTGCCGAACAGGGCGGGTTTAGGCGGCTGCGCGTGCCCCGCGCTCGCGGCCTTCCAACAACGGTTTATGCCGCTGGAACAGATCGATCAGCGCGTCCATGACGGCGCGTACGCGCGGCAGCCCGCGTAGATCGCGATGCACCAGCAGCCATTGGTCGACCGCCACGTCGTCGAGGAGGCCGCCGACACGGCGCAGCGCGGGATCCGGGTCACCGAGATAGCAGGGCAGGACGGCGAGTCCGGCACCCGATCGCACGGCCTCGTGCAACACCATCCAGTTATTGGTCCGCACCGTCGGCTTCGCGTCAACGAGCAACTCGGCCATCCATTTCTGGCCTGGCATGTAGCTGTGATCCTCGTCGAAGCCCACCCATGGCAGGACGCGCAGCTTGTCCGGCGAGGCGCGGCCCGCCGGGGCGAGATCTGGTACGCCGTAGACCGCATAGGCCACGCGGCCCAGCTTGCGCGCGACGATGTCGGCGAGGTCCGGCACCTGTTCGCGGATCATCAGGTCGGCCTCGCGGCGCGACAGGTTGGCCAGCATGTGACTGGTGACCAACTCGAACTCTATCTCGCGCAGGCGGCCGCGCAGGGAGGGTAAGTGACGCGCCACCAGCGTCGTCATCGCCTCGCCAGCGGAAATGCGCACCACGCCACGCGCGGTATCGGTCAGCCCGGCGCTGCGACGGCCGATCGATTCGGCGGCGCGCTCCATCGCCTCTGTATCGGCGAGCAGTTCCTCGCCGGCCGAGGTCGGCACGAAGCGGTCGGGCAGGCGGTCGAACAGCCGCACGCCGATGCGCTCCTCCAGCGCATGGACGCGGCGCGCCACGGTCGGATGGCTCACGCCGAGCCGCTTGGCGGCCATGGTCAGGCTGCCCTCGCGGGCGAGGGTGAGGAAAACCCTGAGATCGTCCCAGTCGGCGCTCATATACGAAAATTTACAGCCATTGGTCGTTTCTGTCGAATGACGAACAATGGCGTACGGCCTAGATTCGCCAGCAACGACGCGTTGAGGAATTGATCCATGGCCTTCGTGACGGACACACTGCCTGCGGATCGTTGGGATTTCGATCTGCCGCGGACTCTGTATGGCGCAATGCGTCGCCGCCTGGAGCTGGCGCGGTCGCGCGCCCGGTTGTTGGAGCTTGAGGACAGGATACTGGCCGATGTCGGGCTGGACTGGGCGGCCGCCAAAGCCGAGGGTGAGAAAGGCTTCTGGAGCTGAGCCATGCATATCGAGCGGCGTCTTTTCAGTTTCACCGCGGGCGTTCGCAGCCGCATCGCCTGGGCGGTGGCCGTTGGCCTGGCGGCGGTGGCGGCCGGCGTGGCACGCCTGGCGCTGCTGGGCTGGCTGATCGCCGAGATCTTCGCCGGCAAGGGCCTCGACGCGCTGCTGTGGCCGATCGTGGCGGTCGCGCTGGTAATGCTGCTGCGCGGCGCGCTGGAGCATATGCGCACGATGGTGGCGCACGAGACGGCGGCGCTGGTGCAGCGCAAGCTCCGGCGCGCGATCTTCGACCGCATCGCCGCTTTGGGACCGGCGGCGGTGGCGCGGCGTCGCTCCGGCGCGCTCACGCTCTCGCTGGTCGATGGCGTCGAACAGCTCGAGGTCTACTTCGGCCAGTTCCTGCCGCAGTTCCTGATCGCGCTGCTCACGCCACCGCTGATCTTCATCGCCGTCGCTTTCATCGACCTGCCAATAGCGCTGGTGACGCTCGCCTTCGCGCTGCTGGCGTTGTTCGCACCGGCGCTGTGGCACAAGAAGGACGCGCAAGCCTCGCTCAACCGGCAGCGCGCCTACGCCGCCTTCGCCGCCGATTTTCTCGATTCGATCCAGGGACTGGCGACGCTCAAGGCCTTCGGCCAGAGCGGCGCGCGCGCCGATCGTCTGGCCGAGCGTGCGCGCGAGCTGTTCCGCCGCACCATGTGGGTGCTGGCGACCAACTCCGCGGCGCGCGGCATCACCGACACATCCATCGCCTGCGGCGCGGCCGCGGCGCTGGCGCTGGGCGCTTGGCGGGTCGAGAGCGGCGCATTGTCGATTGCGGGGCTGCTGGTGATCCTGATGCTGGGCATCGAGATCTACCGGCCGATGCGCGAGCTGCGCTCGGTACTGCACCAGGGCATGGTCGGCATGTCGGCCGCCCAGGGCATCTACGCCATCCTCGACGATCAACCCTCGGTGATCGACGCGCCGCCGGCCGCTCTGCCCGCGCCGCTGACGCCGGCGATCGCTTTCGAGGACGTGCGCTTCCACTATCCCGGCAGTCCGCGGATCGTGCACGACGGGCTGAGCTTCAGGGCCGACGCCGGCGAGCGCATCGGCGTCGTGGGTCCCTCGGGCGGTGGCAAGTCTTCGATCGTGCGGTTGCTGCTGCGCTTCCACGATCCCGACAGCGGCCGCATCACCATCGGCGGCCACGACCTTCGGGCGTTGTCCTTCGCGCAGATCCGCTCGATGATCTCGGTCGTGAACCAGGACACGTTCCTGTTCCACGGTAGCGTCGAGGACAACATCCGTATGGGCCGCCCCGATGCGAGCCATGCGCAGGTCGAGGCTGCGGCGCGCGCCGCCAACATCCATGACTTCGTCCTGGGTCTGCCCAACGGCTATGCCACTGTCGTGGGCGAGAAGGGCGTCAAGCTCTCGGGCGGCCAGCGCCAGCGCGTCGCGATCGCGCGGGCGCTGCTGCGCGACACACCGATCCTGGTGCTCGACGAAGCCCTGTCGGCTGTCGATGCCGAAAACGAGGCGGTGATCCAGGAAGCGCTCGACGGGCTGATGCGCGGCCGCACGACCTTGGTCCTGGCGCATCGCCTTTCCAGCGTCATCGGTTGCGATCGCATCCTCGTGCTCGATGGCGGCAAGGTGGCCGAGAGCGGCCCGCACGAGGCACTGATGCGCCAAGGCGGCGTCTACGCCAGCTTGATGGCTGAGCAGGCGCGCGAGCGCCAGGCGCAGGAGCGGGCGCCCGTCGCACGTGACGCCGAGCGCGCCGACGAGCCCGCGACCGAGCGCGCTGTGGCGTTCAAGGCGGCGCAGACCGAAGGGATCTTGCGCGCTGAAGGACTGGGCTGGTTCCGCCTAACCGTCGAGCTGATGAAGATGATCCTGCCGTGGAAGTGCAAGCTCGGCCTGACCTTCGCGTTCGGCGTACTGCGTGTGCTCGCCTTCATCGGCGTCGGCGTGCTGGGCGCGCTGGCGGTGCAGGCGCTGAAGAACGGCCAGCCCTACGCGCCCTATCTCTGGGCGCTGGCGGTAGTGGCGCCTCTGTCAGGCCTGCTGCATTGGTTGGAGTCCTGGCTGGCGCACGACATGGCCTTCCGCCTGCTGGCGGAGATGCGTATTGCCACCTTCCGCAAGCTCGACGCGCTGGCGCCGGCCTATCTGACGCGCCGCCGCACGGGCGATCTGATGTCGCTGGCGACACACGACATCGAGCTGCTGGAATACTTCTTCGCCCACACCGTGGCGCCGGCCTTCGTCGCCCTCCTCGTGCCATCGGTGGTGCTGATCGTTCTGGGCCAGACCAGCGGCTGGATCGTGCTGGCGCTGCTGCCATTCCTGATCGCCGTGGGCTTGAGTCCGTTCCTGATGCGCAAGCGCGTCGACCGGCTGGGTTCGCGCGCCCGCGAAGCGGCCGGCGAGCTGGGCGCCTTCGCCGTCGACTCCGTGCAGGGCCTGGGCGAGATCGTCGCCTTCCAGCAGGAGAAGATCAGGGGCGACAAGCTCGACGCGCTGACCGCGCGTCACGCCGGCCTGCGCCTACCGTTCTTCCGCGAGCTCACGCTGCAGAGCAGCCTGACCGAGATCCTCACGGGTCTCGGTGGCCTCGCGGTGGTCGCTGCCGGCGCGTGGCTCGCCTCGCGCGGTGCCGTCGATCCGTCGGTGCTGCCACTGCTGGCGCTGCTGGCGATGGCGGCGTTCCTGCCGGTGTCGGAGATTGCCCATGTCGGCCGCCAGCTCGCCGACACGATGGGCTCGACACGTCGCGTCTATGCGCTGGACAACGAGCCGGTGCCGGTGACCGACGGCAAGGGCGTGCCGACGAGGCCCGGCGCTGCGGCGCTCGCGCTGGAGACCGTGCGCTTCACCTATCCCGGCCACGAGCGCGCGGCGCTGCACGATGTCAGCTTCGTCGTGCCGGCCGGCAAGACGGTGGCGCTGGTCGGCATGTCCGGTGCGGGCAAGACGACCACCGCGCAGCTCCTGATGCGCTTCTGGGATCCCGATCAGGGCCGCATCACGGTCAACGGGTCGGACCTGCGGGACTGGAAGCTCGATGACCTGCGCCGCAACATCGCGCTCGTCGCCCAAGACACCTACCTGTTCAACGACACCCTGCGCGCCAACATCCTGATCGCGCGGCCCGATGCCAGCGAAGCCGACCTGCTGGCGGCGGTCGAGCACGCCTCGCTGAAGGACCTGGTCGCGGCGCTGCCGGAAGGGCTCGACGCGCCTGTCGGCGAGCGCGGCACCAGCCTGTCGGGTGGCCAGCGCCAGCGCGTGGCCATCGCGCGCGCCTTCCTGAAGGACGCGCCGGTGCTGATCCTTGACGAGGCGACGTCGCATCTCGACGCGGTCAACGAGCAGGCGGTACGCGGCGCGCTGGACCGGCTGAAGGCCGACCGCACGACCATCGTCATCGCCCACCGCCTGTCGACGGTGCGGGATGCCGATCTGATCGTCGTCATGGACGAGGGCAGGGTGGTCGAGACCGGCGATCACGCCAGCCTGATCGCCAAGGGCGGGCTCTATGCTCAGCTCGTCTCACGCCAGATGGCCGGCCCGATGGCGGTGGCGGCGCAGTAGCTCAGCGTTGCCAGCGCGGCGGCAAGGCGGGAGTCGAGGGCGTGGCGGGGATCACGGTGCGCGTGCCATCCGGATTACGGAGCACGACGTCGTTATCGCGCCGGATGATCACCGTGCTTCCGCTGGGCTGCCGATAAACCTGGATGCGCTCACGCGGCGCCGGATCGGCAGCGATCGCATCGCCCGCCGTGAGCGTGAGGCAGAAGATCAACGCCGTCCGTCGCATGCGGCGATCATAGCACCGCCTCGACCCGGCCTGGATCACATCTCGCGGGCGGGCCGGACGACTACGCGGTGTTGCGACGATGCGCCGCCGCCAGCGCCTGGTCGAGGTCGGCGTAGAGGTCTTCCTTGGCCTCGATGCCGACGCTCAGGCGCAGCAGGTCCGCCGGCGCGGGGGTGCCGGCGCCCTCGATGCTGGCGCGATGCTCGATCAGGCTTTCGACGCCGCCCAGCGAGGTCGCGCGCTTCCACACGCCAACTTGGGCGGCGACGGCGATCGCGGCAGCCTCGCCGCTGAGATTCAGCGCGGGGGCGCCCTTCACGCGGATCGACATCATGGCGCCGAAGCCACCCGCCATCTGCTGCGCTGCGACCTGGTGGCCGGCGAAGCCGGGGAGGCCGGGGAACAGCACCGCCTCGACCAGCGGATGCGCTGCTAGTCTGGACGCCAGCCATTGCGCATTCTCGGCGGCGGTGCGTACGCGCGGGTAGAGGGTGCGCATGCCGCGCAGTAGCAGAAATGATTCCAGCGATCCCAGGATCGTGCCGAGCTGGGCACGGATCAGACGGATACGCTTCCAGTGCTCATCGTCGCGCGCGCCGACCAGCGCGCCGGCAATCACGTCGCTGTGGCCGGCGAGGTACTTGGTGGCGGCGTGCATCACCAGGTCGGCGCCATGCTCGATCGGACGGGTGAAGACCGGCGTGGCACAGGTCGAATCGACGGCGAGCAGGGCGCCGGCATCGTGCGCGATCCTGGCGCAGGCGGCGATGTCGGAGACGCACCACAACGGGTTGGCCGGCGTTTCCAGCCAGATCATCTTGGTCTTGCCGGGCATCACGGCGGCGCGCACCGCCTCGACCGAAGCGGCATCGACGAATTCGACCAGCAATCCCCAATGCGTGGCGAAGTTCATCAGCCAGTTGCGTAGCGACCAGTACATCACCTTGGGCGCGATCACATGGTCGCCCGGCGCCAGCGCCAGGAAGCAGGCGGTCGCCGCGCTCATGCCCGACGAGAAAACCAGTGCCGCAGCACCACCCTCGAGCTTGGCCAGCAGTTCCTCGGGCTGGTTGTAGTTCGGCGAGTCGGCGCGGCTGTAGACGCGGCCCGAGCGATACTGGTTGTCGGGATCGCGCAGATAGGTAGTGGCGAGATGGATCGGCGGCACGACCGCGCGCGTCGTCTCGTCGACCCAGCCCAGCGCCTGGGCGGCGAGCGTCTCCGGCGACAGCGGCGGCTTCACGCCACGCGCTTCTGCTGGCTGGGGTGGTCGCCTGATATGCGCAGGAAATTCTCCAGGATCTTGTGGCCGTGCTGCGAGGCGATGCTCTCGGGATGGAACTGCACGCCGTGGATCGGCAGGCTCCGATGGCGCATGCCCATGATCATGCCGTCGTCGAGCTCGGCCACGATCTCGAGCTCGGCCGGCAGGCTGGCGCGCTCGACGATCAGCGAGTGGTAGCGCGTCGCCTCGAAGGGCGAGGGCACGTCCTCGAAGACGCCTTGGCCGGTGCTGCGGATCGACGACAGCTTGCCATGCATCGGCACAGGCGCGCGTACCACCTTGCCACCGAAGGCCTGGCCGATCGACTGGTGACCCAGGCAGACGCCGAGCAGCGGCACCTGTTCCCTCGCCGCTGCGGCGATCAGCTCGAGGCAGATACCGGCCTCGTTGGGCGTGCAGGGGCCGGGCGACAGCACGATGCCCGCCGGCTTGCGCGCCAGCACCTCGGCCACCGTGATCTGGTCGTTGCGGTGCACGTCGCACACGCCGCCGACATCGCCGATGTAATGCACGAGGTTGTAGGTGAAGCTGTCGTAGTTATCGATGACCAGCAGCATGGGATGTCCTTTCGCGGCCGCAACCTAGCCGCTCACGCCAGCCTCAGCAACGGCACCGCCGCCGCCGCCAGCAGCACGGCGAGGACGCGCGACGCGGTGAGCGGCTCGCGTAGCCAGACGATAGCGATCAGGATGGCGAAGACCGAGCTGGTGTCGCGAAGCGCCGAAGATGGCGCGATCGGCGCCACGCTCCAGACCCAGAGGATCAACAGGTAGGACGCCACCGACGCCATGGCCGTCGGCGTGGCAACCCGCCAGTTGGCGCGCACGAGCCCGATCGGCGAGCCGAGATGACGATTGCGCCACCACATCGCCGCGGCGTTGGTGATCGAAACCACGAATCCGTAGGCCCAGGGGGAACCCGCCGCCCGCGTCCCCTGCGCGTCGCACATCACGTAGACGGCGGTCGCCAAGCCGCCGACGACGATCCACAGGATCGCACGCGGCGGAATCGATCGATCACGGCCGGTGCTCCTGGCGAGGAAGCCGAGCGAGAGGACGATCAGCGCGATGCCCGCCAGCCCGCCGAGGCCCAGGCGGTCGCCCGCGAGCAGCGCCGCCATCGGCACCACCAGCACCACCGAGATCGCCCGCACGACGGGATAGACGATGCCGAATCCGGCCAGTTCGTAGGCCTTGAGCAACGCCGTGACGACGATGGTATTGGTCAGCGCCGAGGCGGCGATCCACTTCCAGGCCGCCGTATCAGGGAACCCGGTCCACAGCAGGAAGGGCAGGCAGAACAACGCGCTCATCAGCATCTGCGTCGCCATCGCTTCGGCCGGGCGTGGGCTCGCCTTGACCGCGGCGTTCCACCCGGCGTGCAGCGCGGCGCTCAGCAGCGCGCCGGCGACGTGGATGACCTCCATCCTCAGGCGAGCTTGCGATAGTAGACGCTGGTGGCGCACAGCCCGCCATGCGGCAGCAGGGCATAGTCGGGTATGGCGCCGACAAGCGTCCAGCCGGCGCGCGCATAGAGACGTTCCGCGTCGTCGCTCGCCGTGTCGAGCACCAGCAGTGTCTTGCCGGCCGTGCGCGCCGCGTCCTCCGCCGCGCGCATCAGCGCGGCGCCGACACCCAGCCGCCGGGCGCGACGATGCACCAGCATCTTCGATAGATCGGCACGGTGCGGCTGGTTCTCGGGCTGGTCGAGCACGAGTTGGACCGTGCCTATCACGCCGCCGTCATCCTCGGCCACCAGCAGGGCGCGCGCGCCGCTTTCGACGTCATCGGCGACGCGACTCCAGAACGCCGTCGCCTTGGCACGCGACAGCGGGTGCATGAAGCTCACCGACGCGCCGCAGGCGACGCAGTCGATCAGCACGTCGACCAGGCCATGAAGCCGGGCTTCGTCGAGGCGATCGACCCGGCTGATGGTGTAGTGGCTCATCTGACGGTCTCCGGCTGGCCGACGATGACGACGGCGTAGCGCGCTGTCTTGCGGGTACGGTTGCGGAAGGCCGTGGGTCGGTCGAGCACGAAGGCGAAGCAGTCGCCGGTGCGCAGTTGATGGCTCTCGTCGCCGACAGTGACCTCGATGGCGCCGTCGAGCACCCAGACCTGCTGGTACACGCGCCTGTCGCGCACCCCCGTATCGAAGGCGACGCGCGCGCCGGCCGGGAACTCGACCTCGACGATCTGGATCGGCGAGGTGACGCCCGCCGGTGAGACGTTGCGCCTGAGGTAGCCCGAAGCGGGGTCGCGCCACTGCGGCTGCGTCGCACGGCGCGCCACCGGGTCGCGATCGGGCGTTGGCGAGTCGAACAGGCTGGCCAGCGACACGCCCAACGCGCTGGCCAGCTTCTCCAGCAATGCCGCGGTCGGGCTGCTCTCGCCACGCTCGATCACCGAGATCATCGAGCGACTCACCCCGCTGCGTTCGGCCAACACCTCCATCGTGAGACCGAGCGTCGCGCGCAACGCGCGCACGCGGGCGCCAATGCGCTGGTCCAAAGTCGCCGCATCCATCATAGTAGAATTGATTCCATCATGATGGATAGTCTGTCAAGAGCGCTGACCGTTTCCTGCATGCGGAACGATCCCGCTATCGCGACGTGGCGCGCTTGCCGGCGATCTGCCGCTTGTCGCATCCTCGACGCGCGCGCTCGGCAAGCGAGTGCGCGCGTCAAGCGCTTCAAGGAGGAGCATTACCGATCACGGTAAACCGACGCGGCATTCGGTGCGCGTGCGGTCGCAGGGGAGGGAACGACAATGAAGATCGGCAACGGGTGTATCGCCTTGCTTTTCGCGGCGGCCACGACGCTGGTGACCGCCGATGCCGTATGGGCGCAGAAGCGCGGCGGCGTCTTGAAGATCCAGCACATGGACACGCCGCCGAGCGCCTCGATACACGAGGAAGCGACCGTCTCGGTCGCGGTGGCGTTCATGGCGATCTACAACAACCTCGTGATGTACGACCAGCACAAACCGCGCAACAGCTTCGACACGATCGTGCCGGAGCTGGCGAAGAGCTGGAGCTGGAGCGAGGACGGTCGGCAGCTCACCTTCAAGCTGCAGGAGAACGTGAAGTGGCATGACGGCAAGCCCTTCACCGCGAAGGACGTGGTCTGCACCATGGATCTGCTGACCGGCACCGCCAAAGACAAGCTCCGGCGCAATCCGCGGCAGGCCTGGTATGGCAACGTCGAGAAGACCACCGCGAACGGCGATTTCGAGGCGACGATCCACCTCAAGGAGCCGCAGCCCTCGATGTTGGCGCTGCTCGCGTCGGGCTACTCGCCGATGTATCCGTGCCACGTCTCGATCAACGAGATGCGCCGGCGCGCCATCGGCACCGGCCCGTTCAAGCTCGCCGAGCTGAGGATGAACGAGGGCATCAGGCTGGTGCGCAATCCCGACTACTGGAAGCCGGGCAAGCCGTATCTCGACGGCATCGAGTACACCATCATCCAGGACCGCTCGACGCGCATGCTGTCCTTCATCGCCGGTACCTTCGACATGACGTTCCCGACCGACGTGTCGCCGCCGCTGCTGAAGGACGTCAAGAGGGACGCGCCGCATGCCCAGTGCACGATGCGCCAGACGGCCGTCAGCAGCAACCTTATCGTCAATCGAGATCTGCCACCGTTCGACGACGCACGTATTCGCAAGGCCATGGCGCTGACGCTCGACCGCCAGTCGTTCGTCGACATCCTGAGCGATGGTCAAGGCCGCGTCGGCGGCAGCATGCTGCCGCCGCCTGAAGGCGTCTGGGGCCTGCCCGACGATCAGGTCAAGGCCCTCTATGGCGATGTCGAGAAGAACCGTGAACGAGGGCGCGAGTTGATGAAGCAGGCCGGTTACTCGGCCGACAAGCGGCTGAAGGTCAAGGTGAGCACGCGCAACATCGCCTCGTTCAGGGACCCGGCGGTGATCCTGATCGATCAGCTCCGGCATGTGTTCATCGATGGCGAGCTCGAGATCATCGACACCGCCGTCTACTACAATCGCATGTTCAAGAAGGAGTACACGGTGGCGCTGAATCTCACTGGCAGCGCCATCGACGATCCCGATCAGCACTTCTTCGAGAATTACGCCTGCGGCTCGCTGCGCAACTACAACAACTATTGCGACAAGGAGATGACCAAGCTCTTCGAGGCGCAGTCGCGCGAGCGAGACTTCCAGAAGCGCCTCAGGATGGTGTGGGATATCGAACGTAGGCTGCAGGAGGACGTGGCGCGGCCGATTATCGCGCACGGCCCGGCCGCGGGCTGCTGGCAACCCCACGTCAAGGGCCTAACCATCCAGGTCAACAGCATCTACAACGGCTGGCGTTTCGAGGATCTCTGGCTCGACAAGTAAGATGCGACGCGGGGAGGTCGTCGGATCGGCGACCTCCCTGACAAGCGTTGAGATTGTCGAGCACGACAGCCGCAGACGGCGGCGTGACGGTGGCCTATGGTGCCGTAACAAAACCGTCACACGTCGTCTCTCCCCCTCGAATGGCCACCGTACTCGACCCTCTTGTTATCGCGCTGCTGCTCGCCGCGGCGCTGATGCACGCGACCTGGAACGCGCTTCTCAAGTCGGATCGAGGCGATCGCCTGGCGACGTTCGGCGTGATCATGGCGATGGGCGCCCTGCAGGGCGCGATCCTGGTGCCGTTCCTGCCGATGATCGACCCGGCGGCGTGGAAGTGGGCGGCCTGCTCAGTGGTGATCCACACCCTCTATTACATCTTTCTGCTCAAGGCTTACGCCTACGGCGATCTGAGCCACGCTTATCCCATCGCGCGCGGGTCCGGGCCGTTACTCGTCGCGGTGTTCTCCGGCCGCCTGCTCGGCGAGGCGCTGCGTGTGCAGGACGTCCTGGGCGTCATCCTGCTGTCGGCCGGGCTGATCGCGCTCGCTTTGCCGGACCGAGGCGGTCGCGCGACCGAAGCCGTCTCGCCCGAGGCGCGCCGTCGGCACCGCCTGACCACCGTCTTCGCGCTGCTGACCGGCGTGACCATCGCGCTCTACATCGTCGCTGACGGCCTGGGCGTGCGCGCCGCTGGTCCGACTCTGGAACACAAGATCAGCTACATCGCCTGGCTCAACCTGCTCGAAGGGCCGTGGTTGCTGGTTTTCGCCCTCTGGCGACGGCCGCGTGCGGTCACGAGCTATCTACGCACCAACTGGCATCGCGGCGTGGCCGGCGGGCTGGTGGCGCATGGCGGCTACGGCATCGCCATCTGGGCGCTGTCGCAGGGCCCCATGGTGCATGTCGCGGCGCTGCGCGAGACATCGGTGCTGTTCGGCGCCTTGATGGGCGCGCTGCTGCTGGGCGAGAGCTTCGGCCGCCGTCGCGTCGCCGCCGCGGGGGTGATCGTCGCAGGCCTCGTGCTGATGAACGCGCCGCGCCTTTTCTGACGGCCGCCTGTGCTAGACTGTCGGCAACGACAACGAAGCGATCTCCCCTCGTATGGCAGCCTCCAAGAGGCAGACCCGCAAGAGCGGCGCCGGCAAGACGCGGCCGCGCAAGCCGGCGTCGCGCAAGACCGCGCCGACGACCGTCGGCGCGCGCCTCGACGCGGCGCTGACGGTTCTCGGGGCGCGCTGGCGCGGCCTGCTCGACGCGCTGCGCGCCCGCCGGGTGGCGCTTGGCACGCTGGCGGTGCTGGGCTTGGCGCTACTGGGCGTCGGCGGTGGCTTTTGGCTGACGGACCTCCTCGACAGCCCCCGTCCGGCATCGCCCGTACCATCCGCCGGGCGGCCCGTTCCGCCGTCTTCCGCGAAGCCGTCGCCGGCGCCGCGCTACGCCAGCATCGAGCAGATTCCGGGTCTGCCGGCCTACAACGAGTCCGAGGGTAAGCCCCAACCCAATTACGAGGAGCGCCGCCCGCCATCACCGGTGCCGCGCGCCGCGCCGGCGGGCGCGGCGTGGCAACGCAACGCCATCGCCTTCAGCGACGATCGCCGCAAGCCGCTGATCGTGGTGGTGATCGACGACATGGGCGTCGACCGGCCGCGCTCGCGCCGCGTCGTCGACCTGCCGCGGCCGCTGACTCTGTCCTATCTGCCCTACGCACGCGACCTGGCCGAGCAAACGACGGCGGCGCGCGGCCGCGGTCACGAGCTGATGCTGCATCTGCCGATGGAGCCGATGTCGGGCGGCGTCGATCCCGGCCCCAATGCGCTGCTCACCAGCCTGTCGCTCGACATGATCCGCCGCCGCACCGCGGCGGCGTTGGACTCGTTTTCAGGCTACGTCGCGGTCAACAACCACATGGGAAGCCGCTTCACGACCTGGCGCCCCGGTGTCGAGGCGTCGCTGCGCGAGATGAAGGCGAGGGGGCTGGCTTATCTCGATTCGCGCACCCACGCCGACACGGTGGGCGGGTTGGTGGCCGAAGAACTGGGGATGCCCAACGTCGACCGGCATGTCTTCCTCGACGACGTCATGACCAGCGACGCCGTGCGGCGCCAGCTCGCCGAGGCCGAAACACTGGCGCGGCGGCAGGGCTTCGTCATCGCCATCGGCCACCCGCACGACGTCACCATCCAGGCGCTGGCGGAGTGGTTACCGGGACTGTCGGCCAAGGGATTCGTCCTGGGGCCGATCAGCGCCGCGATCCGTCGGCGGGGCTGGCAGTAGCGCCGGCCACGTTCTAGCCTCCACACCGATCAACGGAGGCATCCCGATGGACGCGACCTGGATGGCGGCTGGTGACCTGGCGGCGGCGGTACGCGCACGCAAGGTCTCTTCGGCCGAGCTGCTCGAGCATTTCCGTAAGCGCGTCGAGCTGCACAATCCCAGGATCAACGCCGTCGTCGTTTTCGACTGGGAGCGCGCGAAGGAGAGGGCGGCCTGGGCCGACGCAGCGCTGGCCGGGGGCACGCCAACGGGGCCGCTGCATGGCGTGCCGATGACGGTCAAGGAGTGCTTCGACGTCGAGGGGCTGCCGACCACTGCCGGTCACGTTGGCTTGAAGGCCAACGCAGCGCTGCGTCACGCCGATGCGGTGAGAAGGCTACTCGACGCCGGCGCGGTGATCTTCGGCAAGACCAACACCCCGCTCTTCGCCGGCGACTTCCAGACCTACAACGAGGTCTACGGCACCACCAACAATCCCTGGGACCTGACACTTGGCCCTGGTGGTTCCTCGGGTGGCTCGGCGGCGGCGCTGGCGGCGGGCATGACGCCAATGGAGCTGGGCAGCGACATCGGCGGCTCGATCCGCAACCCCGCGCATTTCTGCGGCGTCTATGGCCACAAGCCGAGCTACGGCGTGGTATCGCTGCGCGGTCATGTGCCGGGGCCACCGAACTCGCTCAACCTACCCGACATCGCCGTCGCCGGCCCGCTGACGCGCAACGCCGACGACCTCGACCTTGCACTGTCCGTGCTGGCCGGGCCAGGCGAATGGGACGCAGCCGCTTGGCGCATCGATTTGCCGGCGCCGCGGCGGACGTCGCTTGCCGATTACCGGATCGCGATCTGTCCGGACGACGCCTTCTGCCCGGTCGACAGCGAGATCGCCGACGCCATCAGCCGCGCGGGCGACGCGCTGGCGAAGGCCGGGGCCGCCGTGCGGGCGTCGAAGCCGGCGATCGATTTCGCCGCGAGCTTCCGCCTGTTCTACCGCATGCTCGCCGCCACCCTGGCGCCGGGTTACGACGACGGCCTGTTGGACCAGCTCGCCGCGGGCGCCAAAGCGGCGGCCGACCAGCAGGCGATGAGCGCGCTCTTCATGCGCGGCGCCACCATGCGCCATGTCGACTACGTGCGCGCGGAAGCGGCGCGGCAGGACGAGCGGGCGCGCTGGGCCGACTTCTTCACCGGCTACGACGTCTTCCTCTGCCCGATCGTGATGACGGCGGCCTTCGCGCACGACCACTCGCCGGACATTCAGGGTCGGCGCCTGAAGGTCAATGGCGCTGAGCGTGGCTACCTGGAGGCGATCGGCTGGGCGGGGCTAATCGGCAACGTGCGGTTGCCCTCGACCGTGGTGCCGGTTGGTCACACAAAGGCGGGCTTGCCGATCGGCATGCAGGTGGTCGGCCCCTACTTGGAGGACCGCACCTGTATCGATGTCGCCCGGCACCTTGAACGGGCCATCGGCGGCTTCACACCGCCCGCGGGGTACGACGCCTGAACCCCGTGCCGCCGCCGACATAGGCAGCTCGGCGAGGCGTGGTCTATCCTCGGCGGCAATTAGAACACGCGTCGAGGAAGCGCCTATGTCGTTCACGCCCGCCGATTCTCGCGGACACATCGTCAATCCCTTTGCCGGCCGCGACGTCAGCTGGCTGCTCGACTTCCGTGCCGAGGTGAGCGCCGGCCATCCATACCTGGTGTGGGAACCGTTCGAGGGGCCGCGCCAGGCCTGGACCTATCGCCAGTTCAGGGACCGCGTGCTGTGCGTCGCCGCCGGCCTGCGCAAGCGTGGCGTGAAAGCCGGCGACTTCGTGCTGGCCCATCTCGATAATTCGCCGGAGCTGGAGTTCGTCTGGTTCGCCTGCGCGCGGTTGGGCGCGGTGGTCGTGACCACCAACACGCGTTCGGCTGGCGAGGAGCTGGCCTATTTCGCCGATCACTGCGGCGCGGTTGGCGCGATCACCCAGCCGGAGCTGGCGGAGGCCGTCGCGGCCAACGCGCGGAGTATAAAATGGCTGGTCGTCACCGAGCACATGCTCGATGGCAGCGAGCCGCCAGCCAGTCTGCGGCCGGACAAAGCGAACGCCTTCTCCTCGCTCGACGGCGATCCTGCCGACCTGCCGAAGATCGAGGCCGATCCGTGGCGACCGGGCTCAGTTCAGTACACCTCCGGCACCACGTCGCGGCCCAAGGGCGTGCTGTGGACGCAGGGCAATGCGCTGTGGGGCGCGCGTACCTCGGCGATCCATCAGAATCTCAACGAGAACGACGTGCACCACGTCGTGATGCCCTCGTTCCACACCAATGCGCGCACCTACTCGATCCTGCCGACGATGTGGGCGGGCGGCACCATCGTACTCCAGCCGAAATTCTCGGCGCGGCGATTCTGGGACGTGGCGCTGCGTAATCGCTGCACCTGGCTCTCGACCCTGCCGTTCTTCCTCAAGGCGCTGATGCAACACGACATCCCGCCGCATCACTTCCGCATGATGGGCAACGCCATCAACGAGCCGCCCTTTGACGACGTGTTCAAGGTACGGACCATCGGCTGGTGGGGCATGACCGAGACAGTGAGCCAGGGAATCGTCGGCGACGCGCTGTTGCGCAACCGGCCGATGACCACCGGGCGGCCGGCCTCTGGTTACGGCATTCGCATCCTCGATGAGGATCTCGCGACGCCGGTCGCGCCCGGCGGCATCGGCCACCTGCAATGCCAGGGCACGCGTGGCATCCAGATCTTCGCCGAGTACCTCAACAATACGCAGGCCACCGCCGCCAGCTTTACCGAAGATGGCTGGTTCATGACCGGCGATCGCGTGAAGCTGGAGGAGGACGGCTGCATCACCTTCAGCGACCGCGACAAGGACATGCTCAAGGTCGGTGGCGAGAACGTCGCGGCGTCGGAGATCGAGCGCGTCATCGCGCTGGTGCCCGGCGTGCATGAATGCGCCGTGGTCGCGCAGAAACACCGCATGCTGGACGAGGTGCCGGTGGCCTTCGTGATCCCGGCGCCCGGCGTGGCGATCGCGGGCAACAACGAGCTGCCCCACCGTATCCTGAGTGAATGCGCCGCCAAGCTCGCCGACTTCAAGCGGCCGCGCGCAGTGTTCCTGGTCGAGGACATGCCACGCTCGACGCTGGAGAAGGTCCACAAGGTTGCGCTGCGCGCCCGTCTGCCGGTCGCGGGCTGATCAGACCGGCATCGCCCGCTTCTGATGCGCGCGGCCGACGCGCGCGGTTTCCGGATTGTGGCCGGCGACCACGCGCACGCCCTCGTCGAGGCGGCTGGCGATGTTGTCGGGCGCGCAACCCTCGAGGAAGGCGATGCCGCGCGCACGGCAGGCCTTCAGTACCCGATCGCGCGCCGCCTTCATCTCTGGCGGGAAGGGCTGGCGCGGCACGGTCCGGTAACCCAGCGACAGGCCGAGATCGCCCGGCCCGAGCTCGGCGAAGCCCAGGCCCGGCACGTCGAGGATTGCCTCGCAATTGGCGATGCCCTCCGGGCTTTCCAGCTTCACGCCCAGCAACAACTCGCCGTCGGGGTTGAGCGGCCAGGGATCGCATCGGCTGAGATAGTCGAGCTCGCTGATGCCCCAGACCGGTGCCGCCGTCGGCTCGGAGCCGCGGCCGCGTGTGCCGATGCCGAGCGTGCCGCCCGCGGGCCGTGGCCGCACGGCGCCACCCAGGCGTTGTACGGGCGAGGGCAGGGCGGCATCGACACCGGCAAGATTCGGCGGATAGCGACAGGACTCGACGAACGCGCGCGTGGCGTCGGCGGTCTCCGCCTGACACAGCAGGATACCATGCACGCCGCGCCCGAGAATCTGGCGGAACTGCCAGGCGTTGAAGCGGACATTGGCTTCGTCGGTGCCGTTGACCGGCGCCTCGACGATCACCGCAGGGGTGCGATGGCCCGAGCGCGTCGGCCCAGCCTCGACCATGCCGCGCATGTACTCGGCCAGCCCTGCCATGTCGAAGGAGCCATGCTCCATGCCGACATTGATGTAGTCGGCCCAGGTCTCGGCATCGGCGCGGCCCTGCGCGTAGGTCAGTACGTGGCCGGTATGCGGGCCGTCGTAGTAGATCGCCTGATCCTCTGCGAGCAGTTCGATGGCGCGATTGATGCGGCTGGCCATGAGGCCCTCCCGGCGATGTCTCCCGCCCGGAGCATAGCGCCCCGCGACCGGGGAGGCTTCCGCCTGCTGAAACCCCATGCCGCGCCCGGTTGAAGCGCCGGCCGCATGGCGATACCGTCCAGCCTACCCTCAACGCATCGACCGCCCCAGCGGGAGGACCGCCCATGCATATGAACTTCACCGACGCCGACCGCGCCTTTCAGGGCGAGGTGCGCGACTGGCTCAAGGTCAACTTGACCCCGGAAATCGTCGGCGAGAGCAAGGTGGCGCGCAACGCCCACATGCCCAAGGAGCGGCTGCTCGACTGGCAGAAGCGTCTCGCCGCGAAGGGCTGGCTGTGCACCAACTGGCCGAAGGAATACGGCGGGCCGGGCTGGTCACCGACGCAGAAGTACATCTTCGAGATGGAGATGGCCAACGCCGGCGCGCCGGGCACCTCGCCGTTCGGGCCGAAGATGTGCGCGCCCGTGATCATGAAGTTCGGCACCGAGGAGCAGAAGCGGCGCTACCTGCCGCCCATGCTGCACAGCGACCTGATCTGGTGCCAGGGCTACTCCGAGCCGGGCTCGGGTTCGGACCTCGCCTCCTTGCGCACGCGCGCGGTCCGTGACGGCGACCACTACGTCATCAACGGATCGAAGACCTGGACGACCGGCGCGCATATCGCGGACTGGATGTTCTGCCTGGTGCGCACCTCGACCGAGGGCAAGCCGCAGGACGGCATCTCCTTCGTCGTCTTCCCGATGAGCACGCCCGGCGTGAAGGTCGAGCCGATCGTCACCGCCGACGGCAACCGCGACGGCAACAACGAGGTCAACCAGGTGTTCCTCGACGACGTGCGCATCCCCGTGGACCAGCGCATCGGCGAGGAGAACAAGGGCTGGACCTGCGCCAAGTACCTGCTGGAGTTCGAGCGCGGCGGCAACCCCTACAGTCCGCGCCTGCGCTCCTCGTTCGAGCGGCTGAAGCGCATGGTGGGCGAGGCGGCCAATGGTGACGCCAAGCTGGGCCGCGACGCGGCGTGGCGCGAGAAGCTGGCGCGCACTGAGATCGAGATCGCCGGGCTAGAGATGTTCGAGATGGAGTTCTACTCCAAGCTCACCGGCGGCCAGAACCCGGGCCCGCTGTCCTCGATGATCAAGCTGCGCGGCACCGAGGTGATGCAGCAGGTGCAGGAATACGCCGTCGACGTCGCGGCGCATTACGCCGCGCCGTTCCCGAACCAGCGCAAGCCGAACTCCAACGAGGAGCCGATCGGGCCCGAAGGCTCCGATGTGCTGGCGCCGCGCTACTTCAACGGCCGCAAGATGACGATCTATGGCGGCTCGTCGGAAGTGCAGCGCGGCATCATGGCCAAGGCGATGCTGGGCCTGTAGTCGACGACGGGCCGCCGCTGTCGTCCCGAGCGAAGCGAGGGATCCAGGGCGGCCTAGATGTCTCGCTACGCTCGACATGACAGTGTGAGGCGAACATGCATCTCCAGTTCACACCAGAAGAGCTCGCCTTCCAGACCGAAGTCCGGACCTGGATCGCGGCCAACATGCCCAAGGAAGTCGCCGAGGAATCACGACGCAGCCGCAGCAGCCACGTCTCGCGCGAGCGGCTGATCCAGTGGCAGAGGATACTCGCCGCCAAAGGCTGGCTGACGCCGAACTGGCCCAAGGAGCATGGCGGGCCGGGCTGGAACTCGACGCAGAAGTTCATCTTCGAGATGGAGATGGCGCGCGCCGATTCGCCGTACCTGTCGTCGTTCAGCCTGAAGATGGTGGCGCCGGTCCTGATGAAGTACGGCAGCGACTGGCAGAAGCAGCGCTTTCTGCCGGCGATCGCACGTGCCGAGGAGTTGTGGTGCCAGGGCTACTCGGAGCCGGGCTCGGGCTCCGACCTGGCCTCTTTGCGCACCCGCGCGGTGCGCGACGGAGACGACTACATCGTCAACGGCCAGAAGATCTGGACCACCAACGCCCATTGGGCGGACTGGATCTTCTGCCTGGTGCGCACCTCGACCGAGGGCAAGCCGCAGGAGGGCATCTCCTTCCTGCTGATCGACATGAAGTCGCCCGGCATCAAGATCGACCCGATCTACCTCGTCGACGGCACGCGCACGCCGATGCGCCACGAGGTCAATCAGGTGTTCTTCGACAATGTCCGGGTGCCCGCGAAGAACCGCGTCGGCGAGGAGAACAAGGGCTGGACCTACGCCAAGTACCTGCTGGAGTTCGAGCGCGGCGGCCAGGCGCACGGCCCGCGCCTGCGCAAGTCGCTGCGGCATCTCGATGACCTAGCCGAGCTTTGGGTCAAGGACGGCAAGCCGCTATCGACCGACCCGGCCTGGCGCGAAAAGATGGCGGCGCTGCGCATCGAGATCGACGCGGTCGAGATGAACGAACTCGCCTTCTACAGCTCGCTGAAGGGCGGCGACTCACCCGGCCTGCAAGCTTCGGTCGTGAAGATGCGCGGCACCGAGGTCGGGCAGAAGATCACGGAGATGGCGGTCGAGGCAGTCGGCAACTACGCCCAGCCGTTCAGCGAGTTGCGCAACTACGACTCCAACGTGGTACCGGTCGGCCCCGGCTACAGCGACGACGCCGCACCGCGCTATTTCAACCAGCGCAAGACGACGATCTTCGGTGGCTCCTCCGAGGTGCAGCGCAACGTGCTGGCCAAGGCGATGATCGGCCTATAGGCGGCGTCAGAAATAGTGCGGCACGAAGCGGCTGTGGTTGTTGAGGATTGGGCCGCTGTCCTCGCGCACGCCGATGCCGGCCGGCGTGCCGTCGACGATCCACGAGCCGATCACGACGTGATTGCCGTCGAACACCGGCAACGGATGATAGGTCTGGAAGATGTAGCCCTCGGCGCCATAGGTGCCGTCGGTGGTCTGGCCTAGCCCCGGGCCGACCAGCTGCACGTTGCGGCCCTCACGGCCGAGGATCGGCTTGCGCACGTAACGCTCGCCCAGCCGTTGGTCGGCCTCGAAATAGGCCGGCAGAAGGTTGGGGTGGCCAGGGAACATCTCCCAGAGCAATGACAGGATCGCCTTGCTCGACAGGATCGTTTTCCACGCCGGCTCGAGGAAGGCGGTGGTGTCCGACAGGATGAAGCGGCCGAACTCCTCCCGCATCAGCCACTCCCAGGGGTAGAGCTTGTGCAGCACTTGCACCGGGACCTCCTCGAGGTCGGTGAAGCGGGAGCCGTTCCAGCCGATATCGGCGATCTTGAGCGACTTGGTCTTGAGCCCCGCCTGCGAGCAGGTATCACGCATGTATTCGGAGGTGACCCAATCCTCCGGCTCCTCCTCCATCCGTGCGAAATGCACGATCGAGCCGGGCGGCAGAATGGCACCGACCTTGCGCCAGGCGTCGATCAGCTTCTCGTGCGCGCTGTTGAACTGATCGGAGCCGGGCATGACGTCCTTGAGCCAGAACCACTGCGCCACCGCCATCTCGAGCAGCGAGGTCGGCGTATCGGCGTTGTACTCCAACAGCTTCGGCGGCGACTTGCCGTCATAGGCGAGGTCGAAGCGGCCGACGATGGTCGGATCCTGGCGGAACCACACGGACTCGATGTAGGCGCCGAACTGCTCAGGAATCGCCAGCGGCTTCCACAGCTTGTTCTTCACCACGTATTCGACGGCCTTGAGACATATCCGATGCAGCTCGGCGGTGGCGTCGTCGAGCTCGTCGATCTCCTTGGCGGTGAAACGATAGCGCGCCTGCTCGAACCAGTAAGGCTTGCCGTCGAGGTGGTGGAACTCGAGCCCGACGGATTCGACCTTCTTCTCCCAGTCGACGCGCGCCGGCGACCATTCACGCTGCACAAGCCGCTCCCTTCAGGACGATCCACCGCCATGCGAGGTCGAACTGGACCCGAATCCGCCGCGCGAACTCGTGCCGCCGGGTGTCGTCGTGGTCCCGCCCGAGCCACCGCTGGTGCGCGGCGATGTCGTCACCGTCTGGGGTCCGCTGCCGCTCGTGGTCGTCGTTGTCGTGCCGCCGCGTCCGCCACCGAACCAGTAGATCGGGTGGCTGTTGTACCAACGCGTACCGCTGCTGCCGCTGCCGGTCGTGCAATTGGTCGGCACGAACATCGTACCATCGGGCCGACAGGTCGCGTGGCCGGCCGCTTGGCACTCGGCGACGGTCGCGAAGCGGGTGGCGCTACAGCGCGGCCCAGCGCCGGCGATGCCCTGGGGGCCGCTGGTGCTAGACCCCATGAACGGAATGGTCGCCGCGCCGACGCCGGCGGCGCCCAGCATGGTGAGACCGATCACTGTCGAAGCGCGTGCCATAACGAGCCCTCCGACCCTAGTAGGTGAGGCAAGCCGCGTTGAGGATACCAAAGCCGAGCGACAGGCAGCAGGCTGTCGCGCCCACCGACACCGTGCCGCTCTCGATCAGGCGGGTCATGTCCTTGATTATGACCCGGCTGAGGAAATGGGCGCCGATCTGCACGATGAGGGCGATGAGCGCCCACATCGCGACGTCGGGAATGCTCACGCTGTGCGCGATCGTGCTGGCCAGCGGCAAGCAGAAGCCGAGGATGGCACCGCCGAAATTGAGCGCCGCCGCAAGGTTGCCGCTGCGGATCAGTTCCATCTCCGCGTAGGGCGTCACCCACTGGTAGACCAGCAGGAACACACCGAAGAGCACGGTGGCGAGGCAGAAATAACCCAGGAAGTGAGGGAAGGCCCTCAACAGATATGCGAATTCTTCCATCGTCGTTCCTGAGCGTTCACTTAGTCAGCTTCTCATCATTACCCGGCCATCGTCAATCCACCTGACACACTTATTGTCTGGCCGGTGATGAATGCGGCGTCGTCGCTGGCGAGGAAGCACACGGCGCCGGGTATATCCTCGGGCTGCCCGACGCGTTTCATCGGGATGGCGCTGACGAGGGCGGCGCGGATTTTCTGGCCCCGTTCGGACTCACCCGCGACCTGGGCCAGGAGCGGCGTGTCGGTCGGGCCGGGGCACACCGTATTGAGCGTCACACCGCGCCGCGCGGTCTCGCGCGCGACTGTCTTGGTGAAGGCGATGATGCCGCCCTTGCAGGCCGAGTAGACCGCCTCCTGCGATGACCCCACCCGGCCGGCGTCGGACGAGATATTGACGACGCGGCCCCAGCCGCGCTCGAGCATGCCCGGCAGGGTGGCATGATGCAGGTTCAGCGGGCCTTTGAGGTTGATCGCGATCAGCGTCTCCCAGAGGTCGGGCGTGGTGTCGACGAAGTTGGCGAAACGATCCCAGCCGGCGTTGTTGACCAGGATATCCGCTGGCCCGACCTCGCGAGCGAACAACTCGACGGCCTCCTTCACCGCCGCGTAGCTCGTGATGTCGACGCCAACCGGCTCGGCCACGCCGCCGCCGCCACGTCGGATTTCGTCGGCCACCCTGGTCGCCGCCTCGAGGTTCTTGTCGAACACGCCGACCCGCGCGCCGTAGGAGGCGAAGCGCCGGCAGATGGCACCACCGATCGCACCGCCGCCGCCGGTGACGATGACGTTCCTGTCCTTCAGACCACGCATTGCGCGCTCCTCAGATCGGCGAGTAGGGATCGAAGCGCGGCTTGCGCTTCTCGAGATGCGAGGCGAGGCCTTCCTTCACGTCGGGCCCGAGGAAACCCAGCATCTCCAGCGCCGTCGAGGCGTCGAAGGACGGCCCCATCATGCGCAGCCAGTTGTTGAGCGCGTATTTGGTGAAGCGGATCGAGGTCTGTGCGCCCTCGGCCAGTTTGGTGGCAACCTCCAGCCCCTTGGCCTCGAGCTGATCATCCTCGACGCACAGCGAGACCAGACCGATGCGTTCGGCTTCCTCGCCATCCACGGCTTCGCACAGCAGCAGGTAGTACTTGGCCTTGGCCATGCCGCAGAGCAGCGGCCAGACGATCACGGCGTGGTCGCCGGCGGCGACGCCCAGCCGCGTGTGACCATCGATGATCCGGGCCTTCTTCGAGGCGATCGAGACGTCGGCGAGGATGCCGGCGACCAAGCCGGCGCCGACGGCGGGGCCGCGCATGGTGCTGACGATCGGCTTGGAGCAGTTGATGACGTTGTAGACGATGTCGCGCGCTTCCTTCCACGTGCGCAAAAGCGCGTTGTGGTCCTTCATGTTGTTCTCGATCAGGTCGAAATCGCCACCGGCCGAGAAAACCTTGCCGCCGGCGCCCTGGATGATCACGCAATTGACCGTGTCGTCGCCGTCGATGTCGCGCCAGACATTGACCAGCTCGGTGTGCATGAGCGCGTCGGTGGCGTTGTACTTCTCCGGCCGGTTCATGGTGACGCGCAACACCTTCGGATGCGGCCGGTCGAAAAGAAGACGCTGATACCGCTGCTGCCACGCCGACATGTCGATTCCTCCCCGGATACGGGGAATAGCCTAGCGCGGCGATGGTAGCCGGCTCAATCGAGATCAGCGCGGCAGGTTGCCGGTGCGTGCCGCCGACGCGAACTTCACCGCTTCCTCGGCCGCGCGCACCAGGGCGCGTGCCTTGTGCACGCTCTCCTGGAATTCCGATTCGGGATCGGAGTCGGCGACTACGCCGACGCCGGCCTGCACGTACATCGTGCCGTTCTTGACCAGCGCGGTGCGCAGCAGGATGCAGGTGTCCATGGTGCCGTTGGCGGCGAAATAGCCGGCCGCGCCGGCATAGATGCCGCGGCGCACCGGCTCGAGTTCGTCGATGATCTCCATGGCGCGCACCTTGGGCGCGCCTGACAACGTGCCGGCAGGGAAGCCGGCGGCCAGCGCGTCGATCGCGTCCAGTCCATCGCGCAAGGTGCCCTCGACATGGCTGCTGATGTGCTGGACGTGGCTGTACTTCTCGATGGTGAACTGCTCGACGACACGCACCGAGCCGATCTTGGCGATACGCCCGACATCGTTGCGCGCCAGATCGATCAGCATCAGATGCTCGGCGCGCTCCTTGGGATCGGCCAGCAATTCCTCGGCCAGCCGCTTGTCCTCCTCCGGCGTGGCGCCGCGCGGCTTGGTGCCGGCGAGCGGGCGGATGGTGACGGTGTTGTCGCGCAGGCGCACGAGAATCTCGGGCGAGGAGCCGACGATGGCGAAATCGCCGAAGTCGAAATGGATCAGGAACGGCGAGGGATTGATCCGCCTGAGCGAGCGGTAGAGCGCGAGCGGCGGTAGCTCGAAGGGAAGCGAGAAGCGCTGCGACGGCACAATCTGGAATGCGTCGCCCGCGTGGACGTATTCCTTGCAGCGCTCGACCATGTCGAGGAAGGCCTGCTTCGACATGTTGGCTTGCGGCGCCGGCAGCGCCTCGAGCTCGCGACCCGTGTCGCGCCGCGGCAGGGTCCGCTCGAAATCGGCCATGGCGTCCGCCAGGCGCTCGCGCGCCAGATCGTAGGCGCTCTCGGCATCGACGTCGGCGCGCGGCCAGACCGGCGTGATCACGGCCACCATGTCTTCGAGCCGATCGAAGATGCAGATGATGGTCGGCCGCAGCATGATCGCTTCCGGCAGATTCAGTGGATCCGGATTCTTGTCCGGCAGGCGCTCCATCTGGCGGACCATGTCGTAGCCGAGGAAACCGAACAGGCCGGCGGCCATCGGCGGCAGGCCGGCCGGCATGTCGATCTGCGATTCGTTGATCAGCGTGCGCAGGGTCTCGAGCGGCTTGCCGGGCAGGGGCTCGAAGGCGTGCGGCGCGGTGCGAGCCTTGCGATTGACTTCGGCCTGGCCGCGAATGCAGCGCCAGATCAGGTCGGGCTTGAAGCCGATGATCGAATAGCGGCCACGGACCGACCCGCCTTCGACGGACTCGAGAAGGAACGAGAAGGGGCGGCCGTCGGCGAGCTTGATGAAGGCGGAGACCGGTGTCTCCAGATCCGCGACAAGGCGGGACCACACCAGGCTAGGCTTGCCGGCGCGATAGGTGGCGGCGAAGGATTCGTAGGCGGGCTCGACGGTCATGGCGGGCTCTCGGGCGGGCGTGTCAGCGGTTCGGTGAAAGCGGAGGCCTCAGCCCCGCCATCGCCCGCAATGCGCTTGCCGCGAGATAATGCCGCTCATTGCAGTACTTCACCCGACCGGAAAACCGTCGCCAGAGCCTGGGGATCGCGCACAACACCATAGCGCTTTTCCAGCAGCTGGACATAGGCGTCGCGCATCGAACGCGCCGTGACGGCGTCGAGATCCCTGTCCAACCGCTGCAGCTCGGCGGCCTCCTTGACCGGATCGGCGGCGACCACTTCCTTCAACCGCACGATGGTCGCGACGCCGGCGGCCGGCACGACGACGGCCTCGCCCGGCTTCAGCTTGAACAGCGCCGCGACTGCGGCCGATGTCAAGCCGTTGGCCTCGTCGCGATCGCCACGGCTCACCGCCCTGGACGTCTTTATCGTCAGTCTCAGCGCCTGCGCCTGGGTGTTGAGGTCTGTCACCGCGCCCAGCTTGTCGACGATCGACTTGGCCTGCGTCTCGGCCGCCTTGCGCCGTTCGGCCTCGATCCAGGCGACCACGACCTGCGCCTTGACGGTTTCCAGCGCCGGCGTGCTCGCCGGCGTCACCTTGTCGACGCGCACGGCGTAGAACGCGCCGCTGCGTAGTTCCTTGACGCTGCTGGTCTTGCCCTCGGCCAAGCTCCAGCTGGTGCCCAGCATGTCGGCGGCCGCTTCGCCGGCGACCGCCGGGCGACTATTGGCGTCGAAGCCGCGCTGGTCTACCGAATCGACCTTGCGCAGCTTGAGCTTGGTCGCCTCGGCGGCGGCGTCGATGTTGTCGGCCCGTCCCAGCTCGCGGTCGAACTCGCCGACCAGGCGACCCAGCACCTCGCTGGCCAGCTCCTTGCGCAGATCGGCCTCGATGCGCGGCTTCAGCGACTCGAAGGACGGGTTCTCGCCCGGCTCGATCTTGGTGACCCGCGCGACATGCCAGCCCAGCGGCGACTTCACCGGTGGTACCGCACCCGCCTCCTTGAGCGCGAAAATCGCCTTGGCGAGATCTGGCGGCAGCTCGCGCTGCTCGATGCTGCCCAGGCCGATCACCGCCCCGTCGCGTTGCAGGACTTCCTTGCTGGCGTCCTCCAGTGATTTGCCGGCCGCGACCGCGGCGGCGATGGCCTTGGCCTTGTCTTCCTCGGCGACGACGACCTGGTCGACCGCGCGCTTCTCGGGCCTGGCATAGCGTGCCAGGCGCTCGTCGAAGGCCTGCTTGAGCTGATCCTCGGTGACATTCACCAGTTCCAGGGCATCGGACTCCTCGACCATGACGAAGCTCAGCGAGCGCCTCTCCGCGATCTGGAAGCGGCTCTTTACCGTCTCGTAGAACGCCGCGAGCTGCTCGTCAGTCGGCTGCGGCGGGTCGGGCATACGCGCGGCCTCGAGCGTCAGCGTCTCGGCGATGCGCTGCTCCCGGCGGAAGCGGAACAGCGCGTCGCGTATTGGCGCCGGCACGTGCGTACCCTCCATCATGACGCCGACGAGCTGGTTGGCGGCCATCTCGCGTCGTCTGTCCTGGAGGTACAACGCCTCGGGTATACGGTTCTGCTGAAGGATCGAGCGGAACAGCGCCGGGCTGAACCTGCCGTCCGCCTGGAAGACCGGCTCGCGCTCGATCGCGGCGCGTAGCTGCGCGTCGGTGACGACAATGCCGGCGTCGGCGATCGCCCGGTCGAACAAGGCGCGCTCCTCCAGGCTGCGCATCGCCTGGACATGGAGGCCCATTGCGAGGGCGGCCTCGTTGGTCAGTTGGCCGCGGAACTGCTGATTGAATCGCTCGTACTGGCGGCTGAACTCTTCTCGAACCTCACGGCCCTTGATCTGGGTGCCACCGAAGTGGAAGGGGCCGGCCTGCACACCGCCGATGCGCGAGACAGTGGCGTCGGAGCCGGCCATGCGCAACGCGCTGCTGACGCCGGCGATGTCGCTGAAGACGAAGGCCAGCAGCAGAACACTCAGCAACAGAGCGAGTACGATCGAGGCGGCGATCTTGCGGAAACGGTTCATCAGCGGGTCCGGAGGCGCCCCGGGGCGCGGGAGGCGCATCCCTACCACCGGCCCGCCGCGCGCGGCAACGGCCAAACCCGCGCCGGATCAAGGCGTTCGCGGCACGGGCGATGACATGTTAGAGAGCGGCGAACCGACCGGAGAGCCGATGCCATGCCCGCCCGACGTCCCCTGATCGCCGGCAATTGGAAGATGAACCTGCTCGGCAAAGACGCCGTGGCCTTGGCGGCAGCGTTGCGCATGAGCGCCGCGACGCCGGCCAAAGTCGACCTCGTGGTCTGCCCCGTCGCTCTCCATGTCGCCGACGTCGCCCGAACGCTGTCCGGCAGCGCCGTTGGCGTCGGCGGACAGGACTGTCACGCCAACCCGTCGGGCGCGCATACCGGCGACATCTCGGCGGAGATGTTGGCCGATGTCGGGGCCCGATGGGTTATCGTGGGGCATTCGGAGCGGCGCACCGATCATAGCGAAACCGACGAGCAGGTCCGCGCCAAGGCGGCTGCCGGCCTGCGCGCGGGCCTGACGCCGATCATCTGCGTCGGCGAGACGCTGGCGCAGCGTAAAGCCGGCGAAACGCTCGATGTGCTGGCGCGACAGATCGCCGCCAGCGTGCCGCCGGGGGCCTCGAACGTCGTGATCGCCTACGAGCCGGTCTGGGCGATCGGCACCGGCCTGACGCCGACCATCAGCGAAATCGACGAGGCGCATCGCCATCTGCGGGCGCGGCTGGGCGGGGCTGTGCCCGACGCACAGGCTGTGCGCATTCTCTACGGTGGCTCGGTGAAGCCCAGCAACGCGGCCGAAATCCTGGGCGTCGCCGATGTCGATGGCGCCCTGGTCGGCGGCGCCAGCCTCAAGGCGGCGGACTTCCTGCCGATCGTCGCGGCGGCCTAGGCCTGCGCGGGCGCTGGCGCTGCCCCCATAAACCGACTAGAACACCGGCCGATTCGCAGGTTGGGCCGCCCGGCGGCCCCAGGGAAACGTCTCGATGCAAGCCATCCAGAATGTCGTGCTGGCGATCCATGCTCTGATCGCCCTGGGGCTGGTCGTGGTCGTGCTGCTTCAGCGCAGCGAGGGCGGCGGGCTCGGCATGGGCCGCTCGTCCGACGGCATGATGAGCGTGCGCGGCCAGGGCAATCTGCTGACCCGCACCACGGCGATCCTCGCCGCCGTCTTCTTCGCCACCAGCATCGCCCTGGCCGTTTTCGCCGGCACGGCCAGCAAGCCAACGCCGGTCATCCCGACGGTTCCCACCGCGCCGACGGCGCCAGGCGCAGCGCCCGCCCCAGGCGCTCCACCCGCGCCCCCGGGGGCTCCGGCCGCGCCGACCCGCTAAGGCCGTCGGCATCACCTCCCAAGGGCGAGCGGCCAGGCGTTCGCCCTTTTTCGTTGCGCCGCGACGGCCAGATGGTGGCTTTTTCCACATAGGCACAACGTCCGCCTTGGCTGTGACCCCCTATCGGTAGTAGGTGAGAGGTCCATGACGCGCTTTATCTTCATCACGGGCGGCGTGGTGTCTTCCTTGGGGAAGGGGCTATCGTCCGCCGCCCTTGGCGCGTTGTTGCAGGCCCGGGGCTACAAGGTCCGCCTGCGCAAGCTCGACCCCTACCTGAACGTCGATCCGGGCACGATGAGCCCGACCCAGCACGGCGAGGTCTTCGTCACCGACGACGGCGCCGAGACCGACCTCGATCTGGGCCACTACGAGCGCTTCACCGGCGTCGATGCCAAGCAGACCGACAACGTCACGACTGGGCGCATCTACTCCGAGGTGATCAAGCGCGAGCGCCGCGGCGACTACCTTGGCGCCACCATCCAGGTGATCCCGCACGTCACCGACGCGATCAAGGAGTTCATCCTCGCCGACCCCGGCGAGGCGGATTTCGTCCTGGTCGAGATCGGCGGCACGGTCGGCGACATCGAAGGCCTGCCGTTCCTCGAGGCCATCCGCCAGCTGCGCAACGAGCTGGGTGAGGAGCGCACGATGTTCGTGCATCTCACCCTGTTGCCCTGGGTGCCGACGGCCGGCGAGCTGAAGACCAAGCCGACCCAGCATTCGGTGAAGGAGCTGCTGAGCGTCGGTATCCAGCCCGACCTGTTGCTCTGCCGCAGCGACCGCTCCATCCCGCCCAACGAGCGCAAGAAGATCGCGCTGTTCTGCAACGTCAGACCGGAGCGCGTGATCGAGGCGCTCGACGCCGACACGATCTATCAGGTGCCGATCGCCTATCACGACCAAGGCTACGACCGCGAAGTCTGCCGCTACTTCGATCTGCCGTTCGAGCAGGAGCCGTCGCTGGCGCAGTGGCGCGGCATCGTGCGCACGGTGCGCGATCCCGAAGGGCAGGTGAGCATCGCTGTGGTCGGCAAGTACACCGGCCTGCTGGACGCCTACAAGTCGCTGTCCGAGGCGCTGACACATGGCGGCCTCGCCAACAATGTGCGGGTGAAGCTGGAGTGGATCGACTCCGAGATCTTCGAACGCGAGGACGCCGTCGTTCACCTCGAAAACGTGCACGGCATCCTGGTGCCCGGCGGCTTCGGCGAGCGCGGCTCGGAGGGCAAGATCCAGGCGGCGCGTTTCGCGCGCGAGCGCCGCGTGCCGTATTTCGGCATCTGCTTCGGCATGCAGATGGCGGTGATCGAGGCGACGCGCAATCTCGTCGGCATCAAGGACGCCGGCTCGACGGAGTTTGGTCCCACCGCCGAGCCGGTGGTCGGCCTGCTCACAGAGTGGCTGAAGGGCAATGAGATCGAGCGGCGCAACTACGGCAGCGATCTTGGCGGCACGATGCGCCTGGGCGCCTATATCGCGCATCTCGACCCCGCCAGTCAGATCGCGCGCATCTACGGCTCGGACCGCATCAGCGAGCGGCATCGCCACCGCTACGAGGTCAATACCGACTACAAGGCGCGGCTGGAGAAGGCAGGCATGAAGTTCGCCGGCATGTCGCCTGATGGCGTGCTGCCGGAGACCATCGAGATTCCCGGCCATCCCTGGTTCATCGGGGTGCAATACCACCCCGAGCTCAAGTCACGCCCGCTCCAGCCGCACCCGCTGTTCCGCTCGTTCATCGAAGCGGCCAAGACGCAGAGCCGGCTGGTCTAGAGCACTCACCGACCGACCGGGAATCCGCCGATAGTTGGCGTTTGGCGCCGCCGGGGACGAGGTGTAGGACTTGACCTCGGCTGCTCCGTGGAGGCGCGACTTGCCCAACTTCAACGTCGGCTTCGTGATCTTTCCCAATCTGACTCAACTCGACTTCACCGGTCCGCTGCAGGTGCTGTCGCGTCTGCCCAACGCCGCTGTCCATATCGCGTCGAAATCGATCGCGCCGGTGCCGAGCGACTGCGGGCTCGGCCTGGTGCCGACCCACAGCTTCGCCGACTGCCCGCGGTTCGACCTGGTCTGCGTGCCGGGCGGTGCGCAGGGCGTCGTCGACGCCATGGGCGATAGGGAGACCGTCGATTTCGTGCGCCAGCAAGCGAGCGGCGCCAAGTATGTCACTTCGGTCTGCACCGGCGCGTTCATTCTCGGTGCGGCGGGGCTACTGAAGGGAAAGCGGGCGACGACCCACTGGGCTTTCACGGATCTGCTGCCGATGGTCGGAGCGATCCACGAGAAAGCCCGCGTCGTGAAGGACGGCAACGTCATCACCGCAGGCGGCGTCACATCGGGGATCGATTTCGCGCTGGGTGTGGTGGCGGACATCGCGGGCGAGGCCGCGGCGCACGCTATCCAGCTCGGCATCGAATACGATCCCGCGCCGCCCTTCAGTGCCGGTCATCCCGATCAAGCCCCGCGTGCCGTCACGGCGGCCGTGTCAGACCGATACAGTCGCGTGCACGCGGTTTACCGCAGCAGCCTCGAACGGATGGCCGCGGCCTGATCCCGACCGCGACCCGACGCACAATGCGACGATCAGCGCGCAGCCGATGATGCCGATCAGGGGATCAGCGAGCCGATCGTCCAGAGTGTCGCGCGCATGTCGTGCGCTTGCGCGGCGAAGTTGCCGCGAAGTGCGGCAGGCGCGAGACGACATAGCCGTAGAGCAGGACGCGGGCTCAAGGTAGCGACGGTTCCGCGATGACGAACAGCAGACCGGCAACCAGGAAGAACGGCAGGTTCTCCAAGTCGTTCATCAGGCCGAGCCTGTCCAAGGATGATCATCTCCCATCTTTTGCCGCACCAGCGGCATCACCTGTTTGGTGACGCGCTCCACTTCCTCGACTGCGTGCTTCAGCGGCATGCCCGGCATCTTGGGATGGAACAGCAGGATGTCGAGGTTCATCTTGCGCTGCCACTCGACGATCGAGTTCGCGACCTCTTCGGGCGTGCCGACGAACCATCGGTCGCGCATGTAGGCTTCGGACATAAAGTAGGGATTGTCGCTGGTCAGCGGCTTGCGTTCGCCGGTGGCCGGATCGCGGTAGGTCATGCCAGTGCGCTCCGGCGCGTATTGAACGCGGTAGGTGTGGTCGAGGTAGATCTGATGACGCGTGATAGCTTCCTGCGCGGAGTCCCCGACCAGGATCTCGCGTGACAGCGCGTGCGGCAGGCGCGGCGCGCCCTGACGCTGCGCTTCCTGGTCGAAGGACTCGAATTGCCGCGCGGTATGGCCGAGTTCGGTCAGCGGCGCGATCATCAGGCCGGCGTGGTGGCGCACCGCGCGGGCGCGCGAGATCGGCGCGGCGGCGCCGATCCATAGCGGCGGACGGCCGGGTCGCACCGGAGCGGGGCGTAGCAGGCCGTTCTTGGTCCGATAGATCGAGCCCTCATAGTCGAAACGCTCGCCCGTCCAGGCCAAGCGCAGGATATCGAGGCTCTCCTCGAAGGCGCGGGTGCGGGTGCCGTAGTTGAGGCCGAAAGCCTCGAACTCGGCGCGGCGATAGCCCTGGCCGAACCCGATCTGGGCGCGGCCGCCGGAGATATTGTCGAGCACCGAGAGGTCCTCCGCCAGCCGCAGCGGGTGGCCATAGAGCGGTGAGATGGCGATGCCCTGGCCGATACGGCAATTCGGCGCCGCCGCCGCCAGCGCGGCGCCGGCGACGACGGGCGAGGGACAGTAGCCATCCTCTTCGCCGTGATGCTCGCTGACCCAGATGTCGTCGATGCCCAGCCGGCTGGCCTCGGCCGCGAGCGCAAGGCCGTCGCGATAGGCTTTCTCCCAGTTCTCGCCGAGATCGGCGCGGTTCTGGAAGCTCAGCATGATGCCCAGGCGCATGGTGCGATTCCCCGGTCTTTGGCGGCAGCATAACATCGTTGGCGAAGCCGCCGCGCGCACGCTACAAGGCGCGCGCAATCCGTCTGAAGGATCATGGGATGAGCGCCATCACCGATATTCGCGGCCGCGAGATTCTCGACAGCCGCGGCAATCCGACGATCGAGGTCGAGGTCAAGCTCGAGAGCGGCGCCTCGGGCCGCGCCGCAGTACCGTCGGGCGCTTCGACCGGCGCGCACGAGGCCGTGGAGCTGCGTGACGGCGACAAGTCGCGCTATGGCGGCAAGGGCGTGCGCAAGGCGGTAGCCAACGTCAACGGCGAGATCTTCGATCTGCTGTCGGGCCTCGACGCCACCGATCAGATCAAGATCGACCGCGCCATGATCGAGCTCGACGGGACGCCCAACAAGGGCCGGCTGGGCGCCAACGCGCTGCTCGGCGTGAGTCTCGCGGCGGCGCGCGCGGCGGCGATGGATTGCGGCCTGCCGCTCTACCGCTATGTCGGCGGCAGCCACGCCAACACGCTGCCGGTGCCGATGATGAACATCATCAACGGCGGCGCGCACGCCGACAATCCGATCGACATCCAGGAATTCATGATCATGCCGGTGAAGGCGGCGAGCTTCGCCGAGGGCCTGCGCATGGGTGCCGAGACCTTCCAGGCGCTGAAGAAGCAGCTGCACGACGCCGGCCACGGCACCAATGTCGGCGACGAAGGCGGCTTCGCGCCGAACCTCGCCTCGGCCGACGCGGCGCTGGGCTTCATCATGAAGTCGATTGAGGCCGCCGGCTACAAGCCGGGCGAGGACATCATGCTCGCCCTCGACGCCGCCTCGACCGAGTTCTTCAAGGACGGCAAGTACGTCATGGAAGGCGAGGGCAAGACGCTCGACGGGCAGGGCATGGCAACCTGGCTCGCCGATCTGTGCAAGCGCTACCCGATCGTCTCGATCGAGGACGGCATGGCCGAAGACGACTGGTCGGGCTGGAAGGCGTTGACCGATATGGTCGGCAAGACCGTGCAGCTCGTGGGCGACGACCTCTTCGTCACCAACCCCAAGCGCCTGGCCGAAGGCATCAAGGGCGGCGTCGCCAACGCCATCCTGGTCAAGGTCAACCAGATCGGCACCTTGACCGAGACCATGGACGCGGTCTCGATGGCGCGCACCGCGTCCTACGGCGCGGTGATGTCGCATCGCTCGGGCGAGACCGAGGACACGATCATCGCTGATCTCGCGGTAGCGACCAATTGCGGGCAGATCAAGACCGGCTCGCTGTCGCGCTCCGATCGGCTGGCCAAGTACAACCAGCTCCTGCGCATCGAGGAACAGCTCGGCGGCCAGGCGCGCTACGCCGGATCCTCGATCCTGAAGGCGCGCGGGTAGCGCACAGCGCCGCTCGTCCCGGCGAGCGCTCCCGGCTTCAGCTCCAACGCCATGAACGCCGCGCCCGAGAAGGGCGCGGCGAGCTTGGCCGCGAGCGCCGCCGAGAAGCCGAAGCGCGGGTAGTAGCCGGGATGGCCGAGCACAATCACGGCTTCGTACCCGCGCTCCGTCAGCAGGGCGAGACCAAGGCGAACGAGGCGCGATCCGATTCCCGCGCTCTGTCGATCGGGCACGACAGCCATCGGCGCCAGGGTTACCGCGCGGATCCTGCGTCGATCGACGGTGACGTCCAAATCGCTGAACAGGATGTGACCGATGATCGCGTCGGCGTCGCGCCCGACCAACGACAGCGCGACGAGCCCGTCGCGCCGCAGGCGATCGATGATCTCGACCTCTTCTTCGCCGCCGAAAGCCGCGCGATTGAGCGCGGCGATCGCGGCGATATCGTCAGGCCTTTCCTCGCCGATCACTTCTTGGGCTGGCGCTTGTGCTCGTGATCGTGGTCGTGCGGATGCGGGTGGGTGGGGTCGACCCAGTACACCGTCTCCGGCTTCTCGACCGGGGCGATGTCGATGTTGATGGCGATCGCCTCGTTGTCGCTGCGCACCAGCACGCATTCCAGCGCCTCACTCGGCGAAGCGTTGATCTCCTGGTGAGGCACGTAGGGCGGCACATAGATGAAGTCGCCGGGGCCGGCCTCGGCGGTGAACTGCAGATGCTCGCCCCAGCGCATCCGCGCGCGGCCCTTCACGACGTAGATGACGCTCTCGAGATGGCCGTGGTGATGCGCGCCGGTCTTGGCGTCGGGATGGATCGTGACCGTACCGGCCCATAGTTTCTGTGCGCCGACCCTCGCGAAGTTGATCGCCGCGGCACGGTTCATGCCCGGCGTCTGGGCGGTGTTGGTGTCGAGGCTGCCGGCGGGAATCACCCGTACGCCGTCGTTACGCCAATCCGTTGCTTTGCTCATGCTCGTTCCTGTCAGCCTGCTGCGGGCGGCTTATCGGCCGCCCCGGGGGAGGGTTCAAGCAATCGATCCTAATGCCGATGAAAAGGTTAATGAGTCCGGCCTAAGGCGCTCGTTTCATTGATCTTTCTTGCCTAACTCGACGAATCGTGAAAGACTACCAGCGAGTCATGTTCCGCTTTCGTCAGATCATCACCCCCGTCGTCTTCGCCCTGGTGTTCGGCTATTTCGGCTATCACCTGATGCATGGCGAGCGCGGCGTGCTGGCGCTGCTGCAATTGCGGCAGGAGGTGGCGCGCGCCGAGGCCACCTTGGCCGAGACCGAAGCCACCAAGCGCATCTGGGAACGCCGCGTCGCGGCATTGCGCAGTCAGAGCCTAGACCCCGACATGATCGACGAGCGCGCCCGGGCGCTGCTGCACATGGCCTGGCCGGACGACATCGTCGTCTTCACACCGTCGCGCTGATACGACCCGTCCCTTGCGCCGCGTAGCGCCCGCCCCTATTGAAGGGGCGGGGTGTCGAAACCGAACGACGCCGGACGGACCACAATTCGGGAGGCAATCTATGAAGACGATCATCCGTCGCGGCCTGCTGGCCGCAACGGCGCTTGTGGCAATGGCCGGCGTGGCCGGCGTGGTGGCACAGCCCAAGAGCATGACCTTGGGCACGGCCTCGGTCGGCGGCACCTATTTCATCTACGGCGGCGTGGTCGCCAAGATCCTGACCGACAAGCTCGGCGTCCAGGTCTCGACGCAGCAGACCCAGGGTCCGAACCAGAACGTGCTGCTGGTCGACGACCAGAAGATCGAGTTGGGCATGACCACGATGGGCGTGGCGCTGCAGGCTTGGACCGGCTCGGCGGAGTGGACCAAGGGCAAGAAGTTCAGCAACATCCGCGCGCTGTTTCCGATGTACGACACGCCGCTGCAATGCGTGGCGCTGAAGAAGTCGGGCATCACCAGCTTCAAGCAGCTCGACGGCAAGACGGTCGGCGTCGGCCCGCGCGCCGGGACACCCGGCACTTATTTCCCGCTGATCTTCAATACGCTGGGCATGAAGGCGACGATCCGCAACGGCCAGGGCGCCGACATGGGCGGCCAGCTCGGCGACGGCATCCTCGACGCCTTCTGCTTCGGCGCCGGCCTGCCGATCCCGATCTTCTCGCAGATCGATGCCGAGAAGGAGGCGGTGTTCTTCACCTGGACCGACGAGGAGCGCGCCAAGGTGCGCGCTGCCATGCCGGAGTTCTCCGAGGCGGTGATCCCCAAGGGCACCTACAAGCAGCAGACCGCCGACCAGAAGACGCTCGGCCTCTACAATTTCGGCATCGCCCACAAGGACCTGCCCAACGACGTCGCTTACAACGTGGTCAAGGCGATCCTCGAGAACAACGCGGCCATGGTACAGGGTCATGAATCGGCCAAGGAAACGATCGCGGCCAACGCCACCCGCAATTCCTTCCTGCCGTTCCATCCCGGCGCAGTGAAGTACTACAACGAGAAGGGCATCAAGCTCGATCCGGCGACCATCCCGAAGTGATGGCGAGGCGCTGACACATCGGCGAACGCCCGCTCCCCAAGGGGCGGGCGTTTTGCTATTCAAGGGCGAGGGAAGCGCGGCGGCCCAGTCGACGGAAGACCGACGGCCGCATCCGGGGACGGGTGGATTCATGGCGAATGTGAACGCGGCGGGCGACGCGCGCGAGGTTGGCGCGGTCGATGTCGACGAGCTGGAGCATGCCGGCGGCAGGCGGCAGCACCGGCGTTGGGAGCGACCGCTGTTCTTCTGGCTATGCGCCGCTTTCACCGGCTTTCATCTCTGGATCCTGGTCGGCCCGGTCGTCCTCAAGCAGATCGACGCCCTGATCGGCGGCCAGATCCTCTACAAGGCGATTGCGCCCAACCTCGACCAGGAGCTGTTTCGCGCCATCCACCTGGCGTGGGGCGCGACCCTGGGCTTCGGCTTCTTCACCATCCTCAAAGGCCGCGGTCGCGACGGCGTGCCCTGGTACGACTGGCTGTTCATGCTCGGCGCCGTCGCTTGCGCTGTCTACATGTGGCGCAATCTCGACGACCTGCAGATGAATCAGGGCGCGGTCTACGACCTGCCCGACCTGCTCTACAGCCTGGTCGGCCTGGTCGTGCTGTTCGAGTTCACGCGGCGCACCGCCGGCAACGCGCTCACCATCATCGCCGCGATCTTCATGCTCTACGCCATGGTCGGGCACATCTTCCCGGAATCCTGGGCGCTCTATCACAACAAGTCGTTGAAGGATCTGTGGTTCGCTTTCCCCTACATCTTCAGCAATCTCGGCGTCTTCGGCTCGACGCTCGAGGTGTCGTCGACCTTTATCATCATGTTCACCGCCTTCGCCGCCTTCCTCACGCGCTCGCGCGCCGGCGAATACTTCAATGACCTCGCGGTGTCGCTGGTCGGATGGGCTCGCGGCGGCCCGGCCAAGGTCGCCGTGCTGTCCGGCGTGATGTTCGGCTCCGTGAGCGGCTCCTCGGTCGCCAACGTCGTGGCCTCTGGTTCGGTGACCATCCCGATGATGCGGCGCGTCGGCTACGACCGCGCCACGGCCGGCGCGATCGAGGCGACGTCCTCGACCGGCGGGCAGATCACGCCGCCGGTGCTGGGCGCCGCCGCCTTCCTGATGGCCGAGGCGACGGGCATCAAGTACGCCGAGATCGCCGCGGCGGCGATCATCCCGTGCCTGCTCTTCTATGTCGCCTGCTACGCGCATTGCGACCTGCACGCGGCCAAGCACGGGCTGCGCGGCATCCCGCGCGCCGAGCTGCCGCCGATCCGGCCGCTGCTGATGCGGCTCTACATGATCGCGCCCATTGCGGTGCTGATCTGGGCCTTCGTCAGTGGCTACTCCGCCTTCCTGGCGGCCGGGCTCGGCATGGGGCTGTGCGTCCTGGTGAGCTGGTTCAACGGCCTGAAGCGCGAGTCCGGCGGGCGCCTGACCTGGCGGCGCGGCGACGACGTGATGGGCGGCAAGGCGATCATCGAGGCGCTGGAGATCGGCGCCAAGGATAGCATCCAGCTCGTTTCGGTCTGCGCCGCCGCCGGCATCATCGTCGGCGTCATCGCGCTCACCGGTATCGGCGGCCGCTTCGCGCAGATCATGCAGGCCATCGCCGGCCAGAACCAGTTGCTGGCGATGTTCTTCACCATGGTGATCGTCGTCATCCTCGGCATGGGCATGCCAACGACGGCGGCTTACGCCATCGCCGCCGCCGTGGTCGCGCCCGGCCTGCAGCAGATCGGCGTGCCCAAGCTGGTCGCCCACATGTTCATCTTCTATTTCGCGGTCTTGTCGGCGATCACCCCGCCGGTCGCGGTGGCCTCGATCGCCGCCGCTGGCATGGCGAAGGCCGATCCCTGGCGAACGTCCTGGATCGCGGTGAAGATGGGCCTGGCGACGTTCATCGTGCCGTTCATGTTCTTCTACAGTCCGCTGCTGCTGGGGCAGGGCGACTTCATCGAGGTCGCTCATGTCACGCTGACGGCGATGATCGGCGTGTGGCTCCTGGCCTGCGCGACCGAGGGCTGGTTTACCGAGAGACTGGCGCTCGTCCCGCGGATCCTGTTCGGGATCGCGGCGCTGGCACTGATCACGCCCGGCACCATCACCGATTTGATTGGGGTCGCTCTCGCGGTTGCGGCATGGGCGGCGCAACGCTTCTACTACCGCGCGCGGATGGCGACCTGATGCGGGTCAGCAAGAATGTTTCTGCCGCCGCGCGGCGTTTCGCAACAAACCGTGCGCCACGATGCGCCGGGAAGTAGGACAAGAGTTTTTCCTAGGCAGATCAATGTCTCTTCATCACAGTCGGGTATGAATTCGGGGACAAGAGCTTAGCGTTCGTGTCGGGAGGACAGCCGATGGCCAAAGCAGCCGCCGCCAAGTCGAAACCGTCCGTATCGGCCGAGTCGCCCAGGACCGGCGACAACAGCGTCACTCCCGAACAGCTCCGACAATTCTATCGCGACATGCTGCTGATCCGGCGCTTCGAGGAGCGCGCGGGGCAGCTCTACGGCATGGGTCTCATCGGCGGCTTCTGCCACCTCTATATCGGCCAGGAAGCCGTCGTCGTCGGCATGCAGTCGACCATCGACAGCTCGAAGGACGCCGTGCTGACCAGCTATCGCGACCACGGGCACATGCTGGCCTGCGGCATGGATCCGCGCGGCGTGATGGCCGAGCTCACCGGGCGCTCTGGCGGCTACTCGCGCGGCAAGGGCGGCTCGATGCACATGTTCTCGAAGGAGCGAAATTTCTACGGCGGCCACGGCATCGTCGGCGCCCAGGTACCGATCGGCACCGGCCTGGCCTTCGCCCGCAAGTATCGTGGCGAGAATAGTGTCTCGCTGACCTATTTCGGCGACGGCAGCGCCAACCAGGGCCAGGTCTACGAGGCGATGAACATGGCGGCCCTGTGGAAGCTGCCGGTGGTCTACATCATCGAGAACAACAAGTACGGCATGGGCACCTCGGTCGAGCGCGCTTCGGCCGTCGTCGATCTCTACAAGCACGGCCAGTCCTTCGGCATTCCCGGCGAGCAGGTCGACGGCATGGATGTCATCGCCGTCAAGGCCGCCGGCGAGCGCGCGGTCGAGCATGGGCGCGCGGGCAAGGGACCGTATGTGCTGGAGATGCTGACATATCGCTATCGCGGCCACTCGATGAGCGATCCCGGCAAGTACCGCTCCAAGGAGGAGGTCGAGAAGATGCGCGGCGAGCGCGATCCGATCGAGCGCCTGAAGAAGCGCATGACCGAGACCAAGGCGATCGACGAGGCGCGGCTCAAGGCGCTCGACGCCGAGGTGCGGCGCATCGTGGCGGACGCCGCCGAGTTCGCCACCACCAGTCCGGAGCCCGATCCCAAGGAGCTGTGGACCGACGTGCTGGTGGAAAGCAAACCGGCGCAAGCCGCCTAACGCATCGATCGGAACAGGTCCCCAGTCATGGCCATCAACGTCCTCATGCCGGCGCTATCGCCGACGATGACCGAAGGCAAGCTCGCCAAGTGGCACGTCAAGGAAGGCGACAAGGTCACCGCCGGCATGGTGATCTGCGAGATCGAGACCGACAAGGCGACCATGGAGGTCGAGGCTGTCGACGAAGGCGTCGTCGGCAAGATCCTGATCACTGAGGGCACCGAGAACGTCGCCGTCAACACGCCGATCATGGTGCTGGCCGAAGAGGGCGAGCGCGTCGACGCTGCACCCGCGCCGGCGGCGAAGCGCGAGCAGAAGACCGAGGCGCCGGCACTGGCCGCGCCCGCCGTCGCCAGCGCGCCGCCCGCCACTCCACTGGCGTCAGAGCCGGAATGGACTGGCGCCACCAAGAAGTTGACGGTGCGCGAGGCCCTGCGCGACGCCATGGCCGAGGAGATGCGCGCCGACGAGAACGTCTTTCTGATGGGCGAGGAGGTCGCGCAGTACCAGGGCGCCTACAAGGTGAGCCAGGGGCTACTCGACGAGTTCGGCGCCCGACGCGTGATCGACACGCCGATCACCGAGCACGGTTTCGCCGGCCTCGGAGTCGGCGCCGCTTTCGGTGGGCTCAAACCCATCGTCGAGTTCATGACCTTCAACTTCGCCATGCAGGCGATCGACCAGATCATCAACTCGGCAGCCAAGACCAACTACATGTCGGGCGGCCAGATGGGCTGCCCGATCGTCTTTCGCGGGCCCAACGGAGCGGCCTCGCGCGTCGCCGCGCAGCATTCCCAGTGCTACGCCAGCTGGTATGCGCATTGCCCGGGCCTGAAGGTCGTGGCGCCGTGGAGCGCGGCCGACGCCAAAGGTCTGCTCAAGGCCGCGATCCGCGACCCCAACCCGATCATCTTCCTCGAGAACGAGATCATGTACGGGCAGAGCTTCGAGGTGCCCGACAGCGCCGACTTCGTCCTGCCGATCGGCCGCGCCAAGGTCGAGCGACCAGGCAAGCACGTCACCATCGCCGCCTTCTCGATCATGGTCGGCAAGGCGCTGCAGGCGGCCGAGGAACTGGCCAAGGACGGCATCGAGGCCGAGGTGATCAACCTGCGTTCGCTACGACCGCTCGATACCGAGACGATCGTCGAATCGGTGAAGCGCACCAACCGCCTGGTGTCGGTCGAAGAGGGCTGGCCCTTCGCCGGCATCGGCTCGGAGCTGGCGGCGCTGATGATGGAGCAGGCCTTCGACTGGCTCGACGCGCCGGTCAAGCGCGTCACCGGGCTCGACATCCCGCTGCCTTACGCGGCCAATCTCGAGAAGCTGTCGCTGCCGCAGGCCCCCGATATCGTCGCCGCCGCCAAGGCGGTCCTCTATCGCTGACGGGGGCGCGCCATGGCGATCAACATCCTCATGCCGGCGCTGTCGCCGACCATGACCGAGGGCAAGCTGGCGAAGTGGTACGTCAAGGAAGGCGACACGGTCAGCGCGGGCAAGGTCATCTGCGAGATCGAGACCGACAAGGCGACCATGGAGGTCGAAGCGGTCGACGAGGGCGTCATCGGCAAGATCGTCGTGCCCGAGGGCACCGAAGGCGTCGCGGTCAACGCGGTGATCGCGATCCTGGTCGAGGAAGGCGAGGCGGTGCCGGCCGGCGATGCGAAGCCCGCCGCGCCCACACCTGCCGCGAAGCCGGCGCCCGCCGCCGCAGCACCCGCTCCGACTCCCGCGCCGACGCCCCCAGTCGGCGGGTCGGCGAAGACTCACGAGGGCGGCCGTATCTTCGCGTCGCCCCTGGCGAAGCGGCTCGCGGCCGAGTCCGGACTCGATCTCGCGAAGATCAGCGGCTCGGGCCCGCATGGCCGCATCGTCAAGGAGGACGTCGAGCAGGCCGCCAAGGCGGGAACCGCGAAGCCCGCGCCGAAAGCGGCACCGGCGCCCGCCGCCACCAAGGAACCGTCGGCACCGCAATTCGTCGTACCGGGCGAGGCGACGACCAGGATCCCGCACACCTCGATCCGCAAGGTCATCGCGCGCCGCATGACCGAGTCCAAGCAGACGGTGCCGCATTTCTACCTGACGGTGGATTACGAGATCGACGCGCTCCTGGAAGCGCGCAAGGCGATCAACGCGCTGGCCGAGAAGAGCAAAGGCAGCAAGGTCTCGGTCAACGATATGGTGATCAAGGCCTGCGCCATGGCGCTGCGCGATCACCCCGACGTCAACGCCTCGTGGAGCGAGGAGGCGATGATCCAGTACAACACGGTCGACATCGCCGTGGCGGTGGCGACCGATCGCGGCCTGGTGACGCCGATCGTGCGCAACGCCGACCTCAAGGGCCTGGGCCGCATCGCCACCGACATGAAGGACCTCGCCGCGCGCGCCCGCGAGGGCAAGCTGAAGCTCGACGAGTTCCAGGGCGGCGGCTTCACCATCTCCAATCTCGGCATGTACGGCATCAAGGACTTCCTCGCCATCATCAACCCGCCGCAGGCTGCCATCCTCGCGGTCGGCGCCGGCGAGGAGCGCGTCGTGGTGCGTAACGGCCAGATGGTGATCCGCAACGTCATGAGCTGCTCGCTCTCGGTCGATCACCGCGTCGTCGACGGCGCGCTCGGCGCCACCTTCCTGCAAACGCTGCGCTCGTACATCGAGCAGCCAGCGACGATGTTGCTGTAGGGGGTCGCGATGGCCGACACCAGCTTCGACCTTATCGTCGTCGGCAGCGGACCGGGCGGCTACGTCACCGCGATCCGCGCGTCGCAGCTCGGCATGAAGACGGCGATTGTCGAGCGCGAGTTGCTGGGCGGCATCTGCCTGAACTGGGGCTGCATCCCGACCAAGGCGCTGCTGCGCTCGGCCGAGGTCTATCACCTGATGAAGCATGCCGACGCCTATGGGCTGTCGGCGAGCGGCGTGGCGTTCGACGCCAGGAAGGTCGTCGAGCGCAGCCGCAAGGTCGCGGGTCAGCTCAACGGCGGCGTGACCTTTCTGATGAAGAAGCACAAGATCGCGGTCTTCATGGGCAACGCCAAGCTCGACGGCGTCGCCGGCGGTCTGCGCAAGGTCGCGGTCGCCGGCAAGGACGGCAAGAGCACCGCGCTGACGGCCAAGAATGTGATCCTCGCCACCGGCGCGCGGGCACGCGAGCTGCCGGGCATGGAGGCCGACGGCAAGCTGATCTGGACCTATCGCGAGGCGATGGTGCCGCTTGCGATGCCGAAATCGCTGCTGGTGATCGGCTCGGGCGCGATCGGCATCGAGTTCGCCAGCTTCTATCGCACCTTCGGCGCCGAGGTGACCGTGGTCGAGGTGATGGACCGCGTGTTGCCCGTGGAGGACGCGGACATCTCCGCCTTCGCCCGCAAGGCGTTCGAGAAGCAGGGCATGAAGATCATGACCAGCGCCACGGTGAAGGCATTGACGAAGGGCGCCAATTCCGTGACCGCTACGGTCGAGATCGGCGGCAAGACGCAGGACATCACCGTCGAGCGCGTGATCTCCGCCGTGGGCATCGTCGGCAATGTCGAGAACCTCGGGCTGGAAGGCACCAAGGTGAAGGTCGACCGCACGCATGTCGTGGTCGATGGCTGGGGTGCCACGGGCGAGCCCAATGTCTACGCCATTGGCGATCTCACCGGCCCGCCCTGGCTGGCGCACAAGGCGAGCCACGAGGGCGTCACTTGCGTCGAGAAGATCGCCGGCGTCAAAGGCGTGCATCCCTTCGAGACCAAGAACATCCCGGGTTGCACCTACTGCCATCCGCAGGTCGCCAGCGTCGGCCTGACCGAGGCGGCGGCCAAGGCGGCCGGGCACCAGGTCAAGGTCGGCCGCTTCCCGTTCATCGGCAACGGCAAGGCGATCGCGCTGGGCGAGGCCGAGGGGCTGGTCAAGACCGTCTTCGACGCCAAGACCGGCGAACTCCTGGGCGCACACATGGTGGGCGCCGAGGTCACCGAGCTGATCCAGGGCTACACCATCGCGCGCACGCTTGAGACCACCGAGGCCGAGCTGATGCACACGGTTTTCCCGCATCCCACGCTCTCGGAAATGATGCACGAGTCGGTGCTCGACGCCTACGGTCGCGTGCTGCACATCTGAGGCCATGCGCAGCGAGCGGGAGATTCTCGAATTCATCCGCCAGGCGTTGCGGGAGAAGGAAGAGGCGCGTCTCGCCGAGGAAATCCGCCTGCGCGAGGAGATCGAGCAAAAGAAGGTCTTCCACCAGGCCGCGCACGCGGTGCTCCGGCACGTCGTCCTGCCGGGCATGGTGCGTCTCCACAACCTCAGCACCCAGGCCGGGCTGCGTACGGCGATCGGCGACACTGGCGATTTCTATCTGCCCGAGCAGACCGACTCGACGCTGGTGGCGAAGTACGCCATGCCGCTGCCGAAGGCGGCATCCGACTTGCCACTCTGTGTTTCGTTCAAGGCTGTGTTCCCCGTCGGCTTCGCGGTCTACTACACCGATATCGACAAGTCGCAGGCCGACGCCAAGGGCGTCGTCGAGGAAGTGCCGCTCGAGGATGTCACCCCAGAGTTGGTCGAGGACCGCCTGCTGCGCGTGCTGCGCAACCACCTGCATGAGATGTGACCCACGCGTCATGCCGAGCGAAGCGAGGGATCTCCTCGACACGATTCCATGCTCGCGGGAGACTTCTCGCCGCGCTCTGAATGACGCGGTGCTTGGCCGCCTTGACGCCGCCGTCGCAAGGGATCACCTCTAGCGCCATGGACCCTACACACGACAGGCGCGCCGAGCGTCATCCCGAGAAGGCGCACCGGCCGGACAATCCAGTCGCGCGCAAGCCGGCGTGGATCCGCGTCAAGGCGCCCAACTCACCGGAGTACGCCGAGACGCGCCGGCTGATGCGCGAATACGGGCTGAGCACGGTCTGCGAGGAGGCGGCCTGCCCAAATATCGGGGAGTGCTGGAAGCAGAAGCACGCCACCTTCATGATCATGGGCGACACCTGCACGCGGGCCTGCGCCTTCTGCAATGTGCGCACCGGCATGCCCGGCACGCTCAACCCGCACGAGCCGGCCAATGTCGCGGAGGCCGTCGGCAAGCTCGGGCTGAGCCATGTTGTCATCACCTCGGTCGATCGCGACGACCTGCCTGACGGCGGCGCGGGGCACTTCGTCGAGGTGATCGAGGCGATCCGCCGCGCCTCACCCGAGACGACGATCGAGATCCTGACGCCGGACTTCCTGCGCAAGCGCGGGGCGATCGAGCGCGTGGTCGCGGCCAGGCCCGACGTCTTCAACCACAACCTCGAGACGGTGCCACGGCTCTACCCGACGATCCGTCCGGGCGCGCGCTACTTCGCCTCGCTGCAGCTGCTGGCCAAGGTCAAGGAAACCGACCCGGCGCGCTTCACCAAGTCCGGCCTGATGGTCGGGCTGGGCGAGACCAGGGGCGAGATCCTGCAGGTGATGGACGACCTGCGCGCCGCCGATGTCGATTTCCTGACCATCGGCCAGTACCTGCAGCCGACGCCCAAGCACGCCACCGTCGAGCATTTCTGGACGCCCGACGAGTTCGCCCAGCTCGCCAGCGCCGCCCGGGGCAGGGGATTCCTGATGGTCTCGGCCTCGCCGCTGACGCGCTCCAGCTACCACGCCGGCGACGACTTCCAACGCCTGCGCGCGGCGCGCGAGGCCAGGCTGGCCTCAGGCTGAGCGCGCATGCCGGTTCATCGCGAACGGCGGGTGTTGCCCTACACGCCGCGCCAGCTCTTCGACCTCGTGGCAGACATCGAGGCCTATCCGCAGTTCCTGCCGTGGTGCATCGGCGCGCGCATCCGCAAGCGCGAGGGCGCGCAGATCGTCGCCGACCTGGTCATCGGCTTCCGCCTGTTCCGCGAGCGCTTCACCTCGAAGGTCACGCTGCAGCCGGACGATCCAGGCGGGCCACGCATCGACACGGTCTACGCCGATGGTCCGTTCAAACGGCTGGAGAACCACTGGATCTTCCACTCGCATCCGGAAGGCTGCGACGTCGAGTTCTTCGTCGACTTCGAGTTCAAGTCACTGCTGCTGCAGGCGACCGTCGAGATCCTGTTCCACGAGGCCGTGCGCCGCATGGTCGCCGCCTTCGAAGGCCGCGCCGCCAAGCTCTACGGCGCGGTACCCCGGGCGCGGCCGGCCTAAGGCTTCGCAGTCGGGCGCGCTACACCACCACTGTCATCCCGAGCGTAGAGAGGGATCCAGGGTGGCCGCATAGATCCCCCTGAGTTCACGCTGGAACGGCCATCGATCAGATGATCGACCTCCGACCGTTCAGTTGCCGGCCGCGGCGACCAGTGCGGCCCAGCGCTCGAGGAACGGCTTGCGCTGTGCGGCGGCCTCGTCCTCGTCGATTGCGAACACCTTGATCTTCGCCAACTCCGGCAGGTCGGCGTGCTTGCCGACCTCGATGTCGGTGCGCGCCGGGCGGCGGAAGGCATTTTCGAGCAACGCGATCTGCGCTTCTTTCGAGGCCAGCAGGTCGCAGACCTGCCGCGCCGCCGCGCCGGCCGGCGCGCCCTTGATCAGCGCGAAGAACTCCGGCGTCGTGAAGGTGCCGTCCGCCGCGTAGACCAGCTTGATCTCCTTCTGGCCGCCGGCGACGTAGGTATAGGCGTTCGATTCGAAGGTCAGGCCCAACGGGTACTCGCCCTGGGCGACGCTGCGCAGCACGGTCGGCGCCGACGCGGTCACCTTGACGTTGTTGGCGAGCGCCTTGAGCCCGGCCGCGCCCAGCATCTTCTCGACGCCCCACAGGATCGTGTACGCGGTCGAGGAGTTGGCGGGATCGGCGATGGTCACCTTGCCCTTGAACTTCGGGTCGAGCAGATCGGCATAGCTCTTGGGCGCGGGCAGGCCGCGCAGCTGGGCGCTGTTCATCATGATGACTGCGACGTGGATGTTCGCCGCCGTCCACTGATCCTTCGGGTGGCGCAGGCTTTCGACGAAGGCGGCGGAATCCTTGACCTTGTAGGGCTCGAACAACTGGCTGAAAGCGCCCATCGTGTTGGCGCTCGACGACCAGAAGACATCGCCCTGCGGCTTGGCCGCCTCGGCCTCGATCCGGCGCAGCAGCTGGCCGCTGCCGCCGGTGACCGTGCTGATCTTGAGCTTCGGCAACTGGGCGCGCGCCACGTCCATCACCGCCTCGACGGCCTGGGCGGAGTTCGAGGTGTAGATGATCGCCTGGGCCGCGGCCTGGGCAGCGGCCGTGCGCGCCAGCGTCGGCAGGAGGCCGCCGGCGGCGAGCCCGGCCAGAGCGGCGCGGCGTGTAAGCGTCGGGATCATGGCAGGTCCTCCTCGAATTTCATGTGGTAGCGCCCGTTGGTACACATGCGTCGCTTACGACCGCGACGAGAAAAGATCGACCCTGAACAGCTTGGTCGCGACGACGATTGGCACCACGATGACCGCGATCAGGATCAGGCCGTAGGCCGAGGCCTGCGCCATCAGGTTGCTGTCGATCAGCTTGAAGATCTGGATCGGCATGGTCTCTCTGCCGCCCGAGTAAACGATGATCGACGCCGATAGTTCGGCGACGGTGGTTGTCCAGGTCAGCACCGCCGCCGCCGCCAGGGCCGGCACCATCAGGGGCAGCACGACCCTGAGGAAGGTTCGGCCCGGCGGCACGCCGAGGCTGACCGAGGCTTCCTCGATCGAGCGGGGGATATTGTAGAGCGTAGAGGAGGCGTTGCGCAGGCCGAACGGCAAGCGCCGGATGATGTAGGCGAGCACGATGATCGCCGCGGTCCCGGTCAGCGGCAACCAGCCCCCGTTGAAGGCGTGAATCAGGCCGATACCGAGAGCGGTGCCCGACAGGGCGAGCGGAATCGCCGTCAGGTAGTCGAGCGTCATGGTCAACGCGTTGTTGCGCTTGACGATGAGGTAGCCGAGCAGGGCCGAGAGCACGATGGCGATCGCCGTCGCCGCCGCGGCGTAGGTCAGCGTGTTGACCATGGGTCCCGGCGCATTGATCAACACGCGCTCGAGATTGGCCGTGGTCCATTCGCCCCAGCGCATCACCGGCCCGCGCGCCCGGGTGAAGGCACCGGCGATCACGGCCATCAGCGGCATGAGCGAGATCAGCACAACCGCGCCGCCGACGAGCGCGAACAGCCCGGCCGCGAGCCCGGACAGGCGTGCGGGTCGCGCGACGCGACCCTGAGTCACCTCGAAGCGACCACGCGACACGATCCAGCGCTGCGCGAACAACACGATCATCACCAGAGCGGTCGACACACTGGCCAGCGTGCTCTGCAGCACCGGGTTGGCGCTCGTCTCAGAGACTGCGGCCTGGTAGGTCATCACCGATAGCAGCTCGACCCGTCCGCCGAGGATCATGGCGAGCGCGAAATTGCCCACGACCAGGGTGAAGATCAGCAGGGCGCTGGCCAGCACCGACGGCAGCACGACGGGCAGCAGCACCTTCCAGCGCGAGCGCACGGGCGAAGTACCGAGACTCTGCGCCGCCTCCTCGAGCTGGACGTCAAAGCCGCGAATCGCCGCCAGCGTGCCGATATAGGCGTAGGTGTAGTAGATGAAGGTCATCGCGGCGACGAGGCCGAACCAGCCGTAGAAACTCGGCAGGGTGACGCCGACCTCGAGCAGCCAGCGGCGCAGCAGGCCGTTGTTGCCCAGCAGCATCAGCCAGGTCTGGGCCACGATCACCTCCGGCGTCACCAGGGTGATGATCGGCAGGATCGAGACGATGCCCTTGCCAGGGAAGTCGTAGCGCGCGCTGAGATAGGCCAGCGGTACGCCGACGGCGAGCGCCGCGATTGTAACGAGCACGCCCAGCAGGATCGTGTTGCCAATCGCGCGCACGTACTTCGGATCGCCGATCAGGGTCGCCCAGCCCGACCCCTTGCCGCCGTCCACGCCGAAGCTGCCGTAGAAGATGTTCGCGACAGGATAGAGCATGAACACCACGAGCAGGGCCAGCAGCGCCAGCGACAGCCACGTCCAGATCGAGCGAAGATCGACGCTCATGACGCCAGCACCAACGTCTTGGCGGGGTCGAAGGACAAGGCGACCTCGTCATCGACCGCATAGCTGTCGTGGCCCGTGCCCCAGCAATCGACGGCCAGCTTCTGGCCGCCGACGAGCGTCATGACATAACTGGTCTTGGAACCGAGATACTGGCGCTGCCGCACCCGGGCTGTGATCGCGCCCGGCGCGGCGCCAACGGCAGGCGATACGCCGATATCCTCGGGCCGAGCGACCAACTTGGCGGCGCCGGCTGGCACGGGCTGTGGCGCATGCCCGGCGAGAGGACGCCCGCCGAGTTCGGCGGTGACGGCGGTGTTCGCCACGGCCGGCGTGGCCAGTGACACATCCACGACATTGGCGGCACCGATGAAGTCGGCGACATAGCCGGTGCGCGGCGCCCGGTATATCTCGGCGGGCGTGCCGACCTGCTCGAGACGACCCGCGTTCATGACGCCGATGTGATCGGACATGGCCAGCGCCTCGTCCTGGTCGTGGGTCACGAAGATCGTGGTGATGCGCGCCTCGCGTTGCAGCTCGACGATGGTGGCGCGCACCTGATGGCGCAGCTTGGCGTCGAGATTCGACAGCGGCTCATCCATCAGCAGGACGTCGGGCTTGATGACCAGCGCGCGGGCCAGCGCGACGCGCTGCCGCTGGCCGCCCGACAGAGCCGCCGGACGCCGAGCATCGAGGCCAACAAGGCCGACCCGTTCGAGCGCTTCTCCGACACGTGTCGTGATCGCGCTCTCGACGACCTGCCGGGCGCGCAAGCCGTAGGCCACGTTGTCGAATACCGTCTTGTCGGGGAACAGCGCGTAGTCCTGAAAGACCATGCCGATGTTGCGCCTGTGGGCCGGCAAGTGGGCCACATCATTGGCCCCGAACAACAGCCGGCCGGACTCGACCGGCACGAAGCCGGCAATGGCGCGCAGCAAGGTCGTCTTGCCGCAACCGCTGGGGCCGAGCAGGGTGAACAGCGTGCCGGGCTCGATGGTGAGCGACAGGCCATCGATGACGCGCTTGCTGTCGTAGCGGATGCCCAGCTCCTCGATGGCGATCTTCATGAAGCCTGGCTCCCCATGTCAGGTCGAAAGGGCGGCCTCGATCAGGGCGCGGGCCTCGGCGTGGCGGGCGGCGTCGCCGGCGGCGAGCACGCGCGGGCCGCTGGTCAAGGTGAGGGGACGTCCCTCCCAATCGGTGATTGCGCCGCCGGCGCCCTCGACGATCGGCACGAAGGGCGCGAAGTCGTAGACCTGGAAGCCGGTGTCGATCGCCAGGTCGGTGCGTCCCGAGGCGAGAAGACCGTAGGCCATGCAGGCCGTCCCGTAGATCCGCCACGCCGTGGCCGTCCGCAGCGCGTCGAGGGCGGGCCGTTCCCGGTCGGAAAAGAAGTCGGGATTGCTCGATGTCAGGATCGCGCGCGATAGCGCATCGCAGGCACGTGCACGGCAGGGACCGTCGGTATGACGGGTGGTCCGGCCGCGGGCGCCAATCCAGCGATCCGGTGTCGCCGCCTGGTCGATCACGCCGATGATCGGCGCGCCGTTGTGGGTGAGCGCGATCAACGTGCCGTAGACCGGCGAGCCGGCGATGAACGGCGCGGTGCCGTCGATCGGGTCGAGGACCCAGACAAGCTCGGCGTCGATGGCGGTCGGCCCGCCTTCCTCGCCCAGGATGCCGTGCGACGGGTAACGATCGGCGATCAGGACGCGCAGCCGTGCCTCGATCTCGAGATCGAAGCGGGTGACGAAGCTGCGGTCGGGCTTGGTTTCGGCGTCGGGCCGAACCCGCCCGGCCGGCGCTAACATCGCGTGCGCGGTATCGGCCAACTCAACGGCGAAGGCGATCCACTCGTCGAGGACGCGGTCGGAGAGGGCGCTTGGCACGGTCATCTACCGTCCCGCCACGGGCAGGCCGTCGCCGAAGGGATCATCAGGGTGTCGCAAGAGGGTGGCCTCGCCGGTGATATAGGCGCGGCCGGTGATGCTGGGGATGATCTCGCCCGAAGCGTCGCGCCGATAGCGCGCCGTGAAGATGCCGCCAACGATGCTTTCCTGCACCCAAGGCTGCCCGGGGGCCAGCTTTCCCGCAGCGGCGAGGCAGGCGATCTTGGCGCTGGTGCCGGTGCCGCAGGGTGAGCGGTCATAGGCGCCACCCGGACACAGGACGAAGTTGCGGCTGTCGATGCCGGGGCGGCTGGGCGTGCCGTAGAACTCGATATGATCGACCGGCGCGCCGTCGCGGCCGGTGATGTTTTGTGCCTTGAGCGCCGCCGTCACCGCCTCGGCCTGGCGCGTCAGCTCCGCGACATTCGCCATGACGAGCGCGACCGGCGCGTCGTTGACGCAGAAGAACCAGTTGCCACCCCAGGCCACGTCGCCGGTCAACGTGCCGAGGCCCGGCACATCGACGCGCACCGCCTCGCGATGGCGGTAGCTGGCGACGTTCTCGATCGTCACCTCGTTGCCGGCCGCGAGTTCGACCTGCACCACGCCGACCGGCGTGTCGAACCGGTGCGTTCCCGGGCCGATCCGGCCGAGATGGGCCAAGGTCACTGCGGTGCCGATGGCGCCGTGGCCGCACATGCCGAGGTAGCCGACATTGTTGAAGAAGATCACACCGGCCACGCAGCCCGGCGACTGCGGCTCGCAGAGCAACGCGCCGACCAGCGCGTCGTAGCCGCGCGGCTCGTTGATCGTGAAGCTACGGTAGCGGTCGAAGGCGTCGGCGAAACGCTGGCGGCGGGCGGCGAGCGGGCCGGCGCCCAGCGGCGGTCCCCCATCGACGATCACCCGCGTCGGCTCGCCCTCGGTGTGGCTGTCGATCACCCGCATCGAGCGCTCAGGCGTTGGCTTTCGACCAGGTGCGGTACCATTCCTTGAAGAGCTTCAGCTGGCTCTCGGCGTAGTGCTTCTGGCTGGTCGTCAGCTGGTCGGTGGCGCAGAAGTTCAGCGCGTATTCCGGGTTGCCCTCGACGACCATCAGGTGCTTGTAGAACAGTACGAGGTCGACGCCCTCGTCGAACGACGACAGCACGCCGAGCGCGCGGTCGAGTTCCTCGGCCTTGCGGCGTGCCTGGGAGTCGCCGGCCGCGGCCTTCTGAGCCAGCGCCACAAGGTGCAGCACCTCTTTCGGCAGCACGTTGCCGATGCCGGTGATGGCGCCGACCGCGCCGCAATTCACGTAGCCGTGCACGACCTGGGTGTCGACGCCGACCGTCAGCATGACGTCGGGATCGGCGCCGGCGATGTGCTCGGCGGCGTAGCGCAGGGCCGCGGCGCCGCCGAACTCCTTGAAGCCGACCAGGTGCCGGTACTTCTGGCGCAAGGCGAAGAACAGCTCGGCCTTGGTCTCGAAGCCATAGTAGGGGCTGTTGTAGATGACGGAGGGCAGGCCGTCGGCGGCGTCCAGCACCGCCTCGAAATGCGCCCGCTGCGCCGCCGCCGAGGAGCCGCGCGACAGCACGCGTGGGATGATCATCAGGCCCTGCGCGCCGACCCGCTTGGCGTGGGCCGCCAGCGCGACCGCGCGCATCGGGCTCTGCGCGCCGGTGCCGACGACGACCGGCACGCCGGCCTTAACCAGCCGCGCGACGCCCTCCTGGCGCTGCTCGTCGGACAGCAGCGGCCAGTCGCCCATCGAGCCGCAATAGACCACCGCCGACATGCCCAGCCCGACCAGCTCCTTGCCTTTGCGCACCAGCGCGTCGAAGTCCGGTTCGCGCCGATCGGTGCACGGTGTCATGAGCGCCGGGATGGTGCCGGTGAAGATCCTGGATGCCATGGTTCTCCCTCTCGTCCCACGGTTCGACAGTCCCGCATCGAGACCTTTCGATTCGGTACATGATGGCGGCGCCGTGCTAGGCTTGTCTTGGCGAAACACGCAGTGGCCTGTCAGGAATCGGCACAATCCCTTCGATCGCCATGCGCCACAGCACACCTTCCCCCGACGACGCCCGCCTTCGTCTGCTCGCCGCGCTCGATCGCCCCTACGGCGGCGACGAATTGTTCGACGCGGTATCCGATACGGTGTTCTTCCTCAAAGACGCGAAAGGCCGCTATGCCGCGGTCAACCAGACGCTGGTCGCGCGGACCGGCGCCAAAGACAAGAGTGAGTTGATCGGCCGAACCGCCGGCGACGTGTTCCGCGGCGTGCTGGGCGAGCGGATCATGGCGCAGGATCTTTCGGTGATCACCTCCGGCCGACCTGTCCACGGGCAACTCGAGCTGCACCTCTATCCCGGCGGCGAGGAGGGCTGGTGCCTGACCTGGAAGGAACCGCTGATGGGCCGGGACCGGCGGGTCGTCGGCCTGTGCGGTATCTCTCGCGACCTGCAGGCGCCGTCGCGCGCGCCGGACGACCTGACAAGCCTGTCGCGCGCGATCGACTATCTCCACGAGCACATCGATGCGCCGCTGCGCGTCGGCGACCTGGCGAAGCGCGCGGGGCTGTCGACGTTCCAGCTCGACCTGCGCATGCGGGCGCTATTCGGCGTGACAACGGGGCAGTATCTGATGCGCGCCCGCATTGAGCTCGCGTGCAGCCGACTGCGGCATTCCACCGACTCGATCAGCCGCATCGCCCAGGATTGCGGCTACAGCGACCAGGCCGCTTTCACGCGCCAGTTTCGCAAATCCGTCCGCCTCACGCCATCGCAGTACCGGAAGCTCCACGCCAGAAATGCCGCGCGCTGAACGGGGCGATGTCGATGGGCGCCGTCGATCTGGTCACCGCGAGGTACGCCGAAGGGCAACTGGCGCCAGCGGGCGTCACCCGCTCACACCGCTTCGCACAACAGCGCGAGCGCCGTCTCGACCGCGCGGGCTCGGATCTCGTCGCGATCGCCAGGGAACACGTGCCGCGCCGTCACCGTCGGACGGCCGCGTCGCGCGCAACCAAAATGTACCAGCCCGACCGGCTTCTCGGCGCTGCCGCCGCCCGGCCCGGCGACGCCGGTGATCGAGACCGCGACATCGGCGCCTGACTCCGCCAACGCGCCTTCGGCCATGGCGCGCGCCACGGGCTCGCTCACCGCGCCGTAGGACAGCAGCGTGACGCGCGGCACGCCGAGCATCTTCTCCTTCGCTTCGTTGGAGTAGGTGGCGAAGCCGCGATCGACGACATCGGACGAGCCGGGGATCGCGGTCAGGGTCGCGGCGACGAGGCCGCCGGTGCACGACTCGGCGGTCGCCAGCTTCAGGCCCGCGCGCCGGTAGCGGTCGAGCAGATCGGTGGCCAGGGCACGCCAGGCGCCAGGGAAGAAGGCGTCGGTCATGTCTGCTCCTGAACCGGCACGACGACCGTGGCGAGGGCCTGCGCGGCGATGCCCTCGCCGCGGCCGGTGAACCCCAGCTTCTCCGTCGTCGTCGCCTTCACCGCGACGCGGTCGATGGCGATGCCGAGGATCCCGGCAATGCGCACACGCATGCGCTCGCGATGCGGGCCGACCTTGGGGCGCTCGCAGATGATGGTCAGGTCGAGGTTGACGACGCGGCCGCCGCGCCTGGCCACGAGATCGGCGGCGTGGCGCAGGAAGCGATCGGACGACACGCCCCGCCATCGCGGATCGGACGGCGGGAAGTGCTGGCCGATGTCGCCGGCGCCGATCGTGCCCAGGAGCGCGTCGGTCAGCGCGTGCAGCGCGACGTCGGCGTCGGAGTGGCCGGCCAGGCCGTGGCTGTGCGGCACCGGCACGCCGCAGAGCGTGACCGAGTCGCCGGGGCCGAAGGCGTGGACATCGAAGCCGGTGCCGGTGCGGGTTTCCATCGGTCCGTCCAGCTCCCGTTCGGCGCGCGCGAGATCGGCGCTGGTGGTGATCTTGAAATTGCGCTCGGCGCCTTCGACCAGGGCCACGCGGTAGCCGGCGGTCTCGGCAACCGCCGCGTCGTCGGTCAGCGCCGTGGCCTCGTCGTCGCCCAGCGCGGCGACGGCGCGGTGGGCGGCGAGGATGCGCTCGAAACGGAAGACCTGCGGCGTCTGGGCGCGCCACAGGCCCTGACGTGGGACGGTGGCCGCGACCATCGTATCGGCGTTGCCGCGCTTGAGCGTGTCGGCCAGCGGCAGGGCCGCCAGCGCGCCATCGACACCCTCCCGGTTGGCCGCCTCCAGGGTGCGGGTGATGGTGTCGGCGTCGATCAGCGGACGGGCCGCGTCATGGATGGCGACCAGGTCGAACCCGTATCCGTCCAAGGCCTCCAGCCCGTTGAGCACCGAGCGCTGCCGGGTGGCGCCACCGATGATCGGCGCCGGCAGGTCGAGCCCGCTCAGGGCGGCGTCATGGAGCGGTCGGTCGGCGGCGGCGATCACCACCTGAACCCGCTCGATCCGGGGATGGCTGGCGAAGGCCTGGACGGCGTGGCGCAGCACAGCGACGCCCGACAGGCCCAGATATTGCTTCGGCAGGGGCGCCCCGACGCGGTGGCCACGGCCGGCGGCGACGATCAACGCGGCGGTTCGCGGGACGGCGGAGGGGGGCATCGAATGAATATATAGCGTTGAAAGTGCCGGGGCGACGCGCTAGCTGTGTGGTCATGAAATGCGCAGATCGGAAATTGCCTAAAAAATGAGCACGAATGAATTACAACCGATCGTGATCGGTCCCGTGACCCTGGAGGCGCCGGTAATCCTGGCACCGATGTCGGGCGTCACCGACCTGCCGTTCCGCCGGCTGGTGAAGAGCGAGGGAGCAGGGCTGGTGGTGTCGGAGATGATCGCCAGCCAGGCGATGATCCGCGAGAACCGCAAGACCCTGCTGATGGCCGCGCGCGGCGAGGACGAGAACCCGATGGCGGTGCAGCTCGCCGGCTGCGAGCCCGAGGTGATGGCCGAGGCGGCCAAGCTCAACGAGGACCGCGGCGCGCACATCATCGACATCAATTTCGGCTGTCCGGTGAAGAAGGTGGTCAACGGCCATGCCGGCTCCTCGCTGATGCGCGACGAGGTGCACGCCGCCAAAATCCTCGAGGCCACCGTCAAGGCGGTGAAGATCCCGGTGACGCTCAAGATGCGCAAGGGCTGGGACGAGCGCACGCAGAACGCGCCCAGCCTTGCGCGCATCGCCGAGCAGAGCGGCATCCGCATGATCACCGTGCACGGCCGCACGCGCTGCCAGTTCTACGAGGGCCGCGCCGACTGGGCCTTCATCCGCGCGGTCAAGGAGGCGACGCGCCTGCCGGTGATCGTCAACGGCGACATCGTCTCCTACGACGACGCGGCGATGGCGCTCGGCCAGTCCGGCGCCGACGGCGTCATGATCGGCCGCGGCGCCTATGGTCGGCCCTGGTTCCTGCGCCAGGTCGCGCAGTTCCTGCGCACCGGCGAGCGGCCGGCCGACCCACCGCTGCGGCACCAGTACGAGCTGCTGTCACGCCACTACGAGGACACGCTCGCCCACTACGGCGCGCATGCCGGCGTGCGCATGGCGCGCAAGCATATCGGCTGGTACTCCAAGGGCCTGCCGGGCTCGGCCGAGTTCCGCTCGACGGTCAATCGCGTCGCCGACCCGGACGAGGTGCGCCGCCTTGTGGCCGCGTTCTACGCCGCCGCCATCGATCGCGGCGAGACCCGCACCTACGTGCCCGAGCGCGAGGCGGCCTGAGATGAGCCCGCGCGCCGCCGCCGTCGCGCGATCCCGATCGGGCGATCCGGCGCCGACCGCCGACGCGATCCTCGCCGCGCTGGTCGAGGCGACCCTCGTGGTCGGCGGCGACGACACCATCCTTTACGCCAACCCGGCGGCGGAGCAGTTCTTCGGCACCGGCGCGGCGCTGCTGATCGGCCATCCGCTCGGCGAGTTCCTGCCCCACGACTCGCCCGCCTTCTCGCTGCTGACACAGGTCAGGCTGAGCGCGGCGGCGGTGAGCGAGAGCGGCCTGACCTTGAGCTCGCCGCGCATCGGCGCGCGCTTCGTCGCCATCCAGATGGCGCCGGTGCAGGACGGCGACGATCGCGTGGTGATCTCGCTGCTGGAGCAGTCGATCGCGCGCAAGATCGACAACCAGATGCTGCACCGGGGCGCGGCGCGTTCGGTCAGCGCCATGGGCTCGATGCTGGCGCACGAGGTCAAGAACCCGCTGTCGGGCATTCGGGGCGCCGCGCAGCTCATCGAGCAATCGCTCGGCGAGGACGAACGCGAGCTCACCCAGCTGATCTGCGAGGAGACCGACCGTATCGTCGCCCTGGTCGACCGCATGGAAGCCTTCGCCGACGGCCGCCCCGTCGAGCGCGGCCCGATCAACATCCATCAGGTGCTCGGCCACGTGCGCAAGGTCGCCGAGGCCGGCTTCGGCCGACGCGTGCGCTTCGTCGAGACCTACGACCCGTCGCTTCCCCCGGTCTGGGGTAATCGCGACCAGCTCATCCAGGTGTTTCTCAATCTGGTGAAGAACGCCTGCGAGGCGGTCCCGGAGGAAGGCGGCGAGATCATCCTCTCGACCGCCTATCGGCAAGGCGTGCGGCTTGCCGTTCCGGGCGTGCGGACCAAGGTGCATCTGCCGCTGGTCGTCTCGGTGCAGGACAACGGTCCGGGCATCGCGGACGCGATTCGCGAGCAGGTGTTCGACGCGTTCGTCACCAGCAAGGTCAACGGCACTGGGCTCGGACTCGCCCTGGTGGCCAAGATCGTCAATGACCACGGAGGGGTCGTCGAGTTCGACAGCGAGCCGAGGCGCACGGTCTTCAACGTCATGCTGCCCATGCAGCCGGTGACGCGCGAAGAGCCGTGGCGTCCCGGCGGCTAGGCAACGGAGCCTCTCAATGTCCCACGCCAACGCCGTCATCCTCGTCGCCGACGACGACAAGGCGATCCGCACGGTGCTCAGCCAGGCGCTCGGTCGCCAGGGCTACGACGTGCGCTGCACCGGCAACGCCGCCAATCTGTGGAGCTGGATTCAGGACGGTATCGGCGATCTGGTGATCACCGACGTCGTCATGCCCGACGACAACGGGCTGGACCTGATCCCGCGCATCCGCAAGCTGCGTCCCGATCTGCGCATCATCGTCATGAGCGCGCAGACCACCTTGCTCACCGCCGTGCGCGCCGCCGAGCGCGGCGCCTTCGAGTACCTGCCCAAGCCCTTCGACCTGAAGGAGTTGGTATCGGTGGTCGGCCGCGCGCTCGCCAGCCAGACGGCGCGCGGCGTCGAGCCCGAGCTGCCGGAGAATGCGAACGGAGAACGCCTGCCGCTGATCGGCCGCTCGCCGGCAATGCAGGAGATCTACCGCACCTTGGCGCGGCTGATGTCGACCGACCTCTCGGTGATGATCTCCGGCGAGTCCGGCACCGGCAAGGAGCTGGTGGCGCGCGCGCTGCACGACTACGGCAAGCGGCGCAGCGGGCCGTTCGTCGCCATCAACATGGCAGCGATCCCGCGCGAGCTGATCGAAAGCGAGCTGTTCGGCCACGAGCGCGGCGCCTTCACCGGCGCCACGCAGCGCATGGCCGGCAAGTTCGAGCAGGCCGCCGGCGGCACCTTGTTCCTCGATGAGATCGGCGACATGCCGATCGAGGCACAGACCCGCCTGCTGCGCGTCCTGCAGGAGGGCGAGTACACCTCGGTCGGCGGCCGCCAACCGATCCGCGCCAACGCCCGCATCGTGGCCGCGACGCACCAGGATCTGCGCCGCCTGATCCAGCAGGGCCTGTTTCGCGAGGATCTGTTCTATCGCCTCAACGTCGTGCCGATCCGCCTGCCGCCTTTGCGCGACAAGCCCGAGGACATTCCCGAGCTGGCCCATCACTATCTGCGCAAGGCGGCGGCCGACGGCCTGCCGGAGAAGGTGCTGGCGCCCGAGGCCTTGGCGCTGATGAAGGCCTATCGTTGGCCCGGCAACGTGCGCGAGCTGGAGAATCTGGTGCGCCGCCTGGCGGCGCTCTACTCACAGGAGGTCATCACCGCGGACATCATCGAGGCGGAGCTCGCCGAACAGGTCGGCGCGCCGGCGACAGCGACCGCGCCGGCGGCCAATGGCGCCACCGTCAGCGCGCCGTCGAGCGTCGAGACTCTGAGCGAAGCGGTCGAGCGCCATCTCAAGGACTATTTCGCCGCCCACAAGGAAAGCCTGCCGCCCGACGGCCTCTACGACCGCGTCCTCGCCGATATGGAGCGACCACTGCTGGCGCTGACCTTGGGTGTCACGCGCGGCAACCAGGTCAAGGCGGCGCAGCTTCTGGGCTTGAACCGCAACACCCTGCGCAAGAAAATCCGCGAGCTCGACGTCCAGGTGGTGCGCAGCCCGCGATAGGTTTGGCGGCCACGGTAAGCCATTCCCCGTCGCCCTGAGCGCGCGGAGGACCCTGCAGTGGCGCGAACGGCGGCACCTTGGCTTGGCCGAAGTACCCCTGGATCCTCCACTTCGCTCGGGATGACGCGGTGAAACGCCCTATGGCGGCATCTGCGCCGGGATCGATCCTGTGATAAACTATTATCCCCTGGCCGGTGCGCCCAGCGCGCCGCCGCCCAAGACTACGGTGCAATGAGCGTTCCATCGGCCTCCGCTCCGCGGCAACCCCAGATCGTCCTGCTGTCGCGCGTCGGGCAGCTGTTCACCGGACGCGTCGCGGCGCTGGCGTTGGTCGTGCTGGCGATGGCTGCCGGCGCGCTCACCTACGCGGCGTTCGGCGGCCTGCTGCCGATGACCTTCGCCAATCGCTGGTTCGTCGGCGGCCTGCTGGCGGCGGACATCGTCATCGCCATCGGCCTCGCCGCCGTGGTCGTCGCCCGCGTCGTGCGCACGTTGATGGAGCAGCGCCGCGGCGCCGCCGGCGCGCGCCTGCATGTGCGCATGGTGCTGTTGTTCGGCCTGTTCGCCGTGGTGCCGACCTTCGTCGTCGCCATGGTGTCGGGCTACTGGCTGTCGATCGGCCTGCAGGAATTCGTCAACGAGCGCATCGCGCGTGGCATGGACAGCGCCCGCCTGATCGGCAACACGGCGCTCGAGCCGCAGCGCGCCGCCGTGCTGGCCGATGTCGAACGACTGTCGAGCGCGCTGCAGCAGCTCGGTCCTGAAACGGTCGGCGACGCCGACCGCGCGCAGGTGGCGCTCGGTCGGCTCGCGGCCGGCTTGCCGACCCTGATGGACGCGCTGATCGTCGATTCGTCGGGCACGGCCATCGCCTCGGTCGCGCTGCTGCCGGGCCGTGTCGCGCCGTCCTACGTGCCGCCGCCCCCCTCGATGGCGCGCGCAGCGGCGGAAGCCGGCGCGTTGATCGAACTCCGGCAGACCGGCGTCTATGTCGTGCTGCACCTGTTCACCGGCGGCGAGCTGTTCCTGGTGACCGGCCACACCGTCGATCCCGGTCTGTGGTTCCATGTCGACCAGATCACGCGCGCCGACGCCTTCCTGACACAGCTGGAGAACAACTCGATCGACAACCAGCTGCGCGTCTTCGCGGTCTACGCCGTGATCGCCGTGCTGATGCTGCTGTCGGCGGTGTGGCTGGCCCTGACCTTCGCCTCGCGGCTGGCGCAGCCGATCGGCAATCTGATGACGGCGGCCGACCAGGTGCGCAAGGGCGACCTCTCGGCGCGGGTATCCGAGGACGGCGCCGATGGCGAGCTCAAGCGGCTGGTGCGCGCCTTCAACCGCATGGCCCGCCAGCTCGACGAGCAGCGTCGCGACCTGGTCGACGCCAACCGCCAGCTCGACGAGCGCCGCCAGCTCACCGAGGCGATCCTGTCAGGCGTCTCCGCCGGCGTGCTCAGCATCGGCGCCTCGGGCGAGGTGCTGCGCGCCAACCGCTCGTCCGCCGACCTGTTGGGCCTGCCGTCCGACGAGATCGAGGGCCGCCGGCTGCCCGACGTGCTGCCCGAGCTGGGCGACGCGCTGGAGCAGGCGCGCGCCCGGCCTGACCGCGCCTACCAGCGGCAGATCGAGATTCGCCGCGACGGCGTGTCGCGCACCCTGCTGGTGCGTATCTCCACCGAGCTGGGCGAGGACGAAATCAGCGGCAACGTCGTGACCTTCGACGACGTCAGCGACCTTATGACGGCGCAGCGCATGGCCGCCTGGGCCGATGTGGCGCGCCGCATCGCGCACGAGATCAAGAATCCGCTGACGCCGATCCAGCTCTCCGCCGAGCGGCTCAAGCGCAAGTATCTGCGCCAGATCACCGACGATCCCGACACCTTCACCATCTGCACCGACACCATTGTGCGGCAGGTCGGCGACATCGGCCGCATGGTCGACGAGTTCTCGTCCTTCGCTCGCATGCCCCGGCCGACGCTGGCCAACGAGGACATCAAGGAACTCTGCCAGCAGGCGTTGTTCCTGCAGCGCACCGCCCAGCCGCAGATCGAATTCATCGCCGAGCTGCCCGAGGCGCCGCCGATCGTGGTCTGCGACCGGCGCCAGATCGGCCAGGCGCTGACCAACCTGCTGAAGAACGCCGGCGAGGCGATCGAGGGACGCGCACCGCCGCCGGATGGCGGCAAGCTGCCGCCAGGCCAGATCAGCCTGCGCCTGCTCGATCGCGGTGGCGAGGTGCGTGTCATCATCGAGGACAACGGCAAGGGCCTGCCGCGCGAGGGCCGCGAGCGGCTGGCCGAGCCCTATGTGACCACGCGGGCCAAGGGTACGGGGCTTGGCCTGGCGATCGTCAAGAAGATCATGGAAGACCACGGCGGCGCGCTAACGCTCGAAGATCGCGAGGGTGGCGGAGCCCGCATCTCTTTGCTATTCCAGCGCGCCACGTCCCAGGCCCGTCCGGCGAGCGCCGCCGCGTCCAGCTGATGGCCCACATATAGAGCCTCCGACCCCCACCCCATGGCCCACGAAATCCTCATCGTCGACGACGAGCGCGATATCTGTACACTGATCGCGGGTATCCTCGAGGACGAAGGCTACGCCACGCGTCGCGCGCATGACAGCCGCGAGGCGGTCGAGGCGTTCCGCGCGCGCCGGCCGTCGTTGGTGATCCTCGACGTCTGGCTGCAGGGCAGCGAGCACGACGGCCTCGAGGTGCTGAAGATCATCAAGCGCGACGATGCCTCCGTGCCCGTCGTGATGATCAGCGGTCACGGCACGATCGACACCGCCGTCGCGGCGATCAAGTCGGCGGCCTACGACTTCATCGAGAAGCCGTTCAAGTCCGACCGCCTCCTTCTGGTCGTGCAGCGCGCCATCGAGGCGGCGAGCTTGCGCGCCGAGAACGCCGCGCTGCTGAAGCGCGCCGGCGGCGAGGAGACCCTGATCGGCAGTTCGCCGTCGATGAGCCAGCTGCGCGCCGCGATCGATCGCGTGGCGTCCACCGGCAGCCGCGTGCTGCTGAGCGGTCCGCCCGGTTCGGGCAAGGAGCTGGTGGCGCGCCTGATGCACCGCGCCTCGAAACGCGCCGGCGGTCCGTTGGTCATGGTCAATTGCGCCGCCTGGTCGGCCGAGCGCCTCGACATGGAGCTGTTCGGCAGCGAGAACGCCGAGGGCGACGGCGTCGCCGTGTTCGGCGCTTTCGAACAGGCGCATGGCGGCACCTTGCTGCTCGACGAGGTCGGCGAGCTGCCGGCCGCGACCCAGGGCAAGGTGATCCGCGTCCTGCAGGAGCAGGCCTTCTTCCGCGATGGCGGCAAATCCAGGGTCGAGGTCGATGTCCGCGTCATCGCCGCGACGACGCGCGATCTGCAGCCCGACATCGCCGCTGGCCGCTTCCGCGAGGACCTGTTCCACCGCCTCAATGTCGTGCCGATACGCGTGCCGTCGCTCGCCGAGCGGCGCGACGATATCCCCGAGCTCGCCAACCACCTGGTGCGCCGCGTCGCCGCCGCCGCCGGCCTGCCGGCGCGCCAGATTGGCGAGGACGCCATCGCGGCGCTGCAGAGCTACGACTGGCCGGGCAACGTGCGCCAACTGCGCAACGTCATCGAGCATCTGCTGATCGTGGCGCCGGCCGATGGTGCTGCGCCGCTGCGCGCCGACATACTGCCGGCCGATTTCGGCGACATCTCGCCCTCGGTGCTGCGCTGGGAGAAGGGCGGCGAGATCATGCAGCTACCGCTGCGCGAGGCGCGCGAGGTCTTCGAGCGCGAGTACCTGATGGCCCAAGTGACGCGCTTCGGCGGCAACATCTCACGCACCGCCACCTTCGTCGGCATGGAACGCTCCGCGCTGCACCGCAAGCTGAAGTCGCTCGGCGTTCACGGCGAGGAGCGGGGGAGCTGACGCGTGGCGGTCGACCAATCCAATCTGTCATCCCGAGCGCAGCGAGGGATCTAGGATGACCCTGGATCCCTCGCTGCGCTCGGGATGACAGACTCCGGGGACTGATCCGATGTCGCGTATCGCTTACGTCAATGGCCGCTACGTGCCGCATGGCTCCGCGCGGGTGCATATCGAGGATCGCGGCTACCAGTTCGCCGACGCGGTCTACGAGGTGATCGGCATCGCCGACGGCCGCTTCCTTGACGAGGACCCGCATCTCGACCGGCTCGCGCGCTCGCTCGAGGAGCTGCGCATCGCCTGGCCGATCGAGCGTCGGGCGTTGAAGTTCGTGCTGCACGAGGTGGCCCGGCGCAATCTGGTGCGCCACGGCCTGGTCTATTTCCAGGTCTCGCGCGGCGTGGCGCGGCGTGACTACGGCTTTCCCAAGAACGCCAAGCCGGCGCTGGTCGTCACCTGCAAGCACACCGCGCCGCCGTCGCCCGAGACCGGGCCTGGTGTCGCGGTGATCAGCACGCCAGATCTGCGCTGGAAGCGCGTCGACATCAAGACCACCGGCCTGCTGGGCGGCGCGCTGGGCAAGCAGAAGGCGCGCGAGAACGGCGCCTTCGAGGCCTGGCAGGTGGACGAGAAGGGCTTCGTCACCGAAGGGACGTCGAGCAACGCCTGGATCGTCACGGCCGAGGGCGAGCTGGTGACGCGCCCGCTTGGTAACGACATCCTGGCCGGCGTCACGCGCGGCACCGTGGCGAAGGTCGCCGCGACCCTGCAGCTCAAGCTGACCGAACGCCCATTCACCATCGCCGAGGCGCAGCGCGCGCGCGAGGCCTTTATGACCAGCGCGACCTCGTTCGTGACCCCGATCGTGAGGATCGACGGCAAGGCTGTGGGCGAGGGCAAGCCCGGCGACACCGCCCGGCGGCTGCGCGCGGAGTACTTCCGCGCCGTGTCGGAGACGGCGCCCTTCCTGTGAACGACGCCCCGCCGCCGCCGCGCGCGGTGATCTTCGACTGGGACAACACCCTGGTCGACACCTGGCCGACCATCACGCGCTGCTACAACGCGGTTTTCTCCGCCTTCGGCATGCCGCGCTGGAGCGAGGACGAGGCGCGCGCGCGCGCCCATGGCTCGCTGCGCGACTATTTTCCCGTGCTGTTCGGCGAGGAGCGCTGGGAGGAGGCACGCGAGATCTTCTACGGCACCTTCACCGCCTGCCACCTGGAGACCTTGCGGCCACTCGACGGCGCCGCCGAGCTGCTGCGCGATCTGGCCGCGCGCGGCGTCTACCTGGCGATCGTCAGCAACAAGATGGGCCCGGCGCTGCGCATCGAGGTCGGCCATCTCGGCTGGAGCGGATGGTTCGGCAAGGTGGTCGGCGCCACCGACGCGGCGCGCGACAAGCCGGCGCCGGATCCGGTCACCATCGCGTTATCGGACGCCCGGCTGCGGCCCAGCGACGCGGTGTGGTTCGTCGGCGACACCGTCGCTGATCTGCAATGCGCACATGCTACCGGCTGCCTGCCGGTCCTTGTCCGCCCCGAGGAGCCGGCGGCGGGTGAATTTTCAGCATACCCGCCACGACTTTACGCCCGGAACTGTCGGGCCCTGGGGGCGTTGATGTATGGCGGCGCCGGGACTATATCTGCCTAGAGTAAGCGGCACGTGACCTGCGTGTGTATTCGTGTCGCCTGATCCCGAGCACCGGAGCGGCGTTCGGCAACAGCCACCAAAGGGGGCCAAGAACGTGTCGGAAAAAGCGCAAAACGTTCAGGACGTCTTCCTGAACCACATACGCAAGACCAAGACGCCGGTCACGATCTTCCTCGTCAACGGCGTGAAGCTCCAGGGCATCGTCACCTGGTTCGACAACTTCTCGGTCCTGCTGCGTCGCGACGGTCACTCGCAGCTTGTCTACAAGCACGCGATCTCGACCATCATGCCGGTGACACCGGTCCAGCTGTTCGAGAATGAGAAAGCACCCGCAGCCGCCACCGCGGATCATTGATCCCGCCGATATCCCCGAGGGCACGCTGATCGACGGCGAGGAGAAGCCGCGCCGTCGACGCGTGTCCGAACCCAGGGACACCGCCGCGGGCCCGGCCCTGGCGGCCGTCATCTGTCCGATCGGGCACGAGCGGGCCGTCAATGGCGATCAGCCGGCGGCGCGCGACAGCGCCGCCGTGCTCGAGGAAGCGCTGGGCCTGGCGCGCGCCATCGATCTCGACATACGCATCGCCGAGACGCCGCCCTTGCGCCGGCCGGTGCCCGCGACCCTGCTGGGCCGCGGCGCCGTCGAGCGCCTGAAGACGGCGATCGCGGATCAGCACATCAAGGTGGCGATCGTCGACGCCAAGCTCAGCCCGGTGCAGCAGCGCAACCTCGAGAAGGCCTGGAACTGCAAGGTCATCGACCGTACCGGCCTGATCCTCGAGATCTTCGGCGCGCGCGCGCGCACGCATGAAGGCCGCCTGCAGGTCGAGCTCGCCTCGCTCGACTACCAGCGCAGCCGGCTGGTGCGGTCGTGGACCCACCTCGAGCGCCAGCGCGGTGGCTTCGGCTTCCTCGGCGGTCCCGGCGAATCACAGCTCGAACTCGATCGCCGCATGATCGAGGCGCGCATCCTGCACATCAAGCGCGACCTCGCGAAGGTGAAGCGGACACGCGGCCTGCATCGCGCCGGCCGCAAGAAGGGGGCGATCCCGACCGTGGCGCTGGTCGGCTACACCAACGCCGGCAAGTCGACCCTGTTCAACCGGATCGCCCGCTCCGACGTGCTCGCCAAGGACCTGCTGTTCGCGACGCTCGATCCGACGATGCGTTCGATCCGCCTGCCCAACGGGCAGCGCGCGGTGCTGTCGGACACGGTGGGCTTCATCGCCGACCTGCCGACCAGCCTGGTCGCCGCCTTCCGCGCCACCTTGGAGGAGGTCGTCGAGGCCGACCTGCTCGTGCATGTGCGCGACGTCGCGCACGAGGACAGCGAACGCCAGCGCCACGATGTCGAGTCGGTGCTGCGCGAGCTCGGGCTGGAGGAGCGCATCGCCGAGGGCGACATGATCGAGGCGCTCAACAAGATCGACCTGCTGCCCATGGCCGAGCGGGCGCGACTGGAGACCGTATCGTCGACCGGCCGCGACCGCAGCTCGGTATTCCCGATCTCGGCGGTGACGGGCGAGGGCGTCGACGCGCTGCTGGAGGCGATCGGCGAGCGCCTGTCGGCGGCCGACGCGGCGATCGAGGTCGAGCTGCCGCTGGCCGACGGCGCCACCATCGCCTGGCTCTATCGCCACGGCGACGTGCGCAGCCGGCACGAGACCGACGACCGCGCCGTGTTCACCGTGGCGATGGACGCCGAGACCAAAGCCCGCCTGGCGCATCGCCTGGGCCGCGAGCTGGCCTGACGCCCCCCTACCTTCCTCCCCGGGGTTGACGCGGGCGTGGCCGGTTCCTAAAACCGCGCCCGAAGCCGTATCCAGCCACCGGGGAAAAGCAGATGAACCTCAAGCCCTTGTACGACCGCGTCCTGGTCCAGCCGACCAATGCCGAGACCAAGACCAAGGGCGGCATCATCATTCCCGACACTGCCCAGGAGAAGCCGCAGCAGGGCAAGGTGATCGCCGCCGGCAAGGGCGCGCGCCTCGAGGATGGCCGTCTGCAGCCGCTCGACGTGAAGGTCGGCGACGTGGTGATGTACGGCAAGTGGTCGGGCACCGAGGTCAAGCTCGGCGGCACCGATTACGTGATCCTCAAGGAAAGCGACATCATGGGCGTGGTCGGCTGAACCGACGCGGTTCGACACGATGCTCCGCGACGCCGATATCGAGACCGTCGCCGAACTGATGAAGGAAAGCGCGACAGCGGAGCTGCTGTCGCGCTTTCGTCGTTTGGAGCCCGGCGACATCCGCGAGAAGCGCCCGGGCGATCTGGTCACCGTCGCCGATGTCGAGTCGGAGCGGCGTCTGGCCGCCGGCCTGTCGAAGATCCTGCGCGGCGCGCCCGTCGTCGGCGAGGAAGCGGTGGCCGCCGAGCCCGGCCTGCTGGCGCATATCGCCGAGGCCGAGGCCGCGTGGATCGTCGATCCGCTCGACGGCACCGCCAATTTCGCGCGCGGCGACGAGCGCTTCGCCATGATCGTGGCCTTGGTCGAGCGCGGCGAGACCGTCGCCGGCTGGATCTACGAGCCGGTCACAGGCCGCATCGCCATCGCCACCAGAGGCGGCGGCGCGACGCTCGACGGCGCGACGGTCGAGCTGCCGGAGACCGGGGCGCTGAACAAGGCGCATGGCTTCGTCGGCTGGAAGATCAAGCGCGAGGTCGAGCAGAATATGCGTGCCGGCGCCAAGCGACAGTTCGGCGGCCTCAGCACCATGAACTGCGCCGGTAGGGAGTACCTAGAGATCCTTGCCGGCCGCGCCCAATTCTCGCTCTATCGCCGCACCCGCGCCTGGGATCACGCCGCCGGTACCTTGATGGTGCGCGAGGCCGGCGGGTTGGCCAGCCGTCACGACGGCAAGCCCTATCACCCGACCCAGCCCGACACCGCCGGCATCCTCACCGCGCCCGACGAGAAACGTTGGGTCGAGCTCTATGAGCTGCTGCTCGGCGCGCCCGCGCCGCTGCTCGATCGGGCGTGAAGTCCCTTCCCCCAAGGGTGCGCAAGCGCGCCTGGAGGCGGGGGAAGGTAGGCGTGCTCAGCGGCGTCGAAACACCACCGTCAGATTGTTCGCCGGCATCTCGGTGATGTCGTCGAGGTCGAGGCCGTGCGTGGCGGCGACGTCGGCAACGGTGCCGAGGTCGCGGATACCCCAGCTCGGATCGCGTCGCCGCAGGTCGGCGTCGAACGCGGCGTTCGACGCGGCTGTATGGGTGCCCTCGCGCATGAACGGGCCGTAGAGCACGAGCGGCGCGCCCGACGGCAATACGCGCGCGGCGCCGCGCAGCATGCCTTCGGTCACGGCCCATGGTGCGATGTGGATGACGTTGGCGCTGAACATCGCGTCGGCGCGACCCGTCGGCCAGGTGTCGGAAATGGCGTCGAGAACGCGCGGCGGTTCCACCGTCGACGCCCCATGTTCGCGCGCCCACCCGGTGATGCTGGCGAAGTCCCGGTCGCTGGCGTCGGTGGGTCGCCAGCGCAGCGGCGCCAGCGCGGCGGCGAAGTAGGCGGCGTGCTCGCCGCTGCCCGATCCGATCTCCAGCACGGTGCCGTCGCGCGGCAACACGCGACGCAGCACGGCGAGGATGGGATCACGGTTGCGCAGGGTGGCGGGCGCGTGACGAAGGCTCATGCATACCCGATGGCATGGAAGGGACGCGCCGGTAAAGGGCGCGCTGGCCCGCCCGCGACGGGAAGCAGGACGCGTAGGCGCGATTCGCTCTAAGCTCGCCCCGACAAGATCGACCGGGAGACAACGCCATGAAGATGCGCGCCGCCGTGCTGACCACCTGTTCCGCGCCGCAGCCTTTCGCCAAGAGCAGGCCGCTCAGCATCGAGGAGATCGAGCTCGATCCGCCGGGCGAGGGCGAGGTGCTGGTGAAGGTGGGCGGGGCGGGGCTGTGCCATTCCGACCTGTCGATCATCAACGGCGATCGGCCGCGGCCGGTGCCGATGGTGCCGGGCCACGAGGGTTCGGGCGAGATCGTCGAGGTCGGCGCGGGCGTCCACGACGTGAAGGTCGGCGACCATATCTGCTTCACCTTCAATGTCAGTTGCGGCCGCTGCCGGCGCTGCCTGGAGGGCCGGCCGTACATCTGCGAGCGCTCGGTGGCGCCGCGCGCCGCCGGCGCGCTGCTGTCGGGCCAGAAGCGCCTGCGGCGCGGTGGCGAGTTCATCGGTCACGCCTCGGGCGTGTCGTGCTTCGCCGAGTACGCCGTGGTCGATCGCGGTTCGGTCGTGGTCATCGACCGCACCTTGCCGCTCGACATCGCCGCCCTGTTCGGCTGCGCCGTGGTCACCGGCGTGGGCGCGGTGGTCAACACCGCGCAGATCCAGCCGGGCAGCACGGTGGCGGTGGTCGGGCTGGGCGGCGTGGGTTTGAGCGGCCTGTTGGGCGCGGTGCTGGCGGGCGCCGGGCGCATCATCGCCATCGACCTGTCGGACGAGAAGCTCGGCCTGGCGCGCCAGCTCGGCGCCACCCACACAGTCAACGCCGGCGAAGCGAACCACGTTCAGCAGGTGCACGACCTGACCAGCGGCGGCGTCGACTACGCCTTCGACTTCGCCGGCACAATCAAGGCGATGGAGACGGCTTACATGGTGACGCGCTGGGGCGGCACCACGGTGAGCGCCGGCCTGTCGCCCATCGCCGCCAAGTTCTCCTTCGCGCAGAGTGCCCTGGTCAGCGAGGAGAAGACCATCAAGGGCAGCTACATGGGCAGCTGCGTGCCGGTGCGCGACATCCCACGCTTCATCGGCCTGTACCAGCAGGGCAAGCTGCCGGTCGACCGCATGGTCAGCCGCCGCGTGTCGCTCGACGAGATGAACGAGGGTTTCGACCGGCTGCAGGCGGTGATCACCGTGCGCCAGCTGCTCGTGCCGCACGGCGCCTGAGCGGGCAGCCGCCGCGACATGCCCTTTGCATTTGGCGCAGGCGGCGTATCCTTCCGGGGTACCCGGAGGTACCCATGACAAGTTCGGCCGAAGGCGCGGAACTCACCCAGACCGGTCCTGGCACGCCCATGGGTCGGCTCATGCGCGAATACTGGATCCCGGCGCTCAAATCCTCCGAGCTCGTGGCCGACGGCGACCCGGTGCGCCTGATGCTGCTCGGCGAAAAGCTGATCGCCTTTCGCGACAGCGCCGGCCGGGTCGGCGTCATGGACCATCGCTGCCCGCATCGCTGCGCCTCGCTGTTCCTCGGGCGCAACGAGGAGGGCGGCATACGCTGCCTCTATCACGGCTGGAAGTTCGACGTGTCAGGGCAGTGCGTCGACATGCCGAGCGTGCCGCCGGAGCAGGACTTCAAGCACAAGGTCCGTGCCGACGCCTATTGCACCATCGAGCGTGCCGGGCTGGTCTGGGTTTACATGGGCACGCGCGCACAAGCGCCACCATTGCCGGGGCTGCAGATCCTCGACGCGCCCGAGGACGAGATCAACATCAGCATGGTCCAGCGCGACTGCAACTACCTGCAGGCGATCGAGGGCGAGATCGACACCGCGCATTTCGGCTACCTGCACGGCGGCCACGTCGATCCCGCCAGGCTGAGCGAAGACGAACCGCTCTATCACACGGTCAACATCAGGGCGCCGCAATACCGCGTCGCCGACGTGCCGTGGGGCACGCAGTACGGCGCCTACCGATCGGCGCGGCAGGGCCGGACCTACTGGCGCTTCGCCAATTTCCTGTTTCCCTTCTGGACACAGGCACCCAATGGCGAGTTCGACAGCCATGCCCATGGCCGCGCCTGGGTGCCGCTCGACGACCATCACACGATGTACGTCTTCATCTGGTGGAAGCGCGCGACGTCGGCGATGTCGCTGCCGCAGCCCGCCTACCGGGACGGCACGCCGATCGGCGGCACAGGGCGCGGCAACAAGCTGCTGCCCAACACCACCGACTGGCTCGGGCGCTGGCGCATGGCCGACAACGAAGGCAACGATTGGGGCCTCGACCGCGACGCGCAGCGCGGCAACGCGATCTACAGCGGCATCGACGGCATCCACTTGCAGGACCAGGCGATCACCGAGAGCATGGGGCCGATCGTCGATCACACGCGCGAGCATCTCGGTCCGTCGGACCAGATGATCACCCGCACGCGCCGCCGCCTGCTGATGGCGGTGCGCGCATTGAACGCATCCGGTACCCTGCCGCCCGGCGTCGAGGACGGCAGCGTCTACCGAGGCGCGCGCAGCGGCTACTTCGTTAGTGACGACGAGGGCGCGTGGCGCGACATCTATGACCGGCGGCTCGCCGCAGCGCTGCGGCCGGGACCGACCTCCGCGCGCGCCGCTGAGTAGGCCGGCAGGATGGCGGACGGGGTGGGATTCGAACCCACGGTGAGCTTGCACCCACGCCGGTTTTCAAGACCGGTGCCTTAAACCGCTCGGCCACCCGTCCCCGAGTATCGCGCACCTATCACGACTGGCCGGCAGCCGGCCAGCGCGGCGTTGACGGCGGCACCCGCCGGGCGCCTACTTCCGCGATGAGCACGACCCACACGCTCGCGCCGGTGAAGGACGCCAGCCACCTCTACGAGGCCGAGCACCGGGCCTATCACCTGCAACGCCCGGGCTTCCGCATCGCCGAGCTGCGGCTGTCGCCGACGCAGAAGGTGCCGTGGCACTACCACAGCAACATCAGCGACACGTTCTACGTGCTGGAAGGCGAGATGCGGCTCTTCCTGCAGGATCCCAAGCAGGAGGTGCGGCTGAGGCCGGGCGAGAGCTTTGTCGCCGCCGCCGGCCGACCGCATCTGGTGACTAACGCCGGCCAGACGTCGCTTACCTTCCTGATCATGCAGGGCGTCGGCGAATACGACTACGTACCGCTCGTATAGCCCCGTCAGGCATCTTGCGTAGACCGTCCAATCGCGAGATGGTGCCGGCCGGGATGGCATTAGGCGGCGCGATAGCGCTGCGTGGAGATACGGTGTGCCGGGTTACGCGATTGGTCTTCTGCTTATTCTCATGTTGGGCGTCACTGTCGCCTGGATATTGTTCCGGGGCGGTGAGCGCCTGTTGAACTGGCCGATCAGGATCCTGTTCGGCTTCCTGTTCGTGGTCGCGGTCGCCCTCATCCTCGGATTCTAGCGGGCCGGGCGCCTCAGATCAGGAACGCCATGTTCCACTGCGGCGCCTCGGCGGTCACCAGCTCGACCACCTTGCGCGCCATGCGCAGCTCGCCCTCGACGCGGCGCAGGCGGTGGGTGACGCGACCCGGCCAGACGCGCAACGACGTGCCGGCCTGCACCGCCAGCTCGTAGAGCACGAAGTTCGAACCGACCGTATAGACGCCGGCCTCGTGGTCGACGGCGAGGATCTCGATGTTCGACACGACACGCCGCATCGGCGAGGGCGGCGTCTGTGCGTGGCGCAGACCGGTCTTGAGCTGACGGATGCGCGTGGCCAGCCGGGCGCGGTTGTCGTTGATGTAGGACAGCCGATCGGCGGGATCGTAGTCGGCGCGCCCGCGCGGCACCCAGTACTGCATGTCGTCGGCGACCAGCGCCTCCCACTCGTCGTAGCGCGACTCGTCGGCCAGCCGCGCCTCGAGATATAGGAAATCCTCGATCTCGCGGCGCAGCTGCTCGGGCAGGGGAGTCACGCGCGGCTCTCCATGACGTGGCGGTAATGGCGCCAGAAGGAGCGATTTGTGGTCTCGTCGCTGACATGGCCGACGCGCGTGCCGTTGGCTTCGTGGCTCTCGCGCGCGCGGCCGCGGCTGAGATCGACCCAGCCCGGGCCGTTGTCGCTTTCGTTGAGCGGCGGCTTCAGGCCCTGGAAGCCGAGCTGCATGCGCTCGGCGATGATCGCGTCGTCGGGCACGATGAAGCTCGCCGGCCCCAGCCCCGCCTCGGACTGGCGCACCAGGCGGCGGTTGAGGGCCGGATCGACGCCTTCGAGCTGCAGCGCGGTATGCACGTGCAGCACCGCGCCGACGTCGACGGGATCGACGCGCGCCACATTGCCCTCGCCGAGGAACAGGTTGGGAAAGATGAAACCGTGCGGCGGACCGTCCCACAGGAGCCGATCGGCGCGTTCCTTGCCGTGCCGCGCCTCCAGCGCCGCGCAGTAGGACGCGACCTTGTCGCGACTGGTGCCCAGCCAGGCCAACTCGCGGCGGTAGCTCGGCCTCAGGTCGAGCTCGTTGACGCCCCCGCCATGGTCGATGGCGCGCGAAACGTTCTTCGATTCACCGCCGATCACCGTCTCGTCGTAGTAGTTGTCGGGCACGGCGCGCAGCATCGAGGCGTGCACGAAATCAAGGTGGTAGCCGTCGCTGTCGCTCTCCGGCCACATCTTCCAGTTCGACTCGACGCGATGGCCGATCCAGCCAGCGCCGAAATGGATCCTGCCTGATGGCGACAGATCGCACAGCCGGTCGATCAGCGCGCGGCCGCCGGCGCCCAGGTGATCGGCAAGCGGCCCGGCGTCGCCCGACATGTTGGCGAAGATGAAGCCACGATGGCTGTCGACCTGGCCGGCGCGGTCGAGCGGCATGTCGCCACGCGCGGGGTCGAATCCGGCCTTGTGCGACACCGCGCGCAGCGAGCCATCGAGGCCGAAGGTCCAGCCATGATAGATGCACTGGAATCGGCTGTCGTGACCACGCTCCTTCCAGCACAGCCGGTTGCCGCGATGGGCGCACCGATTGGCCAGCACGCGGATCGCGCCGTCGCGATCGCGCACCATGATCACCGATTCGAGGCCGATCGAGCGCGTCACCCAATCGCCCGGCGCGGCGATCTCCGATTCGTGGCCAAGAAAGACCCAGCCGCGGCGGAAGATGCGATCCATCTCCTCGGCGAAGATCGTCGGATCGGTGTAGAGGCTACCGTGCACCCGATCGTCGCGCACCAGGGTGGCGTATTGGCCCGCCATGCTTGTCCTCCCGCGTCCTTGGCCGGCATTCAATCGCGCGGGCGGCCGCATGACAAACCGTTTCCGACGCGAGCCGTCGCCTGCGATGCTGCCGCCGCCATGGCCGACGATCAACGTGAGCGACTCGCCGCCCGCTATCGCCGCTTCGCAGAGGACGAGGCGCGCGGCCGCTCGCCGAGCTACGAAGCCATCACCACGGCGATCGCCGACGATCGCGCGACGCTCGATTTCCTGCTGGGTTTGCCTGACGACAAGCGGCAGCCCAACCTGCTGCTGGCGGCGTTGCGCCACCTTTTCGGGGCGCAACCGGACTGGCCCGCGTTCCGCACCACGTTGCACGACAACGTCGACGCCATCCGCACACTGATGTTGGCGCGCTCGACGCAGACCAACGAGCCGGCGCGCTGCGGGGTGCTGCTGCCGGTGCTTGCGCGCCTGCCGCAACCGATCGCGCTGATCGAGGTCGGCGCCTCTGCCGGGCTATGCCTGCTGCCCGACTTTTACGGCTACGACTATGGACGCCGCGGGTTCGCACCTCGACCGCTGTCGATCGAGGCGCCGATATTCCCCTGCGCCGCGAGCGCCGACACGCCGCTTCCCGAGGCCTTGCCGTTCATCGTCTGGCGCGCCGGTCTCGACCTCGATCCGATCGACGCCTCCAATCGCGCGCAAGCGGCCTGGCTCGAGACGCTGGTCTGGCCCGAGCAGACCGAGCGTGCCATCAGGCTGCGCGACGCGCTCAAGATCGCCGCGCTTCAGAAGCCGCGGATCGACCGGGGCGACCTGCTGGGCGACGACCTCGCGCGGCTATGCGCGCTTGCGCCCAAGAGCGCGACCCTGGTGGTCTTCCACACGGCCGTGCTGGGCTACGTCGCCGATCGCGCGGAGCGCCAGCGTTTTGCCGCGTCGGTACGCCAGCTCTGCCCGGTCTGGATATCGAACGAATCGCCGCGCGTTTTCCCCGAGCATGCCGCCGGCGCCGGCGCGCCGCCGAAGCCGGGCGATTTCCTGATGGCCGTCAACGGCTCGGCGGTCGCCTGGACCGATCCGCACGGCGCATCGATCGAATGGATCGCCGACCCTGTCCTCTGATAGCCTCGCTGGCAGGGGAGGTCTCCATGCCACGCCACGCCTATCTCTTCAGCATCAATCCCAACACGCCGCCGGTGATGAAGGTGCAACCCGACGAGGAGTTCCGCATCGAGGTGCTGGGCTCCCTGGCAGAGATCGAGGACGTACGCACCGTGCCGGTGCCGTTCACGCCGGAGTGCGAGGGCCACCCGCTGACGCCCATCGCCGGGCCGATCGTCGTGCACGGCGCCGAACCGGGCGACGCGGTGGCGATCGACCTCTTGGAGATCACGCCCGGCCCCGACGGGGTCACCGCGATCCTCAAGCAATTTGGCGTGCTGAAGGAGGAGTTCGCCGATCCCAAGGCGCTCGCCTGTCCGATTCGCGATGGCAAGGTGTGGTTCGCCGATCGCATCCCGATCCCGCTCTATCCCAATCTCGGCACGATCTCGACCATGCCGCCCGACGGCTACAAGCCGAGCTACGCCGGCCCGTATGGCGGCGACTTCGACCAGCGCGACGTCGGCGTCGGTTCGCGCGTGCACCTGCCGGTGATCCATCCCGGCGCCCAGGTGTTCTTCGCCGATCCGCACGCCGTGATCAGCGACGGCATCATCTCGGGGACCGGCGTCGAATGCGGCGCCACGGTGCGCGCCCGCATCGGGCTCAACAAGAACGTGGCGCTCGACCGGCCGATCATCGAGCAGAAAGACACGATCCAGGTCCTCGGTTGGGGGCCGACTGTCGAGGCCGCGACCGAGGACGCCTCGCGCGGCGCGGTCGACTTCGTCGCGTCGCGCACGCCACTGTCGCGCGAGGAGGCCTACATGCTGCTGGGAATCACCGGCGAGCTACGCGTCGGTACCTCGCCACGTCCGGTGATGTGCGCCCGCCTGATGATCCCGCGCGCGGTGCTGGAGGCGGCCGGGATGACGAAGGTGATCTGAGCCCCCATTTCCTGGATGAACCATGGAACTGGACGGCGTCCAATCAGTGTGAGCCATAGGACGCAACGTCTTGTCTCATTGGATCTGGGTCGCAGATGGTGCAGCCAGCGGGTGAAGCCAATCCAATGCCCTGCGCCTTGATTTCGACCGCCGCCTCGAGCTGGAGTTCCACGGTCCAAGCGTCACTTCCGATGCCGGCCTGCTGGCCCATCGCGAACTCGATGACGCGCTCGGCTTGATGGCTGTCGCCCGCCAGCACCTGGTTGATAGTCGCACAGGTCGGGGAACGGTCGCCATGATCTGGTGGGCATGCTGCGCCAATTGGTGTTCGGCGGGCTTGCCGGATACGAGGATGTGAACAACGCCGACCGTTTGGGACTTGATCCCGCAATGTGATGGATCGTCGGCGGCAAGCTGGACGACGCCGCGCCGTGTCGTGGCCAAGGTCGAATGGCGCCCCGGCGAGCTTTGTCCCCGCGTTGGCTTCATCGTCATCAACCTGTCGCGACCGGCCGAGCGGGTCGTCGCCTTCTAAAACAGGCGCGGAACCTGCGAGCAATGGATCAAGAAAGGCAAGAACGCGGTTAAGTGGATGCGCCTGTCGTGCTGCTCGTTCGCCGCCAACGCGGTACGTCTTCAGTTGCACGCGTTGGCCTGCAATCTCACTAACTTCACGCGCACCTTGGCCTTGCCCGAGGCGGTCGCTGAGGCATCAGCGACCAGCCGCGATATCTCCTACATCGTCAAAACCAATGACAGCTTTTCGACAGATGAATAGTGAATGCCAATGAGGGCCGAACTCAACCAACGTTTGGCAGTCGCGATCCTATCTGGGGTGTCCCTCGTCAAGGCTGTCTTGGCATCCTCGACAGTTGAGTTGCGTGCTTGTAGGCTCAAACGGTTTCGCGCGTGGGAGTTGGACCATGGCCGTTCGACAAAAGACCTCAGCGCCTCTTTGGGAGAGGATTGCGATCTTCGCATTCGGTGTTGTGTTTGTGTCGCTGTTGATTGGCATTGCGGTCGCATTGCCCAATCCAACGAGTGCCCAGTACACGACGTTCCGTATCGCCTTGGCGCTCGCGGCTGCGGGCGTTGCCGCTCTGATTCCAGGGTTCATCGAGGTGAAGGCGGGTGGAACCAAGACACTGATTCGCGCCGGCGGTGCCGCCGCAGTGTTTGTCATAGTGTATTTCTTCAGCCCTGCCGCGCTGGAACAATCTGGTTTGGTGACGGCATGCGGCGGCGTGGCGGCTGGCCGCGATATCAGAGGCTCAACTGTTATCGTCACCAACGCCGGAACGGTTGATTGCAAGTGAGATCGCTTGCAGCGTTGCTGCTCGCCTGTGTGCTGCTGGCGTTAGTGCCAGCAGCGCGGCAGGCGGCGTATGCACAGACAGTGAAGGCCAACCCGTGCAGTGTGTCGGCCGGTCGCGACATTCGCGACAGCGCTGTTACCGTGATCTGTGGCTACACGCCGGAGCAGGTCAGGGAGTTGATTCAGGCGGCAGGCCTGGACGCCGAGGCAGCGAAGACAAGGGTCAAGGCGCTGAGCGAGAAGTTGCGGGTGTCGGCAGAGGCCTTGGTGCAGTTCTTCCGCATCCTGGGCGAGAATCGGGTTGAAGACGAGGAACTGCCGTCCAAGTTGCTGGAGATCGCGAAGCTTTACCGCGAGGCGCTGGACCGGCTGGCGGTGCTGCGGGGCAAAGACCCGCGCACGGCTGCGCTGGTCGATGAAGCGCGGCGCGTGTTTGAGGCTGGCGACTATGCCAAGGCCAACGAACTGCTGGCGAAGGCCGAGACGATCCACAAGGAGGCGAGGAGGCAGGCCGCATTGCTGCGCAAGGAGGCTGCGGAGGCGGAGCGTCGGGAGGCAATGGCGGAAGTGGGGATGCGCGAGGAGCGGGGACGCATCAGCCTGGCGCGTTTGGCCTATTTGGAGGCGGCGGACCACTTCCGTGTGGCGCTGGATCTGACGCCGGAGGATGAGCAGTCGCGACGCTCGGCGCTGCGCTGGGCGATGGCGAGCGCCCTCTACCGGCAAGGCGACGAGAAAGGGGACAACGAGGCGCTGCGATCGAGCGTCGCTGCCTTTCGTGCGGCGCTGGCGGAGCGCACCCGCGAGCGCGTGCCGCTGGACTGGGCGATGACGCAGAACAACCTCGGCGGCGCGCTGGCGGCGCTTGGACAGCGGGAGAGCGGGACGGGGCGGTTGGAGGAGGCGGTGGTGGCCTTTCGCGCGGCGCTGGAGGAGTACACCCGCGAGCGCGTGCCGCTGGACTGGGCAGCGACGCAGAACAACCTCGGCACCGCGCTGGCGGCGCTGGGAGAGCGAGAGAGCGGGACCGGGCGGCTGGAGGAGGCGGTGGTGGCCTATCGCGCGGCGCTGGCGGAGTACACCCGCGCGCGCGTGCCGCTGCACTGGGCGACGACGCAGAACAACCTCGGCGCCGCGCTGGCGGCGCTGGGAGAGCGGGAGAGCGGGACGGCGCGGCTGGAGGAGGCGGTGGTGGCCTATCGCGCGGCGCTGGAGGAGCACACCCGCGAGCGCGTGCCGATGAACTGGGCGATGACGCAGAACAACCTCGGCGCCGCGCTGGCGGCGCTGGGAGAGCGGGAGAGCGGGACGGTACGGCTCGAGGAGGCGGTGGTGGCCTACCGCGCGGCGCTGGCGGAGCGCACCCGCGAGCGCGTGCCGCTGGACTGGGCGATGACGCAGAACAACCTCGGCGCCGCGCTGGCGGCGCTGGGATACCGGGAGAGCGGGACGGCGCGGCTGGAGGAGGCGGTGGTGGCCTTCCGCGCGGCGCTGGCGGAGCGCACCCGCGAGCGCGTGCCGCTGGACTGGGCGATGACGCAGAACAACCTCGGCAACGCGCTGATAGCGCTGGGACGGCGGGAGAGCGGGACGGCGCGGCTGGAGGAGGCGGTGGTGGCCTTTCGTGCGGCGCTGGAGGAGCGCACCCGCGAGCGCGTGCCGCTGGGCTGGGCAGCGACGCAGAACAACCTCGGCAACGCGCTGATGGCGCTGGGACGGCGGGAGAGCGGGACGGCGCGGCTGGAGGAGGCGGTGGTGGCCTACCGCGCGGCGCTGGCGGAGCACACCCGCGCGCGCGTGCCGCTGGACTGGGCGACGACGCAGAACAACCTCGGCAACGCGCTGGCGACGCTGGGAGAGCGAGAGAGCGGGACCGGGCGGCTGGAGGAGGCGGTGGTGGCCTATCGCGCGGCGCTCAGGGAGCGCACCCGCGCGCGCGTGCCGCTGCTGTGGGCGAAGACACAGACCGATTTAGGCCTCGCCTTACATATGATCGGCGACCGGTACGATGACCCGGAGCTGCTAGGGCAGGCTCTGGCAGCTCTGCGTGCCGCGTTGGAAGAATATACGCAGGAGCGCTTTCCGCACGAACGAGCGAGCATACTGGGAAGCGTTCGCCAACTGGAAGAGTTGATGCGCAAGTATCGACGCTGAAGTTCGTGCTTGGCACGGTGTAGCGAAGGAAATCAATGCGCCCCTCAGCCGATCATGCGCGAAGTGGAGTAACCTTGGCCGTCGCACCGGCCACGAAATCTGCCCACCTTGTCATGAGATGTCGGCGCTTCTCAAAAAAGGTCGCCATGCCGATATGCGGCCTCGATCTTGCTCTTGACCGCGTGCGCCAAGGCCATTTCGCACACTTCATTTGAGAAATTGGTGCGTTCCGACGCCCAGTCGCGAAACGACGAACGGAAGCCGTGCGCGGTGCAATCGATCCCCATTCGCCGCAGCGTCATCAGGAACACCATGTTCGACAGCGGCTTGCCAACATCGCGGCCGGGGAACACCAGCTCGCTATCAGGCGCCAGCTCGCGCACACGCCGCAGGACTTCGACGCAGCACGGCGTCAGCGGGACACGATGCTCTCGCGCGGCCTTCATGCGGTCGGCCGGGATGGTCCACACGGCGGCGTCGAGGTTGATTTCAGGCCATCGCGCACCCAGCACTTCGCCCGTCCGGGTCACGATCAGGATCAACACCTCAAAGGCCAGCCTGACCAGTTCGCCACTGTCACCGCCGCGCAGGCACGCAACGAACGCTGGCACGTCGGCATAGGGAAGGGCGGTCATATGCGCCGCGCGGTCGTATTGCTTGGGCAAGCCTCTGGCGACGCCATCGATCGGGTTTTCACCTCTGAAATCCTTCTCCCCCGCCTGTACAGGAAGACAGAGACGGTTAATCCCCGTCGCTCGCATCGATCGCCGCCCACTCTCTGCCATGATAGGTCTCCAGGCTGTTGTCCGATGAAGAGGGATGGATCATGAAGTTCATAGGCCTGTCGGCGGCGGCCGGCGTCGTGCTACTGGCCTTCGGGGCCTGCACGCCGCAGGACCCGCTCCCGACGGCGGGCGGCCAGAGCACAGTGTGTACCGGGCAGCGGCAGCAGGTGTGCACGCGCGAGTATCGGCCGGTCTGCGGCACCGACGTGCGCGGCGCCTCGCGCGCCTATGGCAACGCCTGCGAAGCCTGCGCCGACAAGCAAGTGGTGAGCCACCGGCTGGGAACATGCTAGTGACGGCGCAGCAAAGGAGAATCGCGTGACGTCGATTGATCGTCGGAGTTTCGCTGTCGGCGCGGGCGCATTGATACTCTCGTCGGCCGCGCTGGCGCAGGACGCCTGGGGGACCTGGCTGCAGGGCGTCAAGCGCGAGGCCATGGGCAAGGGCGTGCCGGCCGACATCATCGACCGCGCCTTCGCCGGCCTGAAACCGATCGACCGCGTGCTCGAGCTCGACCGGCATCAGCCCGAGTTCAAGCTGACCTGGAGCGAGTATCTTGGCCGCGTCGTCACCGAGGAGCGCGTGCGTCGGGGCCGTGAGCTGTTCCGGGAGAACGCTGCGCTGCTGTCGCGCACGGTAGGACCGCACGGTGTAGCGCCGGAGATCGTCGTCTCGTTGTGGGGCGTGGAGAGTAACTACGGCACGCGCATGGGCGACTTCAACGTCATCGCCGCGCTGGCCACGCTCGCCTTCAATGGCCGCCGCGCGCAGTACTTCCGCGCCGAGCTGATCGCGGCCCTGCGCGTGCTGGCCGGTGGCCACGTGCCGTTCGACAAGATGGTCGGCTCCTGGGCCGGCGCGATGGGCCAGTGCCAGTTCATGCCGACGAGTTTCCTGGCACTGGCCATCGATGGCGACGGTGACGGCAAGCGTGACATCTGGGGCAGCCGCGCCGACGTCTTCGCCTCGGCCGCCAACTATCTTCGCAAGGCGGGCTGGAAGGCTGGGGTGCGCTGGGGCGACGAACTGCAGCCCGGCGAGGCCCTGGGCGGCAAGGGCGATCGCATCGTCACGCCGGAAGGCGCCAATGGCCGGCGCTACGCCACCACGGTGAATTTCCGCGCCATCCGCGGCTGGAATCCGGCCGATTTCTTCGCCCTGTCCGTGGGCATCCTGTCGGACCGCATCGCCGCGGCGCGGTGACCTCACCCCAGGCTGCTGGCGGGGGAGTGGTTGTGCAGGGCCGCTCTGTGGTATTACTGCAACACCCCTCTCAAGTGCTGATAAAAGAGCCCATGAATTATCCGATCTCCGCAACGCTGCGCGCCACTGGCGTCGTCATGTCCGTCCTGATGCTGGCGGCCTGTGGCACCACGACGTCCCAGCCTGACGGCCGCAGCAGCTACAAGGTTGGCGGCACCTATGTCATCGCCGGCCAGGTCTACACGCCGGAAGAAAACCTGCGGTACAACGAGTCGGGCATGGCCTCGTGGTATGGTCCGGGCTTCCACGGCAGGCGCACGGCCAATGGCGAGGCCTACGATCAGCACGCCATGACCGCGGCGCATCGCACACTGCCGATGCCCTCGGTGGTGCGCGTCACCAACCTCAGCAACGGCAACACCGTGATCCTGCGCGTCAACGATCGCGGTCCCTTCGCGCGCAACCGCATCATCGACGTCTCGCGCGCCGCCGCCGAGCGCCTCGACATGGTGAAGTCAGGCGTCGCCAGCGTGCGCGTCGAAATCCTGCCGGAGGAGAGCACACGGGTGAAGGATATCGCGCGAAACGGCGGCAGCGTGTCGGAGCAGATGGCGGCGATGCGCGGCGCGCCGTCGGCGCCAGCGGTCGCGGCCGTGCCACCGCCGCCTCCGCCGCCGCCGCCACCACAGGCGGTGACGGCGCGCCCGGCGCCCGCGGCACCAGCGGGTCCCGGCTATTTCGTGCAGGCCGGCGCCTTCACCAGCATTGACGGCGCCGAGCGCGTGCGCGCCAGCCTGGCGCGCTTCGGCGATGGCGCGGTCAGCCAGACCAGCTTCGGGCCGACCAGCCTCTATCGCGTGCGGCTGGGCCCCTATGCCAGCGCCGACGCCGCGCAATCGGCGGCGGGCCGCGTGCAGCAGGCGGGCTATCGCGATGCCCGCGTGGTCAACGAGTAGTCTCGCCAGGGAGTCCGGCGCATGCCGTCTTGGTCACGGTTTTTGATGGGCGGCGCGGCGCTCGCTGTGGCGGCGTCGCTGGCGCACGCCGTGGCCTCGGCGCAGCAACCTCCCAACAAGCCCAACCGGCCGGCGCCGAGCAAGGCGACGAAACCACCGCGCCAGCCGCCCAACTTCGACGCGCTGCCGCCATCGCAGATCGGCATCGGTACGCTCGCCAAGACGGCTTATGTGATCGACGCCGTCACCGACACGGTGCTGCTGTTCAAGGACGCCGACCAGCGCACGGCGCCCTCGTCGATGGCCAAGATGATGACGGTGTACATCATCTTCGAGGAACTCAAAGCCGGCCGCCTGAAGCTCGACAGCAAGTTCCGCGTCAGCGAGCGCGCGCGCTCGATGGGCGGCTCGCGCATGTTCGTCGAGCTCGGCACCGAGATCTCCGTCGAGGATCTGATCAAGGGCATCATCACGCTGTCGGGCAACGACGCCTGCGTGGTGATCGCCGAAGGCTTGAGCGGCACCGAGGACAATTTCGCCGCGCGCATGACCAAGAAGGCACGCGATCTGGGGATGCCCAACTCAGTGTTCCGCAACGCCAGCGGCTGGCCGGCCGAGGGTCAGTACACCACGGCGCGCGACCTCGCGGTCTTGGCGCGGCGCACCATTCTGGACTTCCCGGAGTACTACAAATACTACGCGGTCACCGACTTCACCTGGAACAACATCCGCCAGGAGAACCGCAACCGCCTGCTCAGCATCACGCCGGGCACCGACGGGCTGAAGACCGGCCACACCGAGGAGGGCGGCTACGGCCTGGCGTCATCCACGATACGCGACGGCCGGCGCATCATCCTCGTTGTCAACGGCCTGGCCGACATGCGCCAGCGCGCCAGCGAGTCTGCGCGGCTCACCGAGTGGGCGTTCCGCGAATACACCAACAAGGTGGCGTTCCGCAGCGGTGACAAGGTGGTCGACGCCCAGGTCTGGCTCGGCGATCAGCGCACCGTGCCGCTGGTCACGCAACGCGCCATCGCCGCGACCGTACCGGTCGGCCAGGACGCCAATGTCCGCGTCACCGTGCAATACGACGGGCCGATCCGCGCGCCGATCCGCAAGGGCGACCAGATCGGTAAGGTCCTGGTCTCCGCCGCTCCAGGCGCGCGCGCCGTCGAGTACCCGCTGTTCGCCGGGGCCGACGTGCCCAGGCTGGGCGCCTTCGGGCGCGCCGTGGGCGTGATCAAGCACTACCTGTTCGGCTGGATGGCGTGAGCCCGCGCGGCCGGTTCATCACGCTCGAGGGCGGCGAGGGCGCCGGCAAGTCGACGCAGATCGGCTTGCTCCAGGCGTTCCTGCGCGGCCAGGGCAGGGAGGTCGTCACTAGTCGCGAGCCGGGCGGCTCACCGGGCGCCGAGATGATCCGCAAGCTGTTGGTCGAGGGACCGGCCGACGCCTGGGATGGGCCGACCGAGGCGCTGCTGATGTTCGCCGCGCGGCGCGATCATCTCGTGCGCACGGTATGGCCGGCGATCGAGCGCGGCGCCTGGGTGATCTCCGACCGCTTCGCCGATTCGACGCGCGCCTACCAGGGCCATGGCCATGGCCTGCCGCTCGACCGTATCGAGCTGCTCTACACGGTGGCGGTCGGCAACTTCGCGCCCGACCTCACCTTGATCCTCGATCTGCCGGTCGACATCGGTCTCGCGCGCGCTGCCGCGCGCCGTGGCGCGGAGACGCGGTTCGAAGGCCTTGGCCCGGGTTTCCACGAACGCGTGCGATCAGGCTTTCGCGCCATCGCGGCGGCCGAGCCGAAACGCTGCGCCTTGATCGACGCGTCTGGCGATGTCGATACCGTGCACCGAGCGATCGTGCGCGTGGCGCGCGAACGGCTGGAGCTGGCCTGATGGCGCGCAAGCCGGAGAAGGTCGACGACACGCCGCCCTGGCCATCGCCGCGCACCAATCCGCGGCTGGTCGGTCATGACGAGGCCGAGCGCGCGCTGCTCGATTCGTTCAATTCAGGCAAGCTGCCGCATGCTTGGCTGATCTGTGGCCCGCGCGGCATCGGCAAGGCGACCTTGGCGCATCGCTTCGCCCGCTTCCTGCTGGCGGGCGAGCACGGCGGTGGCCTTTTCGGCGCGCCCACCTCGCTCGATGTCGACCTCGACAGTCCACCCGCCAGGCGCCTCGTCGCCGGTGGCCACGCCGATATGCGCAATATCGAGATCGGCATCAACGAGCGCACCGGCCGGCGGCGTACCGAGATCATCGTCGACGACGTGCGCGACCTCGGCTCGTTCATGCGGCTGACTCCGGCGGAAGGCGGCTATCGCGTCGCCGTGATCGACGCCGCCGACGAGATGAACCGCAACGCCATGAACGCGGTGCTCAAGCTGCTCGAGGAGCCGCCGCCGCGCGCCGTTCTGCTACTCGTGGCGCACGCGCCGGGTGGGCTGTTGCCCACCATTCGCTCGCGCTGCCGCCGGCTGTCCCTGAAGGCGCCACCCGAGCCCGTCGCGATCGAGCTGGTGGGCCACTACATGCCCGACTTGCCGTCGGCCGAGCGCGCGACCCTGGTACGGCTCACCGAAGGCAGCGTCGGCCGCGCGCTGGAACTGGTGCGCGCCGGCGGGCTGGCGCTCTACGGCGATCTCTTCGGCCTGCTGGCCGGGCTGCCGCGGCTGGACGCCAACGCGATCCACGCCTTCGCGGAGAAGGTGGCCCGGCGTGGCGACGACGGCGAGCGCGACTTCCGCACCGTCGCCTTCCTGCTCGACTGGTGGCTGAAATCGCTGCTGCGCCAGGGCGCGACAGGGGAGGCGTCGCCCGATCTCCTGGCCAACGAGGGCGCGCTGCGCCAGCGTCTGTTGCAGGGTGCCGGCCTTGATCGCTGGATGCAGGTGTGGGAGAAGGTCGCGCACCTGTTCGCCCGCGCCGATGCGGTGAATCTCGACCGTAAGCAGGTCGTCCTCGGCAGCCTGTTCGCCTTCCAGTCGGCGATCCGCTGATCGCGCGCCGGACAGGCGGAAGCAGGCGGAGCATGAGCGACAACAGGTTCTACATCACGACGCCGATCTACTACGTGAACGACGTGCCGCATATCGGCCACGCGTACACGACGCTCGCGTGCGATGTGATGGCCCGCTTCATGCGCCTCGACGGCAAGGACGTGCGCTTCCTCACCGGCACCGACGAGCACGGCCAGAAGGTCGAGCAGGCGGCGGCCAACGCCGGCATGGATCCCAAGGCGTTCACCGACAAGGTGAGCCAGTCCTTCCGCGACCTCGTGCCGGCGATGGGCTACAGCCCGGACAACTTCATCCGCACGACGGAGCCACGCCACTACGCGGCCTGCCAGGCGCTGTGGAACAAGGTACTGGCCGCGGGCGACATCTATCTCGGCAAGTATGCCGGCTGGTACTCGGTGCGCGACGAGGCGTTCTACGCCGAGAGCGAGACCGAGGTCGGACCCGACAACAAGCGCCGCGCCACCGCGAGCGGCGCCGAAGTCGCGTGGGTCGAAGAGCCCAGCTATTTCTTCCGTCTCTCGGCCTGGCAGGACCGGCTGCTGAAGTTCTACGAGGACAATCCGCGCTTCATCGCGCCGCAGAGCAGGCGCAACGAGGTGATCAGCTTCGTCAAGGGCGGGCTGCAGGATCTTTCCGTGTCGCGCACCACCTTCAAATGGGGCGTGCCGGTGCCAAACGATCCGGCGCACATCATGTATGTGTGGTTCGACGCGCTGACGAACTACATCACGGAGTGCGGCTATCCCGACGAGACCGCGCCCAACTGGAAATACTGGCCGGCCGACCTGCACATGGTGGGCAAGGACATCGTGCGCTTCCACACCGTGTACTGGCCGGCCTTCCTGATGGCCGCCGGCGTGGCGCCGCCCAAGCGCGTCTATGCGCATGGCTGGTGGACGAACGAAGGCCAGAAGATATCGAAGTCGCTGGGCAACACGATCGACACGGTCGCCCTGGTGAAAGAGTTCGGCCTAGACCAGACGCGCTACTTCCTGATGCGCGAGGTGCCGTTCGGCAACGACGGCGACTTCCGCCGCGCCGCCATGGTGCAGCGCATGGACTCGGATCTCGCCAACGCCTACGGCAATCTCTGCCAGCGCGTGCTGTCGATCGTCGCCAAGAATTGCGGCGGCGCGGTTCCCGCCAAGGGGCCGCTGACCGACGCGGACAGGCCGCTGCTCGACAAGGCACGGGGCGCGCTGGCCGCCGTACGCGAGAAGATCAACGAGCAGGCCTTCAACGAGGCGCTGACGACGATCTGGGAGGTGATCGGCGACGCCAACCGCTACGTCGACGCGCAAGCGCCGTGGGCCTTGGCGAAAACCGACCCGGCGCGGCGCGATCACGTGCTGTGGGTGCTGATCGAGACCATCAGGCGCGTGACCTTGTTGGCGCAGCCCTTCATGCCCGGCTCGACGGCGCGCATCCTCGATCAGCTCGCGGTGCCCGCCGAGGGCCGGAGTTTCGCCGCCTTCGACCGCGAGATGGCGAGCGGAACCGCGCTGCCGGCGCCGCAGGGCGTGTTCCCGCGCTACGTCGATCCGGCGGCGCCTGCGCCGGCGCCCAAGCAGGCGCGCAAGAAGGCGTAAGCGTAGGCATGTTGGTCGACTCCCACTGCCACCTCGACTTCCCCGAGCTGGCGAGCGAACAGGACGCCGTCGTCGCGCGCGCCCGCGACGCTGGCGTCGGCGCCATGCTGACCATCGGCACGCGGCTCGATCGCTTCGAGACCGTCCTGGCCATCGCCGAGCGGCACGCGAACATCTGGTGCAGTGTCGGCGTGCATCCGCACGAGGCCAAGGAGGAGGGGCAGCGCGTCCCCGATCGCCTGGTCGCGCTGGCGGCGCATCCCCGCGTCGTCGGCATCGGCGAGACCGGTCTCGACTATTTCTACGAGCACAGCCCGCGTGCCGAGCAGGCCGAGAGTTTCCGTGCCCATATCGCGGCGTCGCGCGCCACCGGCCTGCCGCTGATCGTCCATACCCGCGATGCCGACGACGACACCATCGCCATCCTGCGCCAGGAGCAGGCGGCCGGCGCCTTCCCCGGCCTGATCCACTGTTTCTCCTCGGGCCGCGCCGTGGCCGAAGCGGCGCTCGCGCTGGGCATGTATGTCTCGATCTCCGGCATCGTCACCTTCAAGGCGGCCGAGGATCTGCGCTCCATCGTGCGCGATATCCCGATGGACCGACTGCTGGTCGAGACCGACGCGCCTTACCTCGCGCCGACGCCTAAGCGCGGCAAGCGCAACGAGCCGGCCTTCGTCGCCCACACAGCGGCCAAGGTCGCCGAGATCAAGGGCGTGAGCATGGCCGAGCTGTCGGCGGCGACGACCGACAATTTCTTCCGGTTGTTCGGCAAGACCGATCGCGCCGCCGCCGTCGAGCGCACGGCGTGACGACCAAGGTCACGATCCTCGGCTGCGGAACCTCCGGCGGCGTGCCGCGCCCTGGCGGGCCGGGCGGCACTGGCGCCTGGGGCGCCTGCGATCCCAAGAACCCGAAGAATGTCAGGCGCCGCTGCTCGATCCTGGTGGAGGAGGCGGGCAAGACCATCCTGGTCGACACCTCGCCCGACCTGCAGCGCCAGCTGATCGACGCGCGCGTCACGCGGCTCGACGCCGTGCTGTGGACGCACGACCACGCCGACCAGACACACGGCATCGACGACGTGCGGCCGCTGGCAATCCACCAGGGGCCGATCGACGCGTGGGCGACGAAGAAGACGCTGGCCTCGTTGCGCACACGCTTCGGCTACGTCTTCGCCCAGCCCGATGTCAGCGTCTACTCGACGCTCTACAGGGCGCACGAGATCGGCGAGGGGCCGTTCACCGTGGCCGGGGTGCGCGTCGTGCCGTTCGAGATGGATCACGGCTCGACCGTCGCGCTGGGTTTCCGCTTCGGCGGAATCGCTTACTGCAACGACGTGGTGCGGCTCGATGAGCACGCCTTCAAGGCGCTGGAAGGGGTCGACACCCTGATCGTCGACGCCATGCGCTACCGGCCGCATCCCACGCACGCCCATCTCGACCTGACCCTGGAGTGGATCGCGCGCGTCAAGCCACGCCGCGCGGTGCTGACCAACATGCATGTCGACATGGACTATGATGAGGTGAACCGCGTGACGCCGGCCAATGTCGAGCCGGCCTATGACGGGCTTGTGCTCGAGGCGTGATGTGTCTATATTATGGAAAATAATCGGTGGGGCTGTCGTCGCGTTCACGCTGGCATGGCCGGCCGCCGCGCAGGACGCCGGCCGCTTCAGCGGGCCAACGACGACGTTCAGGACGTACTCGCTGGACGAGACAACCCGGACGCTGATCGACCCCGACGAGGTGCTGAACCGGCAATACACCGGCCAGACCGCCGAGAGCCTGCTGGAGCTGGTTACGGCGGTCACGGCCGAGGGTTTCGCCCGGATGCGGTCCAGGGCGGTCGACGCCGAGGTGTCCTTGCCGCTGGGCTGGCACGCCATCGAGGACAACGAGCGGGTCGCGATCTTCAATCCCAGGCGGACCGTCCGGGTGATCCTGTGGCGGGTCGACCTCGAGTTCGAGGGCGCGGCCGACATCGACAAGTTCCTGATCGCCAAGGCGGCGGCGCTGCGCACGCGGTTCCCGACCATCAAGGCCAGCTTCGAGACGCTGTCCACGGGCGAGCGGATCGGGGTGTTCGAGAACGTGCCGCCCAGACGCGGGGATCGCGAGCACCGCGTGGTCGCCGATTTGCTGATCCCGAACCCTCAGAACGACAAGCGCGCGTTCCTGGTGACATTGGGGGCGCCACAGAGCGAGGCGGAGCTGTATCTGCCATTGCTGATCCTGATAAAGCGAGATTTGAAAATAGTTTGGCGAAAGGATCGGTGAAACAAGATCCAATGTGACTCTTATATATTTATATTAATTAATTTATATATAATTTACCATAATATATATTATACGATAAATGCAACAGCAGCTGCAGGGCCACGATGGATAAGCCGACGCCTGACGACCTGCCCGCCGATCCGATGGAGCGGCTGATCGCCATCATGGCTTGGTTGCGCCATCCCGAGCGCGGCTGCCCTTGGGATCGCGAACAGGATTTTGTGAGTATCGCGCCGTATACTATTGAAGAAGCTTATGAAGTCGCGGATGCGATCGAGCGCCGGGATATGGCCGATCTGCGCGACGAACTGGGTGACCTGCTGCTCCAGGTCGTCTACCACGCCCGCATGGCCGAGGAAGAAGGCGCCTTCGCCTTCGCCGACGTGGCGGCCGCCATCAATCGCAAGATGATCGACCGCCATCCCCATGTTTTTGGCCCGGAATCCGTCCGCGACGCGACCGCCCAGACGGCCGCCTGGGAAGCCGCCAAGGCAGCCGAGCGCGCCGGCAAGGCTCAGCCCGACGACAGTGTGCTGGACGGGGTCGCGCGCGCCCTGCCCGCGCTGCTGCGCGCGGAGAAGCTGCAGAAGCGCGCCGCCCGGGTCGGTTTCGACTGGGGCGCGCCAGGGCCGGTCATCGACAAGATCGAGGAGGAGATCGGCGAGGTCCGCGCCGAGATCGCGGCTGGCGCCCCGGTCGAGCGTTTGACTGACGAGATCGGCGACGTGTTGTTCGCCGTCGCCAACCTGGCGCGGCACCTGAAGATCAATCCCGAGGCGGCGCTGCGCGCTACCAACGACAAGTTCACCCGCCGCTTCCGCCACGTCGAACAGTCGCTCAAAGCCCAAGGGCGCTCCCCTGAAACGGCCAGCCTCGAGGAGATGGAAGCCTTGTGGGTCGAGGCCAAACGGGCCGAGCGGCCCTAATCGGCGGCGGCGACCGACGGCTTCAGCCGCCGCGCATAGGCGGGATCGGCGAGCTTCTTGGAGCTGAAGCGCTCGTCGCCGCGGGCAACCAGGAACTCGATATGGGGCGCGAGAATAGCGGGCGGAGCCGGCGGCTCCTCCCTGCCCTCCGGCATCTCGACCTCGGCCAGGGCGAAATAAGTCCGCCCCTCGTGCTTGAAGAAGTCGATGTCCCACAGGCATTCGCCATCGGGGATCGTGTAGCGCACCTTCTCCAGCGTTTCGCGGCGCAAGGTCCACAGGCGCTCGAAATCCTGCGCGTCGATCTCGCGCTCGATCTCGACCATCGCGCCATCGACCGGCCGCTTGTAGGAGAAGATGTGGCTCACCGTCCCGTCGCGATCGAAGCGGCGGATGCGCAGCCCCACCGTGTCGAGATAGGCCTGCCGGATGGCGGCGCGGCGGATCGCCGGCCGCACGGCCGCCAATGCCCGCTCCAACTCGCCACGCGGGTCGTCGAGGACGAATTTGCGTTCGTTTTCGATCGGCATGGAGCGAGCGTAGTCCCGCCCGTCCCGACAGACGACGCCCGAGTTGCCGCAGCCTGGGGATTGTGTTGCGCGCATGCCGACGGGCGTGGCCTGATGGAGCCCATGACCGAGACGCTGGATACCCTGCCGACCCCCGCCCTGATCCTCGATCGCGCCATCCTGCTGCGCAACACCAGGCGCATGAGCCAGCGGTTGGCGGCCGCCGGCGTGGCGCTGCGCCCGCACGTGAAGACCGCCAAGTCGCTGGAGGTGGCGCGGCTGGCGACCGAAGGCCATGACGGGCGCATCACCGTCTCGACCCTGGCCGAGGCGCGCTATTTCGCCGCCGGCGGCTTCAAGGACATCTTCTACGCCGTGGGCATCGTGCCTTCGAAGCTGCCGGCGGTCGGCGCGCTGCGCCGCCAGGGCGTGAACTTGCGGGTGGTGACCGATAATCTGCCGGTGGCGCGCGCCATCGCCGTGGCGGGACGCGCCGGCTCCTCCTTCTCCGTCTTCATCGAGATCGACAGCGGCGCCGGCCGCGCCGGCCTGCCCTACCCCGATCTTTCCGCCTTGATCGAGATCGCCCGCACGTTGCATGACGCGCCCAATGTCGAGCTCGCCGGCGTCATGACGCATGGCGGGCACTCCTATCACGAGAACACCGTGGCCGGGATCCGCCGCGCCGCCGACCAGGAGCGCACCGCCGTGACGGCGGCGGCGAGGATGCTGCGCGAGGCCGGCCTGCCCTGCCCGATCGTCAGTGCCGGCTCGACGCCGACGGCGATGCACGCGGCGGGCTTCGACGGTATCACCGAGATGCGGCCCGGCGTCTATGTCTTCAACGACCTCGACCAGGTCGGTATCGGCTCCTGCGGTTCCGGCGACATGGCGCTGTCGGTGGTGGCTTCGGTGATCGGCCACTACCCGCATCGCAACCAGCTGCTGATCGACGCCGGCGCGCTGGCGCTGTCGAAGGACATCAGCGCCCAGGAATTCATGCCCAAGGCGGGCTACGGCACGATCAAGGATTCGCCGGTGCCCGAACTGGCCGTGGTCGCCTGCTCGCAGGAGCACGGCTTCGTCGGCGCCGACGCCGCGCTGCCCTACGACAAGCTGCCGATCGGCTCGCGCCTACGCATCATGCCCAACCACGCCTGCATCACGGCCGCGGCCTACGACCGCTACTACGTCGTCGACAGCGAGCAAGGCGATGGCCGCACCGTCGTGGCGACCTACGATCGGGTCAATGGCTGGTAGGCTCGCGCGCCGGACGCTGGCCGGCGCGTTGTTTCTGCCCTTGGCCGCACCGGCTCTCGCGCAGACCCGTTACGACGTCGGCGCCCGGGTGATGACCGTGCCGCATCCCGGCCTCGCCTCGATCCCGGTCACGGTGTGGTTTCCGGCGCCGGGCAGCGGCGCCGTCGCCAAGCAGGATCGCAAGCCGGCGCCCGGCAAACGCCGCCTGATCGTGATCTCGCACGGCTCCGGTGGCGGCCTCGACAATCACGGCGACACGATCCACGCGTTGGTCTCGGCCGGCCTGCTGGTCGCCACGCCGATGCATCCCTACGACAACCGGCAGGACATGAGCGGCATCGGCAGCGACCTCCAGCTGCTCGGCCGCCCCAACCACATTGTGCGGGCGCTCGACGCTATCCTGGCCGATCCGATCTTGGCGCCGGTGATCGACCCCTCGCGCATCGGCTTCATGGGTTTCTCGGCCGGCGGCTACACTGGCCTGGTGCTGGCTGGCGCCGTGCCGGATTTCAGGCTCGGCCTGGCGCATTGCGCGCGGAGCGACGCCGATTCCTTCTTCTGCAATTCAATGAATCGCGGCGGCGTGCGGCGCGCGCGCACCGATTTGAAGGCCGCGCACGATCCACGAATCCGCGCGGCCGTGCTGCTGGCGCCGGCCTACAGCATCTTCTTCGACCGCCACGGGTTGGCCGACGTGAGCATCCCGCTGCGCATCTACCGCGCCGCCAACGACACGACGGTACGCGCCGCCACCGGCGAGGAGCACCTGCTGAAGCTGTTACCCAAGCCGCCCGAATACGTCGTGATCCCCGGCGGCGACCACAACGTATTCCTGGCACCCTGTGGCCCTGGCATGCGTGGCCCGGCCTGCGTCGATCCCAAGGGTGTCGACCGCGTGGCGATCCACCGCGTCATGAACGCGGAGATCCTCGACTTCTTCGACCGCACCTTGGGCAGGGACTGAACTCAGCCGGGCAGCTGGACGTATCCTGGCCGGCCCGGCTGCGACGGCGGCATCGGCGCGCTCTTGAAGGCCGGCAGCGCCTCGCAGCGATCCGTGAAGCGGCAGAGATGGGGTAGCTGCTGCTTCAGCTCCGGCCGGATGAGCATGATGAAGCTGACAACAACCGCTGTCGTGATGTCTGCCTGACTCAGGCGCGGTGTGCCAGCGACCCATCCTGATCCGGCGTGCGCGGTGAGTTCCTCCAGTCGGCGCAATCCGCCCAGTGACTGGCTCTCATTGTGATCAATCCAGGGCTGATGAACCTTCTCCTCCGGCCGGAAACGCCGTTCGTAGAAAGCCCATTGCTGCTTGTCCATGCTGGCGAGCGCGATGGCGGTGACCTGCATGACCCGGCGCCGCTGCCGGCCGGACGGCGGCACCAGCGCGCGATCAGGCCCCACCATCTGGTCGATCTCGTCGAGGATGGCGTAGCTCTCGACCAGAGCCTCGCCATCGTCGAGCACGAGCGCGGGGATGCGCACCAAAGGATTGTGCATACGCACCTTCTCCGGCGTCTGCACCGTGGAGGTGAACTGCAGCTCGAACGGGACGCCGAGTGCATGCAGACTGACCCCGACGCGGCGGGTGAAAGGCGACAGGTAGTGGCCGATCAGTTTCATCGCGAAAACCTAGCAGCGCTCTGGCCGTCCGACGCATGAGGTTGCATAACACCGCCATGAAACAGGCACTCCTGATCATCGATATGCAGCAAGGCTCATTCACGCCACCGACTGCGCGGCACGACGCCGTCGCGTTGGTGGTGCGGCTGAACCGCCTGGCCGAAACGGTGCGGCGGCGCGGCGGCGCTGTCGTCTTTATCCAGCACGACGGGCCCGAGGGCGATCCGCATCATCCGTCATTGCCCGGCTGGCGCCTGATGCGCGAGCTCGACGCGCAGATGACGGATACGGTGATCCGCAAGCGCGCCTGCGATTCCTTCCTCGACACCGGTCTCGACGAATTTCTGCGCCAGCAGGATGTCGAGCAGATCATCATCACGGGCTGCGCTACGGATTACTGCGTCGACACCACGGTGCGCAGCGCCTTGGCGCGACGCTGGTCGACCATCGTGCCGTCGGACGGCCACACCACGTCGGATCGACCGCATCTGCCGGCAACAAAGATCATCGAACACCACAACGCGATCTGGGCTGATTTCATCGCGCCCGCCGGACCGGCGATCCTGCGCCGCTGCGCCGACGTGTGACCGTCATTCCGAGCGCATCGGGGACTCTCGAGATTCCTCGCTACGCTCGGAGTGACGGAGGGCTCGCTATAGCGAGTTCACCGTGTGGCCGCCGTCGACGGTGATATCGGCGCCGGTCATGAAGGCGCCGGCGTCGGAGGCCAGCAGCAGCAGCGGCCCGTCGAGATCGCCGGGCTTGCCCAGGCGACGCTGCGGCACGCGCGCGATCAGGCGCTTGCCGGCTTCGGTCTGCCAGAACGCCGCGTTCATCTCGGTCTCGATGTAGCCCGGCGAGATCGCGTTGACCTGGATCTGGTAGCGCGCCCACTCCATCGCCAGCACGCGTGTGAGGTGCAGCAGCCCGGCCTTGGCCGCGTTGTAGGGCGCGACCTGGCCGATGGTGCGCAGACCGAGGATCGAGGCGATGTTGATCAGCCGGCCGGGCTTCTTCGCCTTCACCCAGCGCTGCGCCGCTGTCTGCGCCACCAGCCAGGCGCCGCGCAGATTGGTATTGCTGACCTCGTCCCAGTCTTTCTCCAGCATGTCGAGCGCCGGCTTGACGATGCTGATGCCGGCGTTGTTGACGACGATGTCGCAGACACCCAGCGCAGCTTCGGCGTCGTCGAAGGCGGCGCGGACCTGCTCACCCGACAACACGTCCATCGCCACGGCGTGCGCGCGCTGGCCCTTGCCCCTGAGCTCGGCCACCAGGTCGGCGAGCCGGTCGGCGCGCCGCGCGGTGACCACCACGGCGGCGCCGTTGTCGGCGAGCGTGCGCGCGAAATGCAGGCCCAGCCCCGACGAGGCGCCGGTGACCATCGCCACCTTGCCGCTGAGGTCGAAAGTCTTGGACATGGGTCAGGCTCCCGCGTTTGATGCGCGCCGTTATAAGCGGGGATAACCATGGACCTCAATCTCAAGGGCAAGCGCGTGCTGGTCACCGGCGGGACCAAGAGCATCGGCCGCGCGATCGTCGACACCTTCGTCGCCGAGGGCGCGATCGTCGGTTTCTGCGCCCGCGACCAGGCCTTGGTGACCCAGCGCGAGGGTGAATGGCGCAACAGCGGCTTCAAGGTCACCGGCAGCGCGCTCGACGTGACCGACGCCGCCAAGCTCAAGGCCTGGATCGACGGCTTCGCGCGCGACAACCAGGGTATCGACCACTTCGTCGCCAATGTCAGCGCGCTGGGCAGCCCCAATACGGCGGAGGGCTGGCGCCAGGCCGTCGAGGTCGATCTGCTGGCCACGGTCGATGCGCTCGCCATCGTACAGCCGCATCTGGAGAAGAGCGCGCCCGGCTCGACCGCCTGTGTCATCGGTACGGTCGCGCTGGTCGAGGTCTCGACCCCGACCTCGCCCTACCGCTCGGTGAAGGCGGCGCTGACGCCCCTGGTGAAGTCGCTGGCGATCGACCTGGCGCCCAAGGGCGTGCGCGTCAACATGGTCTCGCCCGGTACGATCATCGAGGACGGCAACACCTGGGGCCGCCAGCGCGACGCCAACACACCGCGCTATCAGGACTCGATGAAGCGCAACCCGACAGGCCGCATGGGCACGCCGCAGGAGATCGCCAACACGGTGGTCTTCCTCGCCAGCGACCGCTCGAGCTTCACCACGGGCATCAACATGGTCGTCGACGGCGCCATCACCAAGCGCATCCAGTATTAGGTCGCGTCCTCGATCCGCGACCGGTTCTCCGCAGCGCTTGCGCCCGATGGACAACCGGGCCTAATGCACATGTCACAGGCGTCCTCGCGGGTATGGCCCGGCAAGCTCTTGTAGGAGAACCACCCAATGTCCGTTTCATTCTACGATGCCAGCGTCGCAAGCTATCTTCAGTCGCTCGACGCGGTTGGACGTTTCCTAGAGAAGTCACACGCGCATTGCGTAGAGAAGGGTATCGACCCGCAGGAGGTCGTGAAGGCGAGCATCCATCCGGATATGTTGCCCTTCCGGTTTCAGGTGATCTCGATCGCCCATCATTCGGCCGGCGCCGTCGAGGCCGTGAAGACCGGAACCTTTGCGCCGCCAAAGGATCCCGGAACACTCGATTGGAACGGCCTCGCGCAACTCGTGTCGGCCGCGCGAACCGCGCTGGGCGCGGTCGATCGGGCGGCGTTCGAGGCGCAGGCCGACAACGACGTGGTCTTCAAGCTCGGCGAGCGCGCGATTCCGTTCCGGGCGAGCGACTTCATCCTGTCGTTCTCTCTGCCCAACTACTATTTCCACGTAACGACGGCCTACGACATCCTGCGCGGCCGCGGCGTTCCCCTCGGCAAGCGTGACTTTCTCGGCATGTTCCGCATGAAGCGCTGACGGTTGGGCCGCCTCTCCGCCGGCGCACACGGCTACTGCTTCGGCCGGTTGAAGTGGTCGGCGATGACCTGGGCCATCGCCATGGTGACTCGCTTGCCGGTGGGGATGTGCAGGAACTCGTTGGGACCGTGCGCGTTGGAGTGCGGTCCCAGCACGCCGGTGATGACGAACTGCACACCGGGGAATTTCTCGCCCAGCATGGCCATGAACGGGATCGAGCCGCCCTCGCCCATGTAGGCCGGCGGCTTGCCGAAGGCGTCGGTCGAGGCCTTGGTCAGCGACGCTTCCAGCCATGGCGCCAGCTCGGGCGCGTTCCAGCCGGTCGATCCATCGCCGAACTCAACCTCGACCTCGGCGTCGTTGGGCGCCGCCGCGTTCAACGCCTTGGTCACCGCCGCAACCGCGACCTTGCCGTCGAGCGTCGGCGGCAGGCGCAGGCTGAGCTTCAGCTTGGTATAGGGCAGCAGCACGTTGCCGGCCTCCTCGACCGGCGTCAGGCCCTCGCCGCCGATCACGGCGAGCTGCGGCCGCCAGGTGCGGTTCAGCACCAGGTCGGCACGATCGCCGCTCATCGGCTTGGTGGCGCCGGCGAAGGGGTACATCGCCGAGACCTGCTCGCCGAGGATCTCCGCCGCCGCGCGCGCCTGGGCGATGCGCGCCGGCGGCACCTGGACATAGAGGTCGTCGAGCAGGATGCGGCCGGTGTTCTCGTCCTCGATGCGCGACAGGAGCTGGCGCGCGATGCGGAAGCTGGAGGGCACGATGCCGGAGGCGGCGCCGGAATGGACGCCCTCGGTCAGCACGCGCACCGTCAAGGTACCGCTCGCCAGGCCACGCAACGACGTCGTCATCCAGAGCTGATCGTAGTTGCCGGCGCCGGAATCGAGACAGATCACCAGCGACGGCTTGCCGATCCTGGGCGCCAGATGATCGATGTAGAACGGCAGGTCGTAGCTGCCCGATTCCTCGCAGGCCTCGATCAGCACGACGCAGCGCGCGAAGGGCAGGTTCTGCGCCCTCAGCGCCATCAGCGCCGTGAGCGAGGCGAACATGGCATAGCCGTCGTCTGCGCCGCCACGGCCGTAGAGCTTGTCGTCCTTGATCAGTGGAACCCATGGGCCGAAGCCCTCGAACCAGCCCTTCATCTCGGGCTGCTTGTCGAGGTGGCCGTAGAGCATCACGCAATCGGAGCCGGTGCCGGGGATGTCGATGAAGATCAGCGGCGTGCGGCCGGGCAGCCGCTCGACCGTGAGCGTGGCGCCGGGGAACTTGCCGAGGTGGCGCCGCGCCCAGGCCTCGAACATGGTCACGGCCTGCTCCATGTAGCCGTGCTTCTCCCAATCCTTGTCGAAGCTCGGCGACTTGTTGGGAATCTTGATGTACTCGAACAAGGTCGGCACGATCTCGTCGTCCCACATGGCGTCGACGAAAGTCTTGAGCGACTGGGTATCGGGCATCTCGGCAACCTTGCGACAGCGGGCTGGCGCGACACTCGCGCATGGACTGGGCGGTGGCAATAGGGCCATGGTGCCGGCGTGAATCCGCCCGCCCGCTCCGCCACCGACTGGAAGCTCGCCATCCTGCTGATCGTCGCCGGCATCGCCGCGGCGACGCAGATCGGCAAGGTGCCGCCCGCTTTGCCGGCGATCCGCGCCGAACTCGGCATCGACCTGCGCGCCGCCGGCTGGTTCGTCTCGCTGGTCAATCTCATGACGGCGCTGATCGGCATCCTGATCGCGCTCGCGGCCGATCGCATCGGTCATCGCCGCCTGGTGATCTTCGGCCTGCTGCTGGGCAGCGCCGGCAGCGCGGCGGGCGCCCTGACGCACTCCGCCACCCTGCTCTTTGCGCTCCGCATCCTCGAAGGCCTCGGATTCCTGTCGGTCGCCGTGCCGGTGCCCGCGCTAATCCTGCGCGTCACCGCCGTGGCCGACACACGGCGCATGATGGGCTACTGGGGCGCCTACCTGCCGGCGGGTGCCGGCGCGATGGCCTTCGCCTCGGCCGGGCTGCTGCCCTGGATGGGTTGGCACGGCGTGTGGTGGGCGAGCGCGCTGCTGCTGCTGGTGATCGCGCTCGCCATCGTCGCCTCGAAGGCTGGCCTGGGCGACAACGCCCTGCCGCTGGCGCCCGGCCGATCATTGTGGCGCGACATCGCCACGACCGCCGGTTCGGCCGGCCCGCTCGCCATCGGCATCTGCTTCGGCCTGTATTCGGGCGCGTGGTTCGCGCTGATCGGCTTCCTGCCGACCCTGCAGGTCGAGACCCTGGGCTTCTCGATCCCGCTGGCGGCCGCGATCGGCGCCGGCGTCATCGCCATCAATGTCTGCGGCAGCCTGGTCGCCGGGCACCTGCTGCATCGCGGCGTGTCGCGTTTTGCCGTGCTGTCAGGCACGGCGCTGATCATGGTCGCGACGGCGGCGCTGGTGTTCCTGGACTGGCTGCCGCCGCTGGCCCGCCTGGCCATGGCCTTTGCCTTCTCGGCCTCGGCCAGCGCCATTCCCGGCGCGTTGTTCGGCGCGGTTCCGGTGCATGCGCCGCGTCCCGACCTGATCGGCGCCACGACGGGCGTGCTGATGCAGTGCTCGAACATCGGCTCGCTGCTTGGACCGCCGGCGGTCGCCGCGCTGGTCTCGGCCGGCGGCTGGTCGTGGGCGGCGCTCTACACCACCCCCGCCCTGCTCGGCTCGATCGCCGCCGCCTGGGTGCTGCACCGGCGTGAGGCCGCGAAGGCGAAGTGACAGGAAGCGCTTGGAAGCGCGACCTTGCTCATCCCGAGCGTCACGGCGTGGCCAGCATATCGATCGATATCGCCTCTGGTACGATCTGTCGGCGACGTCGAGCCGACAGGAAGCGCCGCGAGCGCGCCATGGCGCTCGACTTAAGAGCGCGGTACGACTTGTTCCGTCTTGCGCCAACAGGGCGCATCTATCGCGCCACAGTCGATCTGACGAGACCGCCGGCTCTTGGATACGTAACCGCGCGAAAACATCGGCGTGATTGATCTCACTGACGCTGTGGAGCAGCCATGCCGACAGGCTGCTGCTGAGTAGCGCAATGGATGCCACCGCCAGCCTCGCCAATCGGATCGATGTTCAGGCTGACGACTTCGCGGCCAGGATACAGCTGGCGCAGGATGCTCGCGGCCGCCATGTCTTGCCTATCGTTGCCAAACTCGGCCGAGATGACCGCACCGTTGCATACGTAGTAGTTCACATAGCTCGAGACGAAGTCGGTTTTGACGGAGCGAACTCTGGACGGGTCCGGCTCGGCCACGACGACGATATCGAGCGACCGCCCGCTGGCATCCTTCGCGCGCTTGAGAATGTCGTACGTCTCGAAGGCCGAGACGCTCCAAGGATCGCCATCCGTCTTCTTGCGCGGAAGCTGGATCAGCACCTGACCGGGTTTGACGAAACGCGCGAGGGCGTCGATGTGGTAGTCGGTGATATCCTCACCCTTGACCCCAGGCGCCCAGATCATTTTCTGGCCCCCCAGGGCGTCCAGCAGTCGAGCCTCTATCGCCTCTTTCGAACCGCGATTCCGGTTCTTGTTCACCCAGCAGCTCTCGTGCGCCAGAAGCGTTCCAGCTCCATCCGTCTCGACACCGCCGCCTTCGCCAACGACGCCACTGTTGAACAGCTTGAGACCGATATTCTCGGCTACGCGGCTGGCGATGCGCCCATCATCGTGATGCGACTGCTTGTTGCCCCAGCCGTTGAAGTTGAGCTCGGCGACCGCCAGTTCTCCGGATGCGGATCGCACGAATGTCGGGCCGGAGTCCCGACACCACAGGTCCTCGGTCGCGATCGGCCAGACGTCGATTCCAGTGCCCAGGCTTTTGCGGACAGCCGCCTTCTGGTCGGGCCTCGCCAGCATGACCACGGGTTCGAACTTCGCGATCGTCGAAGCGATCAGCGCGATGCTTGAACGGACAGCCTCCAGGGCTTTCGCCGAGCCGTAGATAGCCGTGCGCGAAGGCCATTGCATGAACGTGCGGGCGTGCCGCTCGGATTCGAGTGGCATGCGGAAGCCGGATGATCGCGCGGAAGGTCCCAGTGAGGGACCCTGGCCGATGGAATCGGAAGGCCGCAGCGTCAAGTGAGCACCAAACACGAGCGAAGACGGCAAGAACTGTCGGCGAGTCACCATAACGTCATAGTATGATGGCGTGTCCTCGGATCAAGCTGTCTATCGGCTCGAGACTGCCGACGGGAGTTCGTGGAACAACGCGTCGCGCGCTGCACAGGCGCCAGGCCGCGAAGGCGAAGTGACAGGACCCGTCAACGGGCGTAGCCTTGTTCACCCCCTACGGCCTGGAGTTGCCGTCATGTTGATCGATATCGTCTCCGACACGATCTGTCCGTGGTGCTACATCGGCAAGAAGCGCTTCGAGCGCGCCGTAGCCGAAAGCGGCCGTGCCGACGTCATGGTCGCGTGGCGCCCGTTCCAGCTCAATCCCGACATGCCGGCCGACGGCATGGCGCGCGAGGCGTACCTGAAGCTGAAGTTCGGCGGCGGCGACCGCTCGAAGCAGATCTACCGCGCCATCGCCGAGAACGGTGCCGAGGAAGGGATCAACTTCCAGTTCGACCGCATCCAGCGCACGCCCAACACGGTCAATTCGCATCGCTTGATCCACTGGTCCGGCCCCAAGGGATTCCAAGACGAGGTCGTGGATTCGATGTTCAAGGCCTATTTCGAGGAAGGCCGCGACATCGGCTCAGTCGGCACGCTGATAGAGTGCGCCGTGCGCGCCGGTGTCGACGAGAAGGAAGCCCGCGACTTCCTGGAGAGCGACGAGATCCGCCAGGAAGTCGTCGCCGCCGACGTCTACGCCCGGCGCATGGGCGTGAGCGGCGTGCCCTGTTTCATCGTCAATCGCAAGTACGCGGTGTCCGGCGCCCAACCGCCCGCGGCCTTCGCCGAGGTCTTCAACCTCGTGGCGCAGGAAGAACGCACGGCTGCCGCCGGGCAGGCGCAGTCGGTCTGACGCCGCTCAGTCGTATCGGATTGCTCCGTCGCTGTCGCGCCGCGCGCCGCGGTGATCCGCGTATAGCCTGCGCACCCAGGCAGCGCCGGGATGATCCTGCCGCCGCGCTATCCATGTGGCGAAGCCGGCGGCCATCGGCTTCGGCCGGCTCATCGGCGAGTTCGGCGGATCGACGGCCATGGCGAGCATCGAGGCGGCGGCGATATCGGCGACGCTGAGCGTGTCGCCGGCGAGGTAACCGCTGGCGCCAACCTCCCGTACGACGAAGTCCAGCGCCTCGTCGAGCGCCACGTTGCCGTCGGCCACCGCACCCGGGCGGTCGATCCCGTTGCCCTTGCGCACCATCCCTTTCGCCAACGGCAAGGCCGCGCGATAGATCAGCCGGCGCAACGGCGGCTGGCCGTCGGCGAAGACGTCGCGGAAGTAGCCGAGATCACCCAGCAACGCGTCCAGGGTCGCGCGTCGGATACGCGGACCCCAGTCCTCGTCGAAGCGCTTCTCGATAGCCAGCGCCCGCTCGCGCGTCTCGCGATCGGCCGGCAGCAGGCTGGGTATCGCGCCGCGTCCCTCGAGCGCCTGGAGGATCGCGGCCGACCCCGCGATCCAATGCCCGTCGAGTTTAAGTACCGGCGTCGCGGTCTGGCCCGTCAACTTCTTCACCTGGCCCATATGCGGGCCCGGCAGCAGGCTGCGCCTGACATGCGGCAGGCGCTTGATGTCGAGCGCCCATCGCGCCTTCTCGTTGTACGGCGAGTAGCGGAACTGCAGCAGTTCGATGTCCATGTCTCTCCCCACCGATACATGTCAATAAACCTATGGTATGTTATATGTCCTACAACGGAAACACCAGCGATGCCTCCGAGCAAGGAACACACGGCGCGCAGCCGCCAGGCCATCCTCGATGGCGCCGGCCGACTGTTTCGCGCGCGCGGCTACGAGACGACGTCGATCGATGACGTGACGGCGGCGGCCGGGCTGACACGCGGCACCTTCTACGCGCACTTCGAGTCCAAGGAGGCGCTGTTGAGCGAGGTGCTGCGCGCCAATTACGGCCTGGTCCGCATGATGCGCGGACGCAAGGCGCGGGATCCTCAGGGGCTGCGGCGCGAGGCGTGGCGGATCCTGCGCGACTACCTGGCGCCAGCCCACATTGCCGAAGTCGGCCCTGGCTGCACCCTGGCGGCGCTGTCCGGCGACGCCGCCCGCGCCGGCCCCGAAGCGCGCGCCGCCTATGCCGAGACGCTGGCGAGCCTGGTTGCGGAGTTCGAGCGCTCACTGCCGCGAAAAGGCGCAACCGCCGATCCCGCCGCGCTGGCCGCCATCGTCAGCGTCGGGGCGGTGATCCTGGCGCGCGCCTGCGCCGATCGGCCGGCGGTATCGGGCCGCCTGCTGCGCGCCGCGGGGCGCGCGATGGCGGCCGAGCTGGAGTCTATCAAGCCGCCATCTTCGCCAGCGCGCCGACGACGCGACTGACGCCGTTGAGCCGCGCGGTGTCCTCCTCCCAGGCGCGGCTCAGCACGACCTTCTGGTCGGGCCGCACTTTCAGCAGGGGCGCATTGCGCTGGATGTAGGCGATCAGCTTCTCCGGCCGCGCGAAGACGTTGTCGCGGAAGGCGAACAGCACGCCCTTGGGGCCGGCGTCGATCTTCTCCACGCCCGCGGCGCGGCACAGCGTCTTGAGCGCGATGGTACGCAGGAGGTTGTCGACCTCTGCCGGCATCTTGCCGAAGCGGTCGACCAGCTCGGCGGCGAAGGAGTCGATCTCCTGCTGGTCGCGCAATCCGGCGGCGCGCCGATAAAGCGACATGCGCACGCCGAGATCGGCGACGTAGGTTTCGGGGATCATGACCGGCAGGCCGAGATTGATCTGCGGCGACCATTCGACCGACCGGCGTTGCGCCTCCTGCGCCTGGCCGCGCGCCGCCTCGACCGCCTCCTCCAGCAGCTGCTGATAGAGCTCGATGCCGACCTCGCGGATATGGCCGGACTGCTCCTCGCCCAGCAAATTGCCGGCGCCCCTGATGTCGAGATCGTGGCTGGCGAGCTGGAAGCCGGCGCCCAAGGTGTCGAGCGTCTGCATCACCTCCAGGCGCTTGGACGCGGCCTCGTTGAGCGCGCGGCCGGGCGGCACGGTGAGATAGCAATAGGCCCGCGTCTTGCCGCGGCCGACGCGGCCGCGCAGCTGGTAAAGCTGGGCCAGGCCGAACATGTCGGCGCGATGGATGATCAAGGTGTTGGCGTTGCGGATATCCAGGCCGCTTTCGACGATATTGGTCGACAGCAGCAGGTCGAATTTGCCCTCGGTGAAGTCCTGCATGGTGTCTTCCAGCGCCGTCGGCGCCAGCCGGCCATGCGCCATGGCGAAGCGGATCTCCGGCACCAGTTCGCGCAGCGAGGCGGCGACACCGTCGAGATCCTCGATGCGCGGGCAGACATAGAAGCTCTGGCCGCCGCGATACTGCTCGCGCAGCAGCGCCTCGCGGATCGCCACCGGATCGACCGGTGTCACGAATGTACGAACCGCCAGGCGGTCGACCGGCGGCGTGGCGATCAGGCTCATGTCGCGCACGCCAGTCAGCGCCAATTGCAAGGTGCGCGGAATCGGCGTCGCGGTCAGCGTCAGCACGTGGACGTCGGCCTTCAGCTCCTTCAGCCGCTCCTTGTGGGCGACGCCGAAGTGCTGCTCCTCGTCGACCACCAACAGGCCGAGATTGGGAACCTCGATACTCTTGCTGAGCAGCGCATGCGTGCCGATGACGATATCGACCGTGCCCTCCTTCAGCCCCTTGCGCGTCTCGCTCGCCTCCTTGGCCGGCACCAGCCGCGACAGGCGGCCGATACGCACCGGGAAGCCGGCAAAGCGCTCGAGGAAGACGCGGTGGTGCTGGCGCGCCAGCAAGGTGGTCGGCGCCACCACCGCGACCTGCTTGCCCGACATCGCCGCGACGAAAGCGGCGCGCAAAGCGACCTCGGTCTTGCCGAAGCCGACATCGCCGCAGACCAGACGATCCATCGGCTTGCCGCCGCCAAGATCGTCGATGGCGTCCGAGATAGCGTTGAGCTGATCGTCGGTCTCGGCATAGGGAAAGCGCGCGCAGAACTCGTCGTAGAGACCTTCCGGCGGCCCCATCACCTCGCCGCTCTTCACCGCGCGTTCCGCCGCGATCTTGATCAGGCGATCGGCCATGTCGGCGATGCGCTGCTTCAGCCGCGCCGAGCGCGACTGCCAGCCGGCGCCGCCCAGCCGGTCGAGCGCCACCGGCCCGTCGGCGGCGCCGTAGCGGCTCAGCACATCGATGTTCTCGACCGGCACGAAGAGCTTGTCGCCGCCGTCATAGACCAGCTTCAGGCAGTCGTGCCGCGCGCCGCCGACCTCGACCGCGACCAGGCCCTCGTAGCGGCCGATGCCATGTTCGCGATGGACGATGAGATCGCTTTCGGCCAGCGCCGACGCCTCGGCGATGAAGCGCTCGGACGGTCGGCGCTTGGGCTTGGGCCGCGACAGGCGATCGCCGAGGATGTCCTCCTCGCCGATCACCTCCAGCGCGTCCAGGGTGAAGCCATTCTCGATCGGCAGCACCGCCATGCCGACGGCGCCATCGGGCAGGTTGGCCGCCGTCGGATAGTCGATGACAGGCGTCGGCGCGGCAACGCCATGATCGCGCAGCAGGGTGCGCAGGCGTTCGACCGAGCCCTCGCTGTAGCCGGCGATCAGCACGCGGCGTTTCGCCCTGTGCGCCTGCTCGATATGGGCGGCCACCGCCTCGAACAGATTGACGTTCTGCGCCTTGCGCGCCTCGGCGAAGCCGGCGTGACGTCGCCCGCCAAGATCGACGCTCGTGACCGCGACCGCCGTATCGGCGGCGTCGAAGCTCGACATCGCCACCACGGTGCGCTCGGCCAGCACCGTGTTCCATTCCTTCTCGTGCAGGTACAGGCGCTCGGGCGGCACCGGCCGATAGGGCGCGGCGCCGGCGAAGCCGCCCTTCTTGCCGCCGCCGCCCAGTGCCGCCTTGCGTGCCTGGTAGTAGTCGCGGATCAGTTCCAGCCGCGAGGCGCGCGCCTCCTCGGCCTGCTGGTCGAGCACGACCACGGCGCCGGGCAGGTAGTCGAGCAGCGTGTCGAGCCCGTCGTGGAACAGCGCCAGCCAGTTCTCCATGCCGGGATAGCGCTGGCCCGCCGAGACCGCCTCGTAGAGCGGATCGTCGTCGCCCGCGCCCATGGCGCCGAAAAGCTCGCGATAGCCGGTGCGGAAGCGCTGGATCGACTCGAGGGTCAGGACGATCTCGCTCACCGGCCGCAAGGTGATGGTCGGTATCGTGCCCGTCGTGCGCTGGCTCATCGGGTCGAAGCTGCGGATGCTTTCCAGGGTGTCGCCGAACAGATCGAGCCGCAACGGCTCGGCGGCGCCCGGCGGGTAGAGGTCGATCAGACCGCCGCGCACCGCGAACTCGCCCGGCTCCATCACCGTCTCGCTGCGCGTGTAGCCGTTGTCGCCGAGGAAGCGTTGCAGGGCGGCGACGTCGATCGGCTTGCCTGACGTGATCTCGAAGCCGAGGCCGGCATAGAGCGCGCGCCGGGGCACGCGTTGCAGCACGGCGCCGATCGAGGCCAGCAGGATGCGCGCCGGCGTACCGGCCGGCTTGTCCGACGCCAGCCGGGTGAGCGTGTCGAGACGTTCGCCGACGATGTCGGGATGCGGCGACTGGCGGTCGTAGGGTAGGCAGTCCCAGGCCGGGAAGCTCAGCACGGCGCGGCCGGGCGCGAAGAAGCGCAGCGCCTCCTCCAGCCGTTCCAGCCGGTTGCCATCGCGCACGACGTAGAGGATGTCGGTGCCGCCGGAAGAACGCGCCAGTTCGGACAGCAGCAGCGCGTCTGCGCCCTCCGGCGCGCCGAAGAGCTGCCAATGCGCCCGGCGCGCGTGGATACGAGGCAGAATATCGGCGAAGACGGTCATCAGAACTTCACCTGGAACGCCAACAGCAGGCGCAGCACGTCGGAGTCCTTCTCGGCGGGTATTTCCGCGCGGCCGGCGACCCAGTCGAAAATGTCGTTGTCGCTCTCCTCGAGCAGCGCCTCGTAGCGGTCGAGCTGGGCGGCGTCGAAGCCGTGGAGATGCGCGTGCGCGAACTGGCCGAGCACGATGTCGTTCTCTTTGACGCCGCGATGGTCGCTGCGATAGATCAGCCGCCGCCGACGGCGCTCCAGCGCCTCATCCTCGTTGATCTCCTCGCTCATCGCCCAAGCTCCGCGGAATCGACAATCTCCCACCGGCCCGCGAGATACCCCTCGAAGGCCGGCCGGGATAGTCGGAGCGCTATATAGGGTGGAAGCGCGCCGGAGTCAGCGGCCATCCACATGCCCGGGGTGCTAGGCTGGCGCGAGAACCATGCGTCCCGCCCTCCTCAACCCCCTCTTCGCCGGTCCGACCTCGCTGCCCGGCATCGGCGACAAGCTCGGCCGACTGGTCGAGAAGCTGGTCGGCCCGCGCGTTGGCGACCTGCTGTGGCATCTGCCGCAGGGGCTGATCGACCGGCGCTTTTCGCCCAAGATCGCCGAGGCGCGGGCGGGCGAAATGGTGACGCTGACGGTCACGGTCTCCGATCATCAGGCGCCGCGCAGCCGCCGGCAGCCCTATCGCGTGTGGTGTCACGACGAAGGCGGCACGCTCTCGCTGGTCTTCTTCCATGGTCACAGCGACTACATCCAGAAGCTCCTGCCGCCGGGCGAGCAGCGCGTGATCAGTGGCCGGATCGAGATGTTTCAGGGCCTGCCGCAGATCACCCATCCCGACCACGTCGTCACCCTGGCCGAGCGCGACAAGGTCATGCGGGTCGAGCCGGTCTACGGGATGACGGCGGGGCTGACCGCCAAGCCGTTGCAGAAGGCGATCGAGGCGGCGCTGGATCGGACGCCTGATCTGCCGGAATGGCTCGACCCGGCCTGGAAGCAGCGCAACGGCTGGGCCGACTGGAAGACTGCGCTGCTGCAAGCGCATCATCCCGAAAGCGAGAAGGACCTCGAGCCGACGACGCCGGCGCGCCGGCGGCTGGCCTATGACGAGCTGCTGGCCAGCCAGCTGGCGATCTCGCTGGTCCGTGAGCAGCAGCGTGAAATGCCGGGACGCTCGATCCGCGGCGACGGACGGCTGCGCGACAAGGTATTGGCCGCCCTGCCCTATCGCCTGACGCCCAGCCAGGTGATGGCCGGCGCCGAGATCGCCGGCGACATGGCTTCGGACTCGCGCATGGTGCGCATGCTCCAGGGCGATGTCGGCAGCGGCAAGACGGTGGTCGCGTTCCTCGCCATGCTCACGGCGGTCGAGGCCGGCTGCCAGGCCGCGCTGATGGCGCCGACCGAGATCCTCGCGCGCCAGCATTTCGCCACCATGGCGCCGCTCGCCGAGCTGGCCGGCGTCGGGCTCACGTTGCTGACTGGCCGCGACACGGCCAAACGCAAGGCGCAGATCTACGAGGGTCTGGCCAACGGCTCGATCCAGCTGATCGTCGGTACGCACGCGCTGGTGCAGGAGGACGTGGCCTTCGCCGACCTCGCGCTGGCGGTGATCGACGAGCAGCATCGCTTCGGCGTGCATCAGCGACTCACGCTGTCGGCCAAGGGCCGGGCCGTCGACATGCTGGTCATGAGCGCCACGCCGATCCCGCGCACCCTGATGCTAGCGGTCTATGGCGATCTCGACGCCTCGCGGCTGACCGAGAAGCCGGCCGGCCGCAAGCCGATCGATACCCGCACCGTGCCGCTCGACCGCCTCGACGAGGTGGTGGGCGCGGTCGGCCGACGTATCGCGGCGGGCGGCCGGGTCTACTGGGTCTGTCCACTGGTCGAGGAGTCGGAGGTTGTCGACCTCGCCGCCGCCGAGGATCGCTTCGCGACGCTCGTCGCGCGCTTCGGCGACAAGGTGGCGATGGTGCACGGCCAGATGAAGGGGCCGGAGCGCGACAAGGCGATGGCGGCGTTCGCCTCGGGGCAAGCTCAGCTCCTCGTGGCGACGACGGTGATCGAGGTCGGTGTCGACGTGCCGGCGGCCACCGTGATGGTGATCGAGCACGCCGAGCGCTTCGGTCTGGCGCAGCTGCATCAGCTGCGCGGCCGCGTCGGTCGCGGCGAGGAGGCTTCGTCCTGCCTGCTGCTCTACGGCTCGCCGCTGTCGGAGAACGCCCACTCGCGGCTGGCCATCATGCGCGAGACCGAAGACGGCTTCCGCATCGCCGAGGAAGACCTGCGCCTGCGCGGCGGCGGCGAGGTGCTCGGCACGCGCCAGAGCGGCCTGCCCGAGATGCGCCTGGCCAACCTCACCTTGCACAGCGACCTGCTGCAAGCCGCGCGCGACGATTCGCGGTTGATCATCGAGCGCGATCCGACGCTCGCCACACAACGCGGCGAAGCGCTGCGTACCCTGCTCTACCTCTTCGAGCGCGACGCCGCCGTGCGCACCTTGCGGTCGGGCTAGAGCGTGTACGGCCGGGCGACATCTTGTGTCATCCCTCGCCGCGCTCGGGATGACAGAGCGCGCGGAACGTCGTGGTGAGCGCCGCGCCGCGCCTGGGCGTGCTGCTGAACCGTTTCGGCGGTCGCGATCGGCGCGCGCTGCGACATCTGAGCGCGGCGCTCGCCGAGGCCGGCGCGGGTGTGGTGGTGCGCGAATCCGAAAGTGCGCGGCGCTGTGGCGGCGCGCTCGAGGCGCTGCTGGATGAGAACGTGGTGGCGATCGCCGTGGCCGGCGGCGACGGCACGCTGCACCACGCGATCACCTACCTGCTGAACCGCGCGCCTGGCGCGCCGCTTCCGCTACTTGCGATCCTGCCGACCGGCACCACCAACGTCGTGGCGCACGACATCGGCGCCAATTTGTCGCCCGCCGGCGAACTGCGCGCGCTTTTGGATCGGATCGATCGCGACCGCCTGCCCTCGGGCTTCGTCGAGCGCCATACGATGGCGGTGCGAATCGGCGACGCGGTTGCCCCCCGCTACGGCCTGATGGGTGGCGGCGCCGGCATCTACCAGGGCACGGTGTTGATCCGCCGCCATCTGCGCCGATGGGGCGCGCGCGGCGCGCTGGGGCCGATCGCCGGCATGGCCCGCATGATCGGACCGCTGCTGATCGGCCGTAACCCGATCACGCCCGTCGCCGCCGACATCGCGTCTCTGCCGAATGCGCGGTACCTCATGATCCTGCTGTCCACGCTGCATAGCCTGTCGCCGGGCGTGACGCCGTTCTGGGGTACGGGCACCGGTGCGCTGCGCTTGACCCTGGTGCGCGAGCAGCCGCGCCACTTCGCCCGCGCGATATGGTCGGCGTTGCGCGGCCGTCCAGGCGCGCTCACGACGCCGGAGAACGGCTATATCAGCCTCAACGCCGAGGAGATCGAGATCCGCATGAGCGGCGGCTTTGTGCTCGATGGCGAGATCCTCGAGCTCGGCGCGGACCAGCCGCTGCGCGTGGCGGCCGGGCCGGCGGTGAGATTCCTGCGCGGCTGAGACTTCAACTGGCGAAGAAGGCGCGGATCGCCTCGTAGGTCTCGCGCGGCGCTTCCTCGGCGACGAAATGGCCGCAGGGCAACGCCATGCCGACCACGTCGTCGGCCCATTCCTTCCACACCTTCACCGGATCATGCGCGCGGCCGACACCGCTTTTCGCGCCCCAGATCGCCAGCAGCGGGCAGGCGATCTTGCGGCCGTTGTCGGCCTTGTGGTGGTCGAGGTCGATATAGGCGGCGGCGCGGTAATCCTCGCAGCTCGCGTGGATGCGTTCTTTCTGGACGAAGCAGCGCGTGTATTCAGCGCGCGCCTCGGGCGTGAAGGCGTCGGCGGCGGCCGCCAGAAGGCGATCGAGGTAGAATTCCGGATCGCCGCCGATCAGCCGCTCCGGCAGGTCGAAGGGCTGCGCCAGGAAGTACCAGTGCCAGCCGCCCAACGCCGAGGCGCGGTTCACCGTGGCGAACATATGCGGCGTCGGCACGATGTCGAGCACGGCCGCGCGCGTGACCCTCTCCGCGTGGTCGAGGCACAGGCGATGCGTGACGCGTCCGCCGCGATCGTGTCCCGCGACCATGAACTTGCGGTGGCCGAGATTCTCCATGACTTTCGCCAGGTCGTTGGCGATCGCGCGCTTGGCGTAGCTGGAGTGGTCCTTCGTCGTCGCCGGTACCGAGCTGTCGCCATAGCCGCGCATGTCGCAGCACACGACGCTGAAATGCTCGGCCAGACGCGGCGCGATCTTGTGCCACATCACATGCGTCTGCGGGTAGCCGTGCACCAGCAGGAGCGGCGCGCCCTTCCCCGAGGTCAGCGTGTTGATGCGCGCCTCGCCGACATCGATCATCTGGCGCTTGAAGCCTTCGAACATCGCCGTCCCCTACTTCACGATCAGATCGAGCGGACGGCGCGAGAGCACCTCGTTGCCACGCTCGCCGACCAGGACGGTTGTGCCCGGGCACATCGCCGTGGCGCTGCCGCCGTCGACCAGGATCATATGCAAGAAGAACACCATGCCCGGTTCGGCCAGCACCGGATTGCCCGCATAGAACATCGGCCAGTCCATCCAGTTGGGCGAGAAGGTGGTGCCCAGGCTGTAGCCGCAGGCATTGAAGCGGAAGCCCGCCATGCCATGGCGTGCCGCAGTGGCGGCGTAAGCGTCGAACACTTTGGCGATCGGCTCGCCCGGCTTGAGCGCGCCGAGACAGGCGTGCATCGCCTCGATCGCCACCTTGTGCATCTCGGCATGGAGCGGACGCGCACGACCTACCGGGATCGTGCGCATCAGGCAGGAATGGTAGTGGCGATCGACGCCGGCGAACTCCAGCGTGATCTGGTCCTCGGCGTCGAGATGGCGCCGGCCGCTGAAATAGCGACACAGCAGCCCGTCACGACCCGAGCCGATGATGAACTCGTTGCCAGGATAGTCGCCGCCGCCCCTGAACACCGCGCCCTGCATCGCGGCGAGAATGTCGCCCTCGAAGGCGCCGGGGGCGATGGTCGCGTGTGCCGCATCGAGCGCGTCATCGGCCAGCGCGGCGGCACGACGGATATAGGCGATTTCCGCCGAGCTCTTGCGCACTCGCTGCTTTGTGACGAGGTCGGAGGCGTCGACCAAGGTCGCGAATCCGTCCATCGCCGCCTCGAGGCGCTTTCCATTGGCGGCGGTCAGACCGTAGGCGTCGTACTCGACACCGAGCGTGCGGCCCACCACGCCAAACGCGCGGAGGATCTCGCGCAGCTCGATCGCCGGCGTCGCGTCAGGTCCGTCGACCCAGATGCGGATATCCTCGACGGTCGAGGTGTGCATGGCCTGCAGCCGGTCAGGGGCGCGGGTCAGCAGCATCAGACGGCCATCGGCGCCGAGATAGAGGCACTGGAAGAAGACGTAGCCGAAGGTGTCGTAGCCCGTCAGGTAGTACATGCTCTCCTGGCGGAACATCAGCAGCCCGTCGAGTCCCCGGCGCCGCAGCTCTGCGATGGCGGCGGCCTGGCGCTGGGCGAACTCCTCGCGGCTGAAATGCAGCGCCATGGTCAGCTACCCGTGACTTCCTTCAGGTAGCCGAAGAAGGCGCGCTTGCGCAGGGAGTTGATGCCCCAGTCGACCGGCAGCGATTGGTAGCCGTCGGTGAAGCGCTCGGAGATGCGGCGATAGTCGAAGAAGCCCCAGCTCGCGTAGGCGCTGAGCGCGGCGCGGAAGTTGTTGTCCTTGCCCTCGAAGTCGTAGTGGTCATCCTCGTTGAAGACGATCGGCTGGCCGCGGAAGGCTTTGCTGGCGCGCGTCTCGCTCACCATGCGGCGGATGCCCTCAGGCGACTCGACATGATTGCCGTGTACCAGCAGGTAGTCGGCGGCAGCGATCACGTTGTCGCTGGGTACGGCGCCGCCGCTGAAGCTGGTACTGACCTTCAGCCGGCCGCTCGAGCGCGTCTTCGCCAACTCGATCAGCTCGTGCCCGCGCGGCGACTGGATGATGGCGTGGTCGAACCACGGCAGGTCAACCTCGTTGCCGATCTCCAGCAGCGCGTTCGTGACGCCGCGCGCCGCCAGCAGGTCGACGACCTCGCCCACCGCGCGCTTCACCGCCGCCTCGTCCTTCAGATGCGGCGTCTGGCGGCCGTAGAAGCAGCCCAGGATCACGGCCATACCGTTGCGATCCGCCGCGTCGAGCACACCCATCAGTCGGTTGGCATAGGCCGGCTTCAGCGCGCCATCGGCGGCGAAGCCTGACATGATCCAAGGCTGGTTCCAGCTATAGCCCTGCGGACTGCCGCCTTGCAGGTTGACGCTGACCGCCAGCAAGCCGTGCGCGCGATAGGTCGGAAACTGCGCGATGAACTCCCGCGTGCTGCGCTCGGCGTCCCAGGGACCGTCGGCGTAGGCCCAAACGCCCACGGTCGAAGGATTCTCGTCGTCGATGATGGCGTTAGCCATGCGGGAGTTCAGCAGCAGACCCTCGATCTTGTGCGCCCGCCAGCGCTTGCCGGCATAGGTCGGCTGGCCGTTCATGGTGAAGCCGTCGCCCGTGATGCCGATGACCGTCGCGCCCGCCATCGTTTCCTCCTCTAGATCATCGACGGATCGGTCGGCAGCCCGAGCACGACGCGGCCGGCCAGTTCGTAGCTCGGTGGCGCTACCATCATGTGCTGGGTGATGACATGCGCGTCACGGAAGCGCCGCTGCAGCGGGCTCTTGCGATAGACCGAGGTGCCGCCGCCCAGCGTGTAGCAGATATCCACCACCCTGGCCGACTCGTTGGCGGCGTGGGTCGAAGCGAGGCGCAGGGCAGCGCGCCTCTCGACGCTGATCGCGCCCTTCTCGGCCTCGGCCCAGGCCTCGAGGATGGCCTCGACCAGGAAGGCGCGGGCCGCGCGCAGGATCGCCTCGGCGCGCGCCACATCGCCTTGGGTCGCGCCGCGCTCGGCCAATGCGCGGTTCGAAAGGGTTGGCTTCTTGGCGCCGGCCAGCTCGACGATGTCGGAAATCGCGCCGCGGGCGATGCCCAGCGCCGTCATGGCGCAGATCATGCCCAGCAGGCCGAACATCGGAAACACGTAGAGCGGCGTCTGTATCAGCGGCTTGTCGCGCGTCAGCGCGATCGTGTGCGTCGCGGGCACGAAGACATCGTTGACCTTGATGTCGCACGAGGCTGTGCCGCACAGCCCCGAGGTGTACCAGTTGTCGATGAACTCGATCTTGTCGCGCGGGAAGTAGACGGTCAGCACCTCGGGTACCCCGTCGCGGATCATGCGCGGCTTGCCGTCTTCCCAGGCGACGCATCCCCCCTTGATCCAGGCGCAATGCGGGCTGCCGCTGGCCCACTGCCAGTGGCCGGTGACGCGATAGCCGTCGCCTTCGCGCACCGCCTTGCCGCGCGGCGCGAAGATGCCGCCGGTCACCGCCTCGGGCGATCCGTGGATCAGCTGCGCCACCTCTGGCGAGAGATAGGCCGCGGTGCTGCCGGAGCTGGCGCCGATGGCGACGTTCCAGCCGGCTGAGCCATCGGCGGCGGCTGTCTCCTCGATCGCCTGCATCAGCACCAGGGGATGCGCTTCCTCGCCACCCACGGCCTTGGGCACGCAGAGCTTGAAGACCTTGGTGCCGATCAAGGTGCGCGCGAGATCGGGCGGCAATTGTCGCGCCTGCTCGATCTCGTCGGCGCGTCGGGTGACCTCGGGCAGCAGCGGCCGCAGGCGGTCGAGTACGGGATGGGAGGGCCAGGTGGTCATGCGAGTCGCGCCAAAGGCCGGCCGAAGACTTCACCGCGCAGCTGGGCACAGAACAGCGCCGGCAACGCGTCCAGTCCCTCGACGATATGCTCGCGGAATTTCAGGCGACCGTCGCGGATCCAGCCGACCATGGCGTCGGTCGCCTCGTCGTAGCGCTGGGCGTAGTCGAACACCACCAGGCCTTCCATGCGCAGGCGCTTGCCGATGAACTCGTAGACCCGGCGCGTGCCGTAGCGGCCCGACGGCTCGGCGTTGTAGTCGGCGATCTGGCCCGACACGACGATGCGGCCCTTGGGCTTCATGCAGGCAATGGCCGCGTCGAGCGTGACGCCACCGACATTGTCGAAGTACATGTCGACGCCGCTCGCCGCGACCTTGCCGATGCGCTCGGCCATGGCCTCGACGGAATTGGCGCCGGCGCGGTCGATCACGGCGTCGAAGCCGGCGTCCTCACGTAGCCATTTCAGCTTCTCGGCACCGCTGGCGATGCCGATGGCGCGGCAGCCCATGATGCGGGCGATCTGGCCGGCCGTGGCGCCCACCGGGCCGGCGGCCGAGGAGATCAGCACCGTGTCGCCGGCCTTGGCCAGACCGACATCGCGCAGCCCGAAATAGCCTGTGAGTCCGGGAATGCTGAGGATGCCGGCCCAGGCGCTGATCGACGGCGTGTCGGCGGGAATGCGGCGCATCCCGCGACCGCTGATCTGCACATGCTCTGCCCAGCCGAATGGCCCGCTCAGCAACTCGCCCACCTTGAACGCGGAATTGCGCGATTCGATCACGCGGCCCACCGCCGGGCCCTCCATGGTCTCGCCCAGCTCCATGCCCCGCGCGTAGCTGGCGCCGCCGCCGCCCAGCCGGTTGCGGCTGCCGGGATTGGCGGTGGCGTAAAGCACCTGCACCAGCACGCGGCCCTCGGGCAGCGCCGGCAGCTCGCGCGTCTCGAGACGGAAATCCTCGGGTACCGGCGCGCCGTCGGGGCGGCGCGCCAGCACGACGTGACGGCTTTTCACTTACTCGCCACCGGTACCGATGACGCCGCCATCAGCGACGATCATCTGCGCCGTGACGAAGGCGCCGGCCTTCGACGCCAGGAACACGGCGACGCCGCCGATATCGTCGGGGTCGCCGATACGCTTGAGCGCCGCCTTGTTCTCGGCCGAGGCGCGGATCGTCGGGTTGTCCCACAGCGCCTTGGCGAAGTCGGTCTTGATCAGACCGGGCGCGATGGCGTTGACGCGGATGTTGTGCTTGCCCCATTCCGCCGCCAGCGACTTCACCAGCGACAGGTCGGCGGCCTTGGAGATGTTGTAGGCGGCGATATGCAGCGAGGCGGTCAGTGCGCCGATCGAGGAGACGATGATGAAGGCGCCGTCCTTGCGCTCGGCCATTTCAGGGCAGACCATGTTGGCCAGCCACAAATTGCTGAGCACGTTGTTCTGCATGATCTTCGCGAACACCTCGTCCTTCAGCCCAGTGAGCGGCCCGAAATACGGGTTGCTGGCGGCGTTGCAGACCATGATATCGATGCGGCCGTAGGTCTTGCGCGCCTGCGCCACGAGGTTCTCGAGCTGCGCCTTGTCGGAGATGCTGGCCGCCACCGCCGTCGCTTCGCCGCCGCGCGCCTTGATGCCGGCGACGACCTCCTCGCAGGCTGGCAGCTTGCGGCTCGACACGATGACCTTGGCGCCCTGTTCGGCCATGCGCTCGCAGATCGAGCGGCCGATGCCGCGGCTGCCGCCGGTCACCACCGCGACCTTGCCCGTGAGATCGAACATCGACATCGGCATCTCTCCCGCTTCTATCCTGGCACAGCCTAGCCGTTGCCGATTCGCCGGAACAGGGCGATGAGCTCGATGTGTGTCGACCAGAGAAACTGGTCCACGGGCAGCAGGCGCTCGAGCCGGTAGCCGCCGTCGATCAGCGTGCGCGCGTCGGCGGCGAAGCTCCAGGGGTCGCAGGAGGCGTAGAGCACGATGGGAACGCGGCTCCGGACCAGTTCCCGCGCCTGGGGCGCCGCGCCGGCCATCGGCGGATCGAGGATCGCCAGGTCGAATTCGTCCAGCTCCTCGGCCGACAGCGGTTCACGCTTCAAGTCGCGTTCGACCGCCTGCGCGACGCCCGCCAACGTGGCCTTGCGTAGCGCGGCGTTGACCGCGTCGACCGCGGGCGCGCCGCCTTCGACGATCGTCAGCCGCGCCTCGGGCAGCAGCGGCAACGACAGCGTGCCAAGGCCGCCATAGAGGTCGACGACACGCCTGGCACCGCCCGACCAGGCCTTCACCGCGGCGCGCAGGGTCGCCTCGCCGGCGAAGCTCGCCTGCAGGAAGGCTCCCGGCGGCGGCTCGACCACGACGGCGCCGAAACGCAGCGTCGGCGGCCGGCGCGTCAGCAAGATCTCCGGCTTGCCGCGCGAGCCCCAGGACACGCGCGCGACGTCGGTCGCTTCCGCGAAGGCCGCGATGGCTTCGCGGCGCGCCAGGTCGAGCGTCAGGCGCGCTGCCGGCACCAGCAGCAGGTCGGCGCCCGTGTCGGTCCAGTTGACTATCGCCTCCGCTTCGTCGTTCACCGGCAGGATCGCTTCGATCAGGCGGCGCAACGGCACGGCCATGGCGATGATGGCCGGCAGCAGCACCGGGCACTCGCCGAGATCGACGAGGTCGTGCGAGCGGCGCTGCGCGTAGCCGACGATCGCGCCCGCGCGCGTGTGGCGCAGTGTCAGATCGGCGCGGCGGCGCCCGCCTGGCGGTGTGCGCGCCATGGGCATGATGGTCGCGGGCGTGACAGCGGCGCTGTCGAGCGCCGCGCGCAGCCGGTCGAGCTTCCAGGCGGCGTAAAGGTCGTCGGGGTAATGTTGCAGCGCGCAACCGCCGCAGACACCGAAATGCCGGCAGGCCGGTTCGCGTGTCCGGGGCGGCGGCTCGACGGCGGCTACGCCGCGGCGCCGAGCCATGAGATCGCCGGACGGATGTCACCGATGCGCGCGCCGACGGCGTTGCGAACCGGCGGGTTGAGGGCGTCGACATAGCGGCGCGCATCGAGCACGCCGAGATGACGCAGGACAGTGGCCATCGCCACTTCCGACGCGCGGGTGGCGCCGTCCCAGATCTTCAGCGCAATACCCACGCCAAGCGTCGGCAGGATGCCGCAATAGACGCCCTCGGCGCCGGTCTTGATCTGCGCCACGCCAGGCAGCGCACCGTTGACTTGGGTGCAGAAGCGGCCCGTGCCGGCCATGAAGAACGGCTCGGCGTTCATCGCCGCGCGGATGCGCACGATCGCGGCCACACGGGACTGCTTCAGGCGCGAGGGATCGGCCATCACCGCCATCGCCGTGGCCATGGCGCGCAGCGGCACACCCAAGGTGGGGATACCGCAGCCGTCGCTGCCAACCGGCGCACGCGATGGATCGAAACGGCCGAGCTCGCCATAGATCGTCGCGATGCGCTTCTGCACGGGGTGATGGGCGCCGATATAGCCCTTGGTCGGCTCGCCCAGATGCACCGCGGTGGTGAGGAAGCCGGTGTGCTTGCCCGAGCAATTGTTGACGGCGGGCGTGAGCGGCGTGCCTTCCCTCAGGAAGCGCTCGAACATCGGCAGGCGCGTGGGCGTGTGCGCGCCGCATTCGAGATCGGCCTCGCTGAGGCCGATCCGCGCCAGCCACGCCTGTACGGCCGCCACGTGCCGCGGTTCGGCGTTGTGCGAGGCGCAGGCCAGCGACAGCTGCGTGTCGGTGAGCCCGAAGCGATCCGCCGCGCCGCTTTCGACCAGCGGGATGGCCTGGATCGGCTTGATCGCCGAACGGGCCATCACGGGGGCGTCGATGTCGCCCCAGGACTCCACGACCTTGCCGTCGGGGCGCATGATAGCGGCGGCGCCGAGGTGGCGGCTTTCCACCATGGCACCCCGCGTCACCTCGATAACGACCGGCTTCTCCCGCGACATGAACGCCGCGCGTCGCTCAGTGCCAGGTCGCCGGCAGGTTGGTCAGCCCGCGCAGGGTGAAGCTGCGCCGCCAGTTGGGGTTGGTCAGCTCGGCGACCTTCAGGTTGGGCAGGCGCCGCGCCAGGCCGGCGAAGGCCTCGTGCGCCTCGATGCGCGCGAGTTGCGCGCCCAGGCAATGATGGATACCGCCGCCGAAGGATAGCGGGCGGATGTTCTGGCGCCGCACGTCGAGCTTGTCGGGATCGGCGTAGGTCGCCGGATCGCGGTTCGCGGCGCCGAGGAAGCAGATGACCGAGGCGCCCTTGTCGAGCTTCACACCACCGACCTCGACCTCCTCCAGCGCGACTCGGCCAGTCATCTGCACCGAGGAGTCGAAGCGCAGCAGCTCGTCCATGGCGTTGGGGATCAGCGACGGGTCGGCCTTCAGCGCTTCCCATTGCTCGGGATTGCGCTGCAAGGCCAGCAGGCCGTTGCCGATCAGATTGGCCGTGGTCTCGTGGCCGGCGGCGAAGAGCAGGCCGACATTGGCGCGCAGCTCCTCGGTCGTCAGGCGATCGCCCGCCTCCTCCGCCTGGACGAGCTGGGTCGTCAGGTCGTCTTTCGGCTCGCGGCGGCGGCGCTCGAACAACGAATCGAAATAGGCGCCGACGACCCGGCCGTTCTCATTGACCGCGTCCATCTCCGCGCGGCTGAGCGGCACGGGATCGATCAGCCGGCCATTGACCTTGTACTGGTCGAAGAACTGGCCGCGATCCTCCTCGGGGATGCCGAGCATGTCGCAGATCACGATCACCGGCAGGCGGTGGGCGAAATCCGCGATTACGTCCATCGCGCCCTTGGCGGCGACGCGGTCGATGAGCTGATCGACGACGGCAGCGATGCGCGGCCGCATCTCCTCGACGCGCCGCGCGGTGAAGGCCTTGGTCACCAGGCCGCGCAGGCGGGTGTGATCGGGCGGATCGAGCACCAGCATGGTACGCGCAAGACTGGCGACCGCCGGCTCGTTGAGCGCGTTCTCGCCGTAGCGGCGCTTCATGTTCTCGGCGTAGTTCTTGCCGAAGCGCTTATCGCGCAGCACCAGGGCGACGTCCTCATAGCGGGTCATCACCCACTGGCCGAGCGGCGACAGCCAGACCGGCGCGGCGGCGCGAAGCTGGTGATAGATAGGATACGGGTCGGCGATGAAGGCCGGGTCCAGCGGATTGAAAACGGGCACCTGCGGCGCCAGCGAGTCGGGCATGAGGGTTTCCTGATGGTGATGGCGCCACCATAGCCGAACGGCGCACGGCGCACTACCCGCCGGGCGCTGGCTGTCCTACCGTCCGGGCCGGAGCAAACGCGCACTGAGGACGATATGTACTTGACGCAGGGACTGCGCCGCGCCGCGCAGCTCAAACCGAAGGGCGCCTCGACGGTGTTCCTGGATCGCCGCCGTACCTGGCGCGAGACCGTCGAGCGCGTGGCGCGGGTCGCAGGCGGCCTGCGCGGCCTGGGCGTGGCCAAGGGCGATCGCGTGGCGATCCTGGCGCTCAACAGCGACCGATACTTCGAGCTGATGTACGCGATTCCCTGGCTGGGCGCGGCGATGGTGCCGCTCAACACCAGGCTGGCGACGCCGGAGATCGAGTACATCCTCGATGATTCCGGATCGGCGGTGATATTTGTCGACGGCGCGATGAAGCACCACGCCGAGGCGCTAGCCGGCAAGCTGCCGGCGCTGAAGCATCTGATCTATCTCGACGACGACGCGACGCCGTCGGGCATGACCGCCTACGAGACGTTGGCCAAGGCGGCGCCGGTCGACGATGTCGGCGCCGGCGGCGATACATTGGCCGGGCTGTTCTACACCGGCGGTACCACCGGGCGTTCAAAGGGCGTGATGCTGAGCCACAACAATCTGGTGTGGAACGCGATGAACGCCGTCGCCGGCATCGGCTTCGACGGCGAGACCACCTACATCCACTCCGGCCCGATGTTCCATCTCGCCGACGGCGCCTCGAGCTTCGGCGTCACCCTGGTCGGCGGTATCCACGCTTTCGTGCCGCGCTTCGACGCGCTGGATTGCCTGCGGACCATCGAGCGCGAGAAGGTCACCCACGCGCAGTACGTGCCGACCATGATCAACATGATCTGCAATCACCCCAGGCTGGCCGAGTTCGACATCTCGACGCTCGGGCTGATCCTCTACGGCGCCTCGCCGATGCCCGAGGGCGTGCTGCGCAAGGCGCTGGAGGTGATGCCAAATTGCCGCTTCATGCACGCCTACGGCATGACCGAGGCGGCGCCGATCCTCACCCTGCTGCCGACGCGCTACACCACGCTCGACGGCCCCTACGCCGGCCGCATCAAGTCGTGCGGGCTTGCCGCGCACACCGCCGAGATCAAGATCGTCGGGCCCGACCGCAAGGAGGTGCCGCGCGGCGCGTCGGGCGAGATCGCCGCCAAGGGGCCGATGATCATGCTGGGCTACTGGAACAAGCCGCAGGAGACGGCGGCCGTGCTGGAGGATGGCTGGTACTACTCCGGCGACGCCGGCACTATGGACGACGAGGGCTTCGTCTTCATCGTCGACCGTCTGAAGGACATGATCATCAGCGGCGGCGAGAACGTCTATTCTGCCGAGGTCGAGAACGCGATCTCGCTGCTGCCCGGCGTCGCCGAGGTCGCGGTGATCGGCATCCCCGACGCGCGCTGGGGCGAGACCATCCACGCCATCGTCGTGCCGCGCGCCGGCGCGAATTTGACCGCCGAAGCCGTCATCGAGCACTGCCGCACGCAGATCGCCGGCTACAAGCTGCCGCGCAGCGTCGCCTTTCGTGACCAGCCGCTACCGCTCTCCGGCGCCGGCAAGGTGCTGAAGCGCGACCTACGCGAACCGTTCTGGAAGGGATTCGAGAAGCGGGTGAATTGACGTCCTCACTACCTTCCCCCGCCAGCGCGGAAAGGTAAGCTGGTGACATGAGCGCCATCCCCTACTTCGACTGGATCGCCCACCACGCCGGCCGCCGTCCCGCGACCCTGGCGATCCACGACCTGCACACCGGCCGCAAGCTCAGCTACACGCAGCTCGACGAGCGCGCGCGCCGGCTGGCGTCGCACCTCCAGGCCAACGGTATCGGTCGCGGCGATCGCATCGCCATCCTCTCGCCGAACTGCCCGGAGTACTTTGAGCTGCAATTCGCCGCCGGCAAGATCGGCGCGATCATGCTGCCGTTGAACTGGCGGCTGACCGTCGCGGAGCTCGAGTACATCCTGAACGATGCCGGGCCGAAGATGCTGGTTCACGATTCGAGCTTCACCGCGCAGGCGCGCGACTTGAAGGGCCGCGTCGGCATCGCGCACCTGCTGGAGATCGACATCGATCGTGCCGACAGCGCCTACGAGCGCGCACTGATGGCCGCGTCGGCCACGCCGCGTACGGTGGCGCTGACGCACGACGACACCGCCATGGTCATGTACACGTCAGGCACGACCGGGCACCCGAAGGGCGCGATCATTACCCACGGGATGAACTTCTGGAACTGCGTGAACCTCGGCATCCCGGCGCTGATCTCGCCGCGCACGGTGCAGCTCGTCGTGCTGCCGCTGTTCCATACCGGCGGGCTGAACTGCTACGCCAACCCCGTCCTGCATGCCGGCGGCACGGCCCTGATCATGCGTGCCTTCGATCCCGGCCAGGCGCTCGACCACATCGGCGACCCTGATCTGGGTATCACCCACTTCTTCGCCGTGCCGGCGCCCTACCAGTTCATGATGCAGCACGCAAAATTCCAGGGCTGCGACCTGTCGCGGCTGCAGATCGCCGGGGTCGGTGGAGCGCCCTGCGCGCTTCCCATCCTCGAGGGCTGGGCGGCGCGCGGCGTCCCGCTGGTGCAGGGCTGGGGCATGACCGAGACCAGCCCGGCCGGCACCATGCTCGACGCCGCCGACGCGCTGCGTAAGCTCGGCTCGGCCGGCAAGGCGCTGATGCATACGGCGGTGCGCATCGTCGACGATGCGGGCCGCGACGTGCCGCGTGGCGCGATTGGCGAGCTGTGGACCAGGGGCCCGCACATCACGCCGGGCTACTGGAACAACCCCGAGGCCACCGCGAAGGCCTTCACCGATGGCTGGCTGCACACCGGTGACGCGGCGCGCGAGGACGAAGAGGGCTTCATCTTCATCGTCGATCGCTGGAAGGACATGTACATATCGGGCGGCGAGAACGTCTATCCGGCCGAGGTCGAGAACGTGCTGTTCCAGCTGCCGCAGGTCGCCGACGCCGCCGTGATCGGCGTGCCCAGCGAGCGTTGGGGCGAGGTCGGCAAGGCGGTGCTGGTGCTGAAGCCCGATCAGGCCTTGACGGCTGACGATGTCATCCGCCATTGCCTCACGCGGCTGGCGAAATTCAAGGTGCCGCAGTCGGTCGAATTCGTCGAGGCGCTGCCGCGCAACGCCACCGGTAAGGTGTTGAAACGCGAGCTGCGCACGATGTATGTCGGCGCCGCGACCCCGGCGATCACCTGATCGGCCGACAGGAGAAGAACACCATGGCTATCCGCAAGATCAAGAGCAGCGCCGAGAAGCTCAAGGCGCTCGACGAGCGCATCGCCGCCGCCAAGGCCGATGCGTCCCCGGCCAAGCAGCGCCAGGCCAAGAAGATCGCCCGCTCGCGCGCCGTGCTGGCCCACAAGACCGCCAAGGCCAAGCCGAAGGCGGCGAAGAAGTAGCTGGGAGTGCCGGCGCGCTAGGTCTCGCCTGTACAGAATTTGGACCTACCTTCCCCCTCCGGGGGAAGGTAAGACCAAGTCGCTGCCTTGGGCTTCACACCGACATGATCATTCGTTGCGTCGAGGGCGAGAAGCCGAACGCTTCGTAGAAGCGGATCGCCTCGGTGTTGAAGCTGTGGGCCACGAGTTCGACATGGGTGGCGCGGCGTTGGCGAGCCCATTCGACGCAGGCCGCCAGCAGGCGTCGGCCGACGCGGCGGCGGCGATGGCGTTCGAGCACCACCAGCGTGTCGATCTCGACGACCACCCGCGGCACGGCGCCGGTGAATTCCGACGGCGGGCGGATCAGCAGCACGGCCAGCCCGGCCAGGCCGTCCGCCGACGCGGCTACCAGCATGTTCGATGCCGGCCCGCACAGAATGCGTTCGACATGCGCGGGCGAGCGTGCCGGGCCGTCGAATTCCTGGAAGATGTCGGGTCGCGCCGCGCGGTGCAGCGCGTCGATCTCGGCGAACAGCGCGTTCATGCCGTCGTAGTCGCGCGGCGATCCGGCGCGAATGGTGATCGGCAGCGATGGCAACGCCGCCGTGTCGGTATCCTCGATCTGTTCCGCGAGCATGGTGCTCTCCTCCGGGCGCGGTGTCTGCCGCCCGCGGGCCCGGAGGTGAGGTGTTGAAACAACAAAGCCGCCGGACCGCGGCGGCTTTGTCTGGTCGTGACCGAACGCGCCGCCCTATGGGAGCGACGTAAAATACCAGCGCGAGGCGATGGAGCGTCCATTCATGGGGCGATTCTATACAGGGCCGCGCTATGCTGGTCAACGACATCACGGGAATCAGGCATGCGCATCGGTATCGACCTCGGCGGCACCAAGATCGAAGGCATCGTGCTCGGACCATCCGGCGCGGAGATCGCGCGCGAGCGTGTCGACACCCCGCAAGGTCCCTACGACGACACGATCGAGGCGATCCGCGCGCTGGTTGATCGACTCGAGCGGTCGGCCGGCCGGCGCTGCAGCGTCGGCGTGGCGACGCCCGGCGCGATCTCGCCGGCCACCGGCCTGATCAAGAACGCCAACTCGGTGCGGCTCAACGGCCGCCCGCTCGATGCCGATCTCGCCCGCGCGCTCGGCCGGCCGGTGCGGCTGGCCAACGACGCCAACTGCTTCGCGGTGTCGGAAGCCGCCGATGGCGCAGCGGCCGGCGCCGCGGTGGTATTCGGCGTCATCCTCGGCACCGGCGTCGGCGGCGGCGTGGTGATCGATGGCCGTCCGCTGACCGGCCTGCACGCCATCGCGGGCGAATGGGGGCACAACCCGCTGCCGACGCCGCATGATGACGAGCGCCCGGGCGATTCCTGTTATTGCGGTCGGCAGGGCTGCGTCGAGACCTGGATCAGCGGCCCCACCCTCTCCCGTCAATTCGAACGACTGAGCGGCCGCAGCCTGCGCCCCACCGAGATCGCCCAGGCGGCCGAGGCCAGTGACCCGCAAGCGGCAGCGATGATGGAGCGTTACTGCGATCGCCTGGCGCGCGCTCTGGGCGGCGTCATCAACCTGATCGACCCTGATGCCATCGTACTCGGCGGCGGCCTGTCGCTTATCGCCCTGCTCTACCGCCGGGTTCCGGAGCTCTGGCGGCAGAGCGTCTTCAGCGAACCCGGCCATATCCGCACACGTCTGTTGCCGCCCCGGCACGGCGACTCCAGCGGCGTGCGCGGCGCGGCGTGGCTTTGGCCAGCCGACCCTGGATGATTCATTGCGGTCCGCTTCGATCCTGCCCTAGGCTCCCTGCGCCTCGATATCCCGAAGGATCAAGCGATATGCCCGCCGAGAGTCTGCCCGCCGACCCCGCCTCCCTCGACGCGCTGCGGTGGCGCTGCATCGGCCCGCCGCGCGGCGGCCGCGTCGTCGCCGTCGCCGGCGACTACAGCGATCCCATGACGTTCTATTTCGGCGCCTGCGCCGGCGGCATCTGGAAGACCACCGATGGCGGCGTCTACTGGCGCAACGTCTCGGATGGCTTCCTGGGCAGCTCTTCGGTCGGCGCCATCGCCGTCGCGCGTTCCGACTCCAACGTGGTCTACGCCGGCATGGGCGAGACGACGATCCGTCTCGACGTCTCCTACGGCGACGGCGTCTACAAGTCGACCGACGCCGGCCGCACCTGGAGCCATGTCGGCCTGCGCAACTCCAAACATATCGGTCGGGTCTGCATCCACCCCAAGGATCCCGACCTCGTCTACCTCGCGGTGCTGGGCGACATTTTCGGCCCGAGCGAGGAGCGCGGCGTCTACCGGACCAAGGATGGCGGCAGGAACTGGGAGCGCGTGTTGTTCCGCAACGCCGACAGCGGCGCCGTCGACCTGTCGATGGATCCCAACAACCCCCGTATCCTGTTCGCGACCATCTGGGAGACGCGGCGCAATTTCTGGAACATCTCCAGCGGTGGCCCCGGCAGCGGCCTGTTCCGCTCGATGGATGGCGGCGACACCTGGCAGGAGATCTCGCGCAACACCGGCCTGCCCGACGGCATGCTGGGCAAGATCGGCGTCGCCGTATCGCCCGCCCGCGCCGGCCGCGTCTGGGCGCTGATCGAGACCTCGGCCGAGAAGACCGGGCTCTATCGGTCGGAGGACTACGGCGCGAGCTGGAAGGTAGTGTCCACGCACCGCGACCTCATGCATCGGCCCTGGTACTACACCCATGTCTTCGCCGACACTGGCCATGCCGACACGGTCTATGTGACCAATCTGCAGATGTGGAAGTCGACCGATGGCGGCTCCAGCTTCAGCGAGATCACCACGCCGCACGGCGACAACCACGATCTGTGGATCGACCCGGCCAATCCCAGGCGCATGATCGAAGGCAACGACGGCGGCGCCAACGTCTCGTTCAACGGCGGCGACACCTGGTCGTCGATCTACAACCAACTGACCGGGCAGTTCTATCGCATCGACGTCGACAACCAGTATCCCTACCGTGTCTACGGCACGCAGCAGGACAACACCTCGATCTCCGCGCCCAGCGCCGCCGAATGGGGCGCGATCACGCTGGGCGACTGCATCTATCCCGGCACCGGCGAGAGCGGCTTCATCGCCGTTAAGCCCGACGATCCCAACATCGTCTATTGCGGCGCCGTGGGCTCGAGCCCGGGCGGCGCCGGCGCGCTGCAGCGCTACGACCTGCGCACGCGGCAGATGCAGCTGGTCAACGTCTGGCCCGAGGAGTCGACCGGCATCGCGCCCAAAGACCTGAAGTATCGCTTCGCCTGGACCTTCCCCATCGTCTTTTCGCCGCACGACAGCGGCGTGCTCTACGCCGGCGGCAATTGCGTCTTCCGCACGCGCGACGAGGGCATGAGCTGGCAGCCGATCTCGCCCGATCTCAGCCTCAACGACGTCTCGCGCCAAGGCGCCTCGGGCGGGCCGATCACGCGCGAGAGCGCCGGCGCGGAGATCCACGCGACCTGCGCCAGCGTCGTCGAATCGCCGCATCGCAAGGGCGAGATCTGGGCCTCGACCGATGACGGCCTGGTGCATGTCACGCGCGACGACGGCAAGACCTGGACCAACGTCACGCCCAAGGACATGCCGCCTCTAGCCTATGTCGGCTGTGTCGAGATCTCGCGGCACAACCCCGACACGATCTATCTCGCAGCCACGCGCTACAAGCTGGCCGACTATCACCCTTACCTCTTCCGCAGCAACGACGGCGGCAAGAGCTGGACCTCGATCGTCGGCGACTTCCCGTCGGACGAGATCAGCCGTGTCGTGCGGGCCGATCCCGTGCGCGCCGGCCTGCTGTTCGTCGGCACCGAGACCGGCGTGTTCTACAGCCTCGACGACGGCCGGCACTGGTTGCGGCTACCCGGCGGCCTGCCGGTGGTCCCGGTCTACGATCTGAAGATCAAGGGCGCCGATCTCGTGGCCGGCACGCATGGCCGCTCGTTCTGGATTCTCGACGACATCACGCCGCTGCGTGAGATCGATGCCGCGCGGCGCGCCACCCGCGTCTTCACGCCGCGCGAGACGGTGCGTCAGAAGCTGACCTTCAGCGCGTTGGCCGGGTTGCGCACCGGCACCGGCTACCAGCTCTCCTTTGGTATCGGCGGCGCTATCCTGAGCACCGACAAGCCGGACGGGACCAAGGGGCGCGAGTACCTCGACGTCGGCGAGAACCCGCCGAATGGCGCCATCATCTATTACTGGCTGGCCGACGCCGCAGACGCGCCGATCACGCTCACGATCCGAGACGCGTCGGGCGCCGTCGTCGCCGCGTTCCGCAGCGATGACCAGGCGCTGACAGCCGCGCGGCGCCCCCAGGTGAAGCCTGGGCTCAACCGCTTCGTCTGGGACCTCAAGCATAGCGGCCCGACCAAGCTCGATCCGGCGCTCGCGCCGGCGCGCAACAAGCCGCTGGCGACCGAACCTGACAGCGTGGCCGGCCCCGCCGCCGTGCCGGGCGGCTACACGGTCGAGCTGGCCGCCGGTACGCACAAGAGCACCGCGGCGTTCCGCGTCGCGAAGGACCCGCGCGTCAGCACCAGCGACGAGGCGTTCGCCAGGCAATACGCCCTGCATCGCAAGCTGGTCAACTGCGTCGGACGGCTGCACGAGGGCGTCAACCGCGTTCGCCGCATCCGTCGCCAGATCGGCGACCTGACCAGCCGCGCCAGCGGCCTGCCCGACGGCTTCGGGCTCAGCGCCAAGACCTTGAGCGACGGGCTGTTGGCGATCGAGGGCGTGCTGGTCGACTTCAACCGGCAATCGGTGCGCGACGTGCTGCGCAATCCGGCGGGCCTCAACGACACGCTGGCCGACATGATCAACATGGTGATCATCGCCGACGCCGCGCCGACGACGCAGACTGAAGCGGTATCGAGCGAGACGATGACACGCGTCGATGGCGAGCTGGCGAAGCTTGAGGCGCTGATCGTCAACGAGCTGGCGGCACTCAACGGCACGATCGGCCAGTCGGCCGCCTATGCGATCGGCTGAGGGCGCGGCATGTGGCGTCAGCCATCGGGCTTTTGGCTTCTGTTCGTCACCGACCTGATCGTCCGCGCGGGCTATCAGATGGCCAAGAGCCCGGTGCTGCCGCTGCTGGCGGCGTCGCTGGGCGCCAACAAGGTCACGATCGGCGCCATCGTCGGCGTGTCGACGCTCACCGGCACGGTGTTCAAGCCGTTTGTCGGCGCGCTGTCGGATCGCTGGGGGCGCAAGATCTGGTTCTTCACCGCGCTCCTGCTGTTCGCCGGCTTTCCGTTCCTCTACCGCTTCATCGAGACACCCGACCAACTGATGTTGCTGCGCATCATCCATGGTTCGGCGACGGCGATCTTCGGGCCGGTGACTCTGGCGATCGTCGCTGAGCTTGGCCGCGACAACCGCGCGACGCGGCTGGGCATTTATGAGATGGCGCGCGGCGCCGGCCATATGATCGGACCCGCCGCCGCCGGGTTGCTGCTCGCGGTCAGCGACGTGTCGACCGTCTTCACCGTCGTCGGCCTGCTGAGCTGCGCGGCGATGGTGCCGGCGGTGTTCGTGCCGTTCGACTCCAGCACAATCGAGCCGGTCAGGCGACCCAGCCTTCCGCGCCAGCTCGCCGACGGCTTCCGCCATGCCGTCGGCCGCGCCGAGATCTGGGGCGTCGGCGCGCTGGAGTTCGCCGTCTACGGCTCGCTGTACTCGCTCAAGGCATTCCTGCCGATCTTCGCGCTCCAGGCAGGCTACGGCGTGTGGGCCGCCGGCCTGTTCTTCACCCTGCAGGAGGGCGCGCATCTGCTGGTACGGCCTGTCGGTGGACGTACCGCCGATCGCCACGGCGCCACGCCGGCGATCGCGATTGGCATGCTCGCCATTGGCAGCGCGCTGATCCTGCTACCCTATGCGCCCACCGCCACCACGCTGCTCATCCTCGCGGTGCTGGTCGGCGTCGGTCAGGGATTCACCTTCCCGGCCACGGTGTCGGTGATCAGCAACACCATCGCCGCCGATCACATCGGCCTCGGGCTCGGCGTCTATGGCGCGCTGCGCAATCTCGGCAAGGTGGCCGGCCCTGTGGCCATCGGCGCGCTGCTGGAATTCCTGCCGGCCAAGCTGGTGTTCCCCGGCCTCGGCGCCACGGCGCTGGTGATCTGCGTCGCGTTGGCCGTCGGCTACGTCCAACGCCGGCGGTTACGGCTGGGATCCTGATCGGCCCTCAGCACTTTGGCATCGCCACTTTCTCGATGCGTTCGATGACATACTCGAAGCGCAGTGGACCCGCCGTCTGCACGCCGAGGATCTCGACGCCATTGTCGAGCATCGCCGCGCCCCAGGTGTGCGACGGCTCCATCGCGTCCTGTTCCTTGCTGTCGAAGAACGACATGTGCATGTAGAACGGCTCACGGCCGGCGACGAGGTCGCTGTCGCCCGGCGGTGGCGGCAGTTCGCGCGCCCGGCGCGGCGCGATGCCGATGATGCCGGTCATGCGATAGGGCGGCTCGGCCTTCTCGCCGATGAACACTTTGTACTCGAAGCCGTCGCGCCCGACCTTGCGGTCGGCGATGCCCTTGGCCAGCGCGGCCATCGGAAACAGCGTATCGGCCGGCAGGGCGACCGTGCGGGTCGCCGGCGACGTGAACTTGGCCTCGCCTTCGCCGCCGTCTTTCAGCTCGGCGCTGCCACGAATCACCGGTCGCGTCGCGCCATCGTGCTTGCTGCGCGTCTCGAAGCGATAGCGCTTGCCGTCGAGTGACTCCGATCCGCCCCAGGTCTGCTCGAGACGGAAATCCTGGCCGCCGCCCGAGGCGGTCAGATCCATATGCTGGCGCCACTCCAACCCATCGCAGGTGCGCGTAAGCTCGTAGGCTATCGTGCCCGAGGCGTTGAGCGGCAGCGTGCCGGCGGCGACGGGCGCCGGGCGGATTTTGTAGAGCGCGCGATGTGGCACGAGGTCCTGAACCTGCGCCATCGCCGGCCAGGACAGCGCGCAGGCGGCGACCAGCGCGCCGAAGATACGAGCCATCAGCATCGCGGGCGCGGCAACGCGTCGATGCGCTGCAGCCTCGCGTTGATGGCGAGGTCGCCGTAGTCCAGGACCATCGAACGCGCCACGCCGTTGGCTTGCAGCTCCATCGACACCTCGTACTCGGGTTGCCCCTCCTGGTCGTTGGCGGCGTAGAACGCCAGCCGGACCGACCAGGCCTGCTGGTTGCGCAGCAGCGCGAGATCGCCTCGCGGCGTCGGCGACAACTGCCGGCGCGGCGACGGGCCGATCACCGCGTTGACCTTGAACGCGCCGTCGAGCCGCGCGCCATCGAACAGACTGTAGGACTTCACCGTCTCGCCGGCGCGCGCGTCGTCGATCAGGCGCGAGAGGTGCTGCACCGGGAAGATCGTGCCCTGCGGCAACGGGAATTCGCGCTCTTCCGGCTGGGTGAAGCGCGCCTTGCCGGTGCCATCGGCCGACAGATCGGCGATGCCGCGCAACTCGTCCTCAAGCTCGCCGTTCTGTGCGTTGCGCACGCTGAACTGCAAATTCGTGCCATCCTTGCTCTCGAGGCTGGCGAAGGTCGAGTCGGTGGTGAACTCGTCGCTGTCGGTGCGCAGGAAGGTGAGCTGGATGCGCTGCTTGGTCTCCCAGGATTCGCAGGCGTCGACCGTCTCGAGGATCATGGTGCCGCGCACGTCGACGACACCGCTCGAGCGCTTGGCGGTGCTCAGGCGCATCTCGTAGGTCGCGCGGTGCGCCACAAGGTCGGCCGCCGGCGCATTGCCGGCGAGCATGGCCACTGCGGCGCCGGCGATCACGCCACCGCCGAGCGTCCGACAAATTGTGGTAAGAAAAGACACTCCGAACGCCGGATGTTGGGGGCTGCGCCGAAAAGGCAGCCTAGACCACCATCGCCAAAAGTCGAGTCGCAACACGCCGCAGGGGAGATATGAAGTATCATGATCCACAGGAAACCACGCGTATTGGCGACCCGGCTGTTTCCACCTGCAGTCGAGGCCCGGCTGGCCGCCGGCTTCGACGCCATTCTGAACCCCGATGATCATGTCCGGGACGGGACAACAGTCGCCAAGCTGGCGGAGGGCTGCGACGGCGTGATGTGCGCCGCGGGCGATCCGCTGGGTGCGGCGACCATCGACGCGCTGCCCGCCTCGGTGAAGATCATCGCCACCTTCTCCGTCGGCTACGAGCATGTCGACGTCGCCGCCGCGGCGCGCCGTGGCATCGTTGTGACCAACACCCCCGACGTGCTCACCGACGCTACCGCCGACATCGCGTTGCTCTGCATGTTGGGCGCCGCGCGCCGGGCGCAAGAGGCCGAAGCCGTGCTGCGCCAGCGCCGTTGGACGGGCTGGGCGCCGACCCAGTTCATGGGCACGCACCTCGGGGGCAAGCGTCTGGGCATCTTCGGCATGGGCCGCATCGGCCAAGCGACCGCCGACCGGGCGCGCGCCTTCGGTATGGACATCCACTACTGCAACCGCTCGCGCCTGCCGGCAGCGCAGGAAAAGGGCGCGACGTTCCACGCCGATGCGGAGGCGATGCTGCCGCTCTGCCATTTCCTGTCGATCAACGCGCCGATGACCCCAGCGACACGCAAGTGGCTCGACGCTCGACGGATCGCGCTGCTGCCCGACGGCGCGATCGTGGTGAACACGGCGCGCGGCGGCGTGGTCGACGACGAGGCGCTGATCGCCGCGCTCAAGAGCGGAAAACTGGCGGCCGCGGGCCTCGATGTCTTCGACGGCGAGCCGCGCATCCATGACGGCTACTACAGCGCGCCCAACACCTTCCTGCTGCCGCATCTCGGCTCGGGCACGATCGAAACCCGCAACGCCATGGGATTCAAGGCCTTGGACAACCTTGAAGCGCTGCTGTTGCGCGGCGAGCGGCCGCCCAACCTGGTGGGCGCCTAACGCCGAGGCTTGAGACGAGAACCCGCCGCCGCGACTCCAGCCCCCTCAGGTGTCGGCGCGACGGCGGGTTGACCGGCTGAGCCGAAGCGTGCCTCGCCAGGCACGGAAGCGGCGGCGGTCATCGGATTGGGCGGAGCGTCGAGGACCGGCGGCTTGTGCTTCGCCAGGGTCTGTCGGGCTTCATCGCCAGTCAGCAGTTCTCCGCCATCGCCGGCGGAGCGAACGACCTCTGTGCCGCTCTCGCCGTTGGAACGGAACGGCGCATTGGGGTCGACATTGTAGGGGTCGGGGGCCCCCACGGGTCGGTCCTTGCACAGGGGACCACCGCGCACGATGGCGCGAAAGGCGCCGCAGTCGCGCTGGGTGTTCATCGACACAAGGTGATCGGTGCTCGACTTGCCGGTGGCGACAAGGAGACCGCCATCGGCCGCGTAGCTGCCCACCGCCACAGCGACCGGCAGGGCGCAGCCAGGCAGAAAGCCTGTTATGCCGATCAGCAGGGCCGCAGTGAGGGTAAATTTCATTATTAGTTTAAGACTCTTATATATTTAATTGAAATATATCATTAAATACAAAATTCATCAACAATAATCTCAAGGCGTGGCTCTGACGAAGCGCCGATAGCAGTCCAGCAGATGTCCCCCAGCCTGTTTGCTGCCTTCGAGCGACACCCGATAGCTCTCGCCGCTCGGGAAGCCGATGCGCAGCCATTCGCCACCGCGCATCTGCTCCAGCAGGCGCTGCGCGTTGGCGTCGAAACGAGCCTCGACGAACACGGTGTCCGAGGCGGTGGGCGAACGCCGGGCGATCACCTCCCAAGGGCCATGGCGATCGATCCGCAGATGGATGGCGGCGCTGGTGCTCGCGGGAATTCGCCACTGGGAGTTCTGCAGGACCAGGCGCTGGACGTCGCCGGGCGCGATGGCGTAGGCCACGCCCGAGCCCTCGCCGATATTGCTCATCAGGCACTGCACCGGGCCGGTGAAGCCGGCGCCGATGGCCTTGACGGTCCAGCGTCCGACCTTTGGCGCCTCCCACAGCGTGGAGGGCGCCGCCCCCTGCCCCACGGCCGACAGGCTTCCGAGCACGGCGATGAGACCCGCCATGACCGGAAGCGCGCGCATGTCAGTCGGCCTTCTTCGGCGGCAGGGCCACGCGCAGGCTGAGCTCGCGCAGGCGTTCGGCCGGCACCTCGGCCGGCGCCTCCATCATCAGGTCCATCGCCTGCTGGTTCATCGGAAAGGCGATGACCTCGCGCAAGTTCGGCTCGTCGGCCAGCAACATGACGATGCGATCGACGCCGGGCGCCGAGCCGCCATGCGGCGGCGCGCCATACTTGAAGGCGTTGAGCATGCCGCCGAAGCGCTGCTCGACCTCCTCGCGGCTGTATCCCGCGATGCCGAAGGCCCTGTACATGATCTCCGGCCGATGGTTGCGGATGGCGCCCGAGGACAGCTCCACGCCGTTGCAGACGATGTCGTACTGATAGGCCTTGATGGTCAGGGGATCCTGCGACTCCAGCGCTTCCAGTCCACCCTGCGGCATCGAGAACGGGTTGTGGCTGAAATCGATCTTCTTGGCCTTCTCGTCGTATTCGAACATCGGGAAGTCGACGATCCAGCAGAAGCGGAACGCGCCCTTCTCGACGACGTCCATATCGGTGCCAATGCGGGTGCGGGCCTGACCGGCGAACTTCCACGCCGCCTCCGCCTTGTCGGCGACGAAGAACACCGCGTCGCCATCAACCGCGCCGGTCAGCGCCTTGAGCCGGGCCAGGCGTTGCTCGTCGACGAACTTGGCGATCGGCCCTTTCCCCGCGCCGCCTTCGAGCACGATGTAGCCCAGGCCAGGCTTGCCCTCGCCCTGTGCCCAGGAATTCAGCTTGTCGAAGAAGCTGCGGGGTTGGGAGGCCGCTCCCGGCGCGCGGATCGCGCGCACCACGCCACCCGCGGCGACGATCGAGGCGAAGACCTTGAACGTCGAGCCGGCGAAGACCTCGCCGATATCGCTAATCACCAGTGGGTTGCGCAGATCGGGCTTGTCGGAGCCGTATTTCAGCAACGCCTCGTCATAGGCGATGCGCGGGAACGCGCCTGACGTGACCGTCCATGGCGTGTCCTTGGAATAGCCCGCGAACTCCTCGAACACGCCGCGCAGCACCGGCTCGATGGCGGCGAACACGTCCTCCTGGGTGACGTAGCTCATCTCGAAATCGAGCTGGTAGAACTCGCCCGGCGCGCGGTCGGCGCGCGCATCCTCGTCGCGGAAGCAGGGCGCGATCTGGAAGTAGCGGTCGAAGCCCGACACCATCAGCAGCTGCTTGAACATCTGCGGCGCCTGCGGCAGCGCGTAGAACTTGCCGGGATGGATGCGGCTGGGCACCAGGTAGGAGCGCGCGCCCTCGGGGCTGTCGGCCGTCAGAATCGGCGTCTGGAACTCGGTGAAGCCCTGCTCGATCATGCGCCGGCGCAAGGACGCGATGACCTGGCTGCGCAGCATGATATTGCGATGCAGCTTGTCCTTGCGCAGGTCGAGGAAGCGGTACTTCAGCCGCAGATCTTCGGGCGTCGTGTCGTTCTCGGCGTAGACCGGGATCGGCAGGCCCTCGGCCATCGACTGGATGACCATCTCGGCGGCGCGTACCTCGACGGCGCCAGTGGGCAGACGCGGATTGACCGTCGAGGCCTCGCGCGCCACGACCGGGCCGGTGACGGTGACCACGCTTTCGGTACGCACCGCTTCGGCGTTGGCGAAGGCCTGGGCCGCTCCGGTGTCGAACACCACCTGGGTGACGCCGTAATGGTCGCGCAGATCGATGAACAACAGCCCGCCATGGTCGCGCTTGCGCTGCACCCAGCCTGACAGGCGGACGGTCTGGCCGACATGCTCCGGGCGGAGCTGCCCGCAGGTATGGGAGCGGTAGGCGTGCATGGGGCGGATTCCTGAAAAACGCGTCCGGCGGCGCGGGAAAAGGCACGGTTTGGCGGCCAAAGTCAACCAACTGGCCGATCTGCGGCCTTCGGCGCTTGGACGCGACCCGGCCATCAGTCTATACAGCCACCCGAACATGCAAATGATAACGACAACGGCCGAACTGGCCGCGTTCTGTGAGCGTCTGTCGACCGCCGAGTTCGTCACCGTCGACACGGAGTTCATGCGGGAGCGTACCTACTGGCCGCAGCTCTGCCTGGTGCAGATTGGCGGGCCGGAAGAAGCCGCGGCGATCGATTCGATGGCCGAGGGCATCGACCTCTCGCCGCTCTTCACCTTGTTCGACAATCCCACCGTGCTGAAGGTCTTCCACGCCGCGCGGCAGGACCTCGAGATCTTCCTCAAGCTGATGGGCCACCTGCCGCAGCCTCTGTTCGACACCCAGGTCGCCGCCATGGTCTGCGGTTTCGGCGAGCAGGTCGCCTACGACACGCTGGCCGCGCGCATGGCCAAGGCCAAGATCGACAAGTCGAGCCGCTTCACCGACTGGAGCCGACGGCCGCTGTCGGAGAAGCAGCTGCACTACGCGCTCGCCGACGTGACGCATCTGAGGGTCGTCTACGAGAAACTGCACGACCGGCTGACACGTACCGGCCGCGAGGCATGGATCGCCGAGGAAATGGCGATCCTGCGCGATCCGTCGATCTATGTCGTCGAGCCCGAGGAAGCCTGGCGGCGGCTGAAGCCGCGCAACCCCAGCCCGCGACAGATCGTCATTCTGCGCGAGCTGGCGGCGTGGCGCGAACGCGAGGCGCAGCGGGTCAACGTGCCGCGCCAGCGCATCCTGCGCGACGAGCAGCTGCTGGAGATCGCCGCCCACGCGCCGGGCAACGTTGCCGATCTCGGCGCGACGCGTGGGCTGGGCAAAGGCTTCGTCGAGGGCAAGCAGGGCCAGGCGGTTCTCGCCGCCGTCGCCCGCGCGCTGGAGATCCCCGACAGCGAATTGCCCAGGCGCGAGCGCGGCCCGGAGCCGCTGCAGGTGCCTGGCGCCGTGGTCGATCTGCTGCGCGTGCTGCTGCGGCTGCGCTGCGACGCCACCGGAGTCGCCAGCCGCCTGGTCGCGGCGAGTGACGAGCTCGACCGCCTCGCCGCCGGCAAGCGCGACGTGCCCTGCCTGCACGGCTGGCGGGCGGAGATCTTCGGCAACGACGCGCTGCGGCTGATCTCGGGCGAGCTGGCGCTGGTGCTGAAGAACGACCAGATCCGCGTCATCGACGTGGTCGCCGCCCAGCCGTCCTGACTTTTCCATCCCTCGTCATTCGGAGCGCAGCGAGGAATCTCCCGGCAGTGGGACTCTGTCCGCCGGGGATCCCTCGCTGCGCTCGGAATGACGGATAGTCAGACCATCCGCACTTCGTGCTTGAGGTCGAAGGCCGAAGCGACGGCAGCCAGGCGGCGTTCGGTGACGTCGCCCAGGTGATTGCGCAGCGCCTCGGGCACCAATAGCTCGAGCTGCTTCTCGGTGCGCCGCAAGCCGACCCGTGGCAGCAGGCCCGGCGCGCCGCCGGAGAGGTTGTAGGACAGGCGCAAGGCCGCGCCGAGCCGGCGCGCGAAGCTCTGCGCGGCGCCATCGGCCAAGGTCGTCGCCGTCGCCGTCCACGGCACGCGCGGGATGCTGTCGTAGCGCCACGCCATCGCCAGCGCCAAGGTCGCGCGTTCGCGATGGTCCATGCCCGGCGCCGGCATGTGCAGCACGCGCGCATGCGCCTGCTCGGCGCGGTAGTCGGGATGATCGTCCCAGGCGATATCGCTGATATGGCAGGCCGCCAGCCGCAAGGTGCGCTCGCCCGCCGACTCGCCCGAGAAGATCGGGGTGAGCCAGTCGAAGACCTCGACGGGCGAGAGATCGAAGCGGCGCCAGGCGACGCCTTCGTCCTCGGCGAAGGCGAGCAGCGGATGGCGCGCCTTCTCCGAGTCGGGCAGCTGGGTGAAGTAGAACCCCTCGCGCAGGCCGAAGGCCGAGAACACCACGCGGCGCGGCTTGAGCGCCGCCAGCACGCGCTCGAAGGCGACGCAGGCCAGCGGCAGCGACTCGGTGCGCCGGCGCGACACGCCGGCCATCTTCTCCAGCGATTTCGGGCTTTGCGCGGCGATGAAGCGGGCCCAGTCGCGCGCCTCGTCGCCCGGCACGGTGTAGTGATGGATGATGTGCAGCGGGTACTTCTTGTACTCCATGTGCAGGCGCGCAAAGGCACGCCAGGCGCCGCCCACGGGATAGAAGGTGCGGCCCGAGTATCGCGACAACCAGTCGACGCCGGCGATCGCGCTCTCGACCGCCTGCTTCGGGTCACGCTTGGCGGTCAGCAGCCGCAGCGGGCCGATCGGCAAGGTCACCCATGGCCCCAGCCCGGACTCCGACAGCGCCACCAGCTCCAGGCTGCCGCCGCCGAGATCGCCCATCACGCCGTCGACGCCGGGCATGCCGCACATCACGCCCAGGCCGGAGAGCCTGGCCTCCTCCTCGCCGCTGATCAGTTGTGGCGTCTTGCCGGCAATACGACCGATGCGGTCAATGAACTGCGCGCCGTCGGCCGCGTCGCGTACCGCCGCCGTGGCCAGCAGGTCGAGCCGGGCCACCTTCATGTTGCGCGCGAGATTGGCGAAACGCTCGATGTTGCCGACCGCCATCTCGACGCCCGGCGGGTAGAGATGGCCGGTGATATCGAGCTCGCGGGCCAAGCCGCACAGCACTTTTTCGTTGAACACCGGCAGCGGCGAGCGCGTGGCGCGCTCGTACACCACGAGGCGAATCGAGTTCGATCCGATATCGATGATGGCGACGCGACCGCTGCTCTGCATGCGCGCCCCGTGTAGCCGAAGCGCGCGAGCAATGCAGCCGAAAAGGTGCGCCCCGACCTCACCACGAGGAGCGTCCGAAGGACGCGTTTCCAGGTGTGGGCGCGACCCGAAGACCGATTACGCCGCCGCCTTCGGCGTCGGCCCGATGTAGCGCGACAGCGGCCGTACCAGGCGGCCGTGACGCTGCTGCTCCATGACATGCGCCGACCAGCCGACCGAACGGCCGACGGCAAAGAGCGGCGTGAAGGCTTCACGTGGGATGCCGACCGCCTCGAGCATCAGCGCGGTGTAGAACTCGACATTGGTGTCGAGCCGCCGGCCGGGCTTGAGCCGGCGCAAGGTGGCGATCACCGCTTGCTCGACGGCGCCGGCGAAGGCCAGGCGACCGGCATGCGAGCCGAGATCGCGCACGACGCTCTTCAGCACGTCGGCGCGCGGATCGCGCACCTTGTAGACGCGATGGCCGAAGCCCATCAGCCTGTCGCCGGCACGGATCGCCTCCTCCACCCAACGCGCGATGCGCGCTTCTGTGCCGATCTCGTCCAGCATGTCGAGCACCGGACCCGGCGCGCCGCCATGCAGCGGCCCCTTGAGCGCGCACAGACCGGCGATCAGCGCGGAGATCATCCCGGCCTGGGTCGAGGCGACGACGCGCGCGGCGAAGGTCGAGGCGTTGAACCCGTGATCGGCGATGGTGGTGAGGTAGGTGTCGAGCGCCCGTACGTGGCTCGCCGAGGCTGGTTGTCCGCGCAGGCAGCGCAGCAGATCAGCGGCGGCGCCCAGCAACGGATCGGGCGCGACCGGCGCCTTGCCCTCGGCTCGCCGCAACAGTGCCGGCAGGAAGACCTGGAGCGCGCCGCAGGCCCTGACATGCGCCGGCAGCTTCCCCTCGTCGGGCAGCATGCCCAGCCCGGCGCGCAGCGCCTCGATCGGCGTCAGGCCTTGGGTCACCTGGAGCAACCCCGGCACCAGCGCGAAGGCCGCGACCCGCGCCTGGCCGAAAAGGCCGGCCACGGCGTCGCGATCACCCGCGCTGTCGTCGAGATCGGCCCACAGCAGCGCCGCGATGCCCTCGAAGCCGATGCGCCCGGCGATCTCCTCCAGGAAATGGCCGCGCAGGATCAGGGTCCCCGCCTCGCCATCGACATGGCTCAGCACCGTCGCGCCGGCGACCACGCCGTCGAGGCCATTGTTTTCGTGGATGAGCGCTTGCATGGGTCCCTCCTTCGCAGGTGCGAAAAGGAATCGGCTTACACATCAATCTTGTCAATTTGGATAATATTGATCAATATAGACACATGATGGATCAACAATTGATCACCGCCCTCGAGGCATCCGAGCGCCTGGGCGTCAGCCGCGAGACGCTCTACGCCTATGTCAGCCGCGGCATGATCCGCTCCGACCCCGAGCCGGGTCCGGGTCGCCGCCGGCGCTACAATGCCGAGGACGTCCAGGCCCTACTCGACCGCAAGGCGCGCGGCCGCGGCGCCGAGGCGGTGGCCTCGCAGGCGATGAATTTCGGCGCGCCGGTGCTCGAGTCCGGCCTGACCCTGATCGACGCCGACCGCCTGCTCTATCGCGGCAAGGACGCCTGCGCGCTAGCCGCCGAAGCCAGCCTGGAGGACGTGGCGCGCCTGCTGTGGAGCGTCGACTCCGACCCCTTCGCCGACGCCGCCCTGCCCGAGATCGACGAGACGCTGAAGCGCGGCTGGGTCGCCAGCGCCCGCCTGGCGCCGATGGATCGCTGCCTCGCCATGCTGCCGCTGGCGGCGGCACAGGACACGCGCGCCTGGAGCCGCGATTCCAAAGCGCTCGCTGTGACCGGCACGCGCGTCGCGCGCCTGCTCGCCGCCATCGTCGCGGCGCGGTCGCCCTCCTCCATGCCGCTGCATCGCCAGATCGCCACCGCCTGGAAGCTTGACGAGCACGGCGCCGATCTGGTGCGCGCCGCTTTGGTGCTCTCGGCCGACCACGAGCTCAACGCCTCGACCTTCGCCGTGCGCATCGCCGCCTCGACCGGCGCCACGCCGTGGGGCGCAACGGTCGCGGGCCTCGCGGTGCTGCAGGGCCCCTATCACGGTGGCATGACACGGCGCGTCGCCTCGATGATGGAGGCGCTGCGCGGCGCCGAGGATCTCGACCGCGCCGTCGCCGAGCGCATCGAAAGCGGCGCACGCATCCCCGGCTTCGGCCATCGCCTCTATCCCGACGGCGACGTGCGCGCGCAATTCCTGCTCGAGCGGCTGAGCCACCGCCTGGGCGATCGCGAGGAGGTGCGCTACGCGCGCCGCCTGATCGCGGCGGCGAGCAAGGTGACCGGTCTGAAGCCCACGATCGACGTCGCCACCGTGGCGATCGAGCGTGCCTGCGGCATGCCCAAGGGTGCGGCGCTGGGCCTCTTCCTGCTCGGCCGCTCGATCGGCTGGATCGCCCACTTCATCGAGCAGACCGAGAGCGGCACGCTGATCCGCCCCCGCGCGCGTTACGTCGGGCCCGAGGCACCGGCGTTCTCCTGAATTCCTTCTCCCCGCGTTCGCGGGGACAAGGATTCAAGAGCCGCTGGTGGCTTTGTGCCGTTTGCCCTCGCGCCCTGGCACCAGCTTGGGCATCGCGCCGGGTTTGCGTAGCGCGCTGCCGCGGCCTGACAGCGACGGGTTGGTCATGAACCAGGTGTGGGCGCTGAAGGCGTCGGGGCCAGCCTTGCGCCTGGTGTAGACGCCCTCGCCGTCGAGATCCCAGGACTGCGCCTCGTCCTTCAGGTTGGCCACCATGATCTGGTCGAGGATCTGGCGGTGCACCGTCGGGTTCTCGATCGGCACCAGCAGCTCGACGCGTCGGTCGAGGTTGCGCGGCATCCAGTCGGCGGAGGAGATGAACACCTTGGCCTCGGGCGACGGCAGCGGATGGCCGTTGGCGAAGCAGACGATGCGGCAATGCTCGAGGAAGCGGCCGATGATGCTCTTCACCCTGATGGTCTCGCTCAGGCCCTTCACGCCGGGCCTGAGGCAGCAGATGCCGCGCACCACCAGCTCGATCGGCACGCCGGCCTGCGAGGCCTCGTAGAGCTTGTCGATGATGCGCGCGTCGACCAGCGAGTTCATCTTCGCCCAGATGCCGGCCGGCTTGCCCGTCGCGGCGTTGGCGATCTCGCGATCGATATTGGCCACCAGCGTGGCGCGCAGGGTCGCCGGCGCGACCGACAGCTTCTCCATCGCGTCGGGCTGGGCGTAACCGGTCATGTAGTTGAACACCCGCGCCGCGTCGCGGCCCATCGCCGGATCGCAGGTGAAGAACGAGGTGTCGGTGTAGATGCGCGCGGTAATCGGGTGGTAGTTGCCGGTGCCGAAATGCACGTAGGTGCGGATCGAGCCGCTCTCGCGGCGCACCACCATCGAGACCTTGGCGTGCGTCTTCAGGTCTAGGAAGCCGTAGACCACCTGCACGCCGGCACGCTCCATGTCGAGCGCCCAGCGGATATTGGCCTCTTCGTCAAACCGCGCCTTGAGCTCGACCAGCGCCGTCACCGTCTTGCCCGCCTCGGCCGCCTCGATCAGCGCCTTGACGATCGGCGAGTCCTTGCTGGTGCGGTAGAGCGTCTGCTTGATGGCGATCACCGCCGGATCGCGCGCCGCCTGGCGCAGGAACTGCACCACCACGTCGAAGCTCTCGTAGGGGTGATGCACGACGATGTCCTTGGCGCGGATCGCCGCGAAGCAGTCGCCGCCATAGTCGCGGATGCGCTCGGGAAAGCGCGGCTCGTAGGGCGGGAACTTCAGGTCGGGCCGCTCGTTGACGATCAGCGCGCTGACGTCGCCGATATTGAGAATGCGATCGAGCTCGAAGATGTCGACGTCGCCGGCGACGACCTCGAGCTGGTCGAACAGAAAGGCGCGCAAATCCGGATTCATGTCCGAGTCGATGGCGATCGACACCAGATCGCCACGCCGGCGCCGCTTGAGCGCGCTCTGGAACACCTGGACGAGGTCTTCGGCCTCTTCCGCGATCTCGACGTCGCTGTCGCGGATGACGCGGAACTGCCCGCGCGAGTCGACGGCGTAGCCCGGGAACAGCCGGTCGAGGAACAGGCCGATCAGCGTCTCCAGCGGCAGGAAGCGCACGGCGGCGCCCGGCAGACGCACGAAGCGGTCGATCTGCGGCGGCAGCGGCAGCAGCGCCATCATGGTGCGGTTGCCCGACGCGCTGCGCAGCTTGAGGATCTCGGCGAAGCCGAGATTCTGCAGGAACGGGAACGGGTGCGACGGATCGATCGCCAATGGCGTGAGCACCGGGAATACCTGGCCGATAAAATACTGGTCGAGCCAGGCGCGCTCGGCCTCGCTGAGCTCGGCCTCGTCGAGCACGGCGATGTCGTGCCGGCGCAACTCGTCGCGCAATTGCGACCACACCGTCTGCTGGGTGGTCATCAGCCGGCTGGCCGCCTCGCGGATCGCGGCGAGCTGTTCCGATGGCGTCAGGCCGTCGTCGCTGAGCTGGCTGGCGCGGGTCGGCAGCATGTCGCGCAGGCCCGCGACGCGCACCATGTAGAACTCGTCGAGATTGTTGGCGCTGATCGACAGGAAGCGCACGCGCTCGAGCACCGGATGGTTGGGATTGCTCGCCTCCTCCAGCACGCGGGTGTTGAAGGCGAGCCAGGAGAGTTCGCGGTTGATCAGCCGGCCCGGTGCGGATCGCGCCTCGGCGGTGCCCGAGGCGGCGGACGGCGCTGGCTGCACGCTGGCGTTCATGGTCAAAACGGGCGGCGGCCCGTCCTCCCTGTCTGTCGTGAGGGTAGCCAGAATCGTGCCGGCTCGCCCATTAAATTCTGGTTACGCACGCTCAACATATTGAAAATACAATCGAATACGGCGAGTGTGTGGCATGCGTCGCGACCTTGTCTTGTATCGCCACGCCAAGGCCGGGCTGGGCCGGCCGGGTGGCTCCGATCATGACCGGCCCCTGACGGGGCGCGGCCGGCGGGCCGCCGTCGCGATCGCCGCCGCCCTCGTCGCCCGCGGTGCGCCGCCCGACCTGATCTTGTGCTCGACCGCGCTGCGCACGCGCGAGACGCTCGAGCCCCTGCTCGCCCGGCTCACGCCGACGCCGCCGGTTTCGCTCGAGCCCGGCCTCTACCTCGCCAGCGCGCAGGCGCTTCTCGCGCGCCTGCGGCAAGTGCCCGGCGACGTCGAGCGGGTGATCCTGATCGGGCACAATGACGGCATGGCCGAGCTCGCCCGCGCGCTGGCGACCTCTGGCGATCCGGCCGCGCTCGGGGCGATAGCCATCAAGTACCCCACCGGCGCGGCGGCCTGTCTGCGCGCGACGCTCGACGACTGGTCCGACCTAGGGCATGCCGACGTATACCTGGAGGCGTTCCTGCGGCCGCGCGACCTCATGACCGGTGCCCCCAACCCATGAAGACCTTCCGCTCCATCGTCATCACCGGCGCATCGTCGGGCATCGGCGAAGCGCTGGCGCTCGACTATGCCCAGTCGGGCAATCGGCTGGCGCTGGGCGGCCGCGACGCGGCGCGACTCGAAGCCGTCGCTGACGCCTGCCGCGCGCGTGGCGCCGAGGTCGACGCGCGTACGATCGACATCGCCGACCGCGAGGCCATGGCGCAGTGGCTGCGCGCGCAGGACGCGGCGCGTCCGGTCGACCTGGTGATCGCCAACGCCGGCATCTCGATCGAGAAGGGCAAGGGCCAGGGCATCGACGAGGAGCGCACGCGGCGCACCTTCGCGGTCAATCTTGAGGGCACCTTCAACACGGTGTTCCCGCTGCTCGAGGCGATGCGCGCGCGTCGCAATGGCCAGATCGGCCTTGTCGCCTCGCTCGCCGGCTTTATCGGCCTGCCGCGCGCCGCAGCCTACAACGGCAGCAAGGCGGCGATGCGCGTCTGGGGCGAGTCGATCCGCCACCAGCTGCGTCCCGATAATGTCGGCGTCAGCGTCATCTGCCCGGGATTCGTCGAGAGCCGCATCACCGTGGGCAACGACTTCCCGATGCCCTTCATGATGACCGCCGCCCGCGCCTCGGCGATCATCCGCAACGGCCTCGCCAACGACCGCGCCCGCATCGCCTTTCCCCTGGGCACGAAGGCAGCCGTCTGGTTCGGCGCGACACTTCCGGGTAACGCGACCGATTGGCTGCTACGAAAGTTCTCGCGTTAGTCCTTCTCCCCGCCTTCGCGGGGAGAAGGAAGACAGTCACACCGCGCCGAACAACACGCTGGCGTTGGTGCCGCCGAAGCCGAAGGAGTTGGAGAGCGCGTAGCGTACCTTGCGTTGCTTGGCGACCTTGGGCACGAGGTCGATGTCGCAGCCGTCCGACGGATCGTCGAGGTTGAGCGTCGGCGGCACGGTCTGGTCGGTGATCGACTTGATGGCGAAGATCGCCTCGATCGCGCCGGCGGCGCCCAGCAAGTGGCCGGTGGCCGACTTGGTCGAGGACATCGACAGCTTGTAGGCGTCGGCGCCGAACAGACGCTTCACGGCGCCGAGCTCGATCTCGTCGCCTAGCGGCGTGCTGGTGCCGTGCGCGTTGACGTAGTCGATCTTGTCGGTCGTCAGCCCCGCGCGCTTGAGCGCCGCGCGCATCGAGCGGAAGCCACCATCGCCATCCTCGGCCGGCGCCGTGATGTGGTAGGCGTCGCCCGACAGGCCATAGCCCAGGACCTCGGCGTAGATCTTGGCGCCGCGCTTCCTGGCGTGCTCGTACTCCTCGAGGATGACGGCGCCGGCGCCCTCGCCCATGACGAAGCCGTCGCGGCCCTTGTCCCATGGGCGCGACGCGCGCTCGGGCGTGTCGTTGTAGCCGGTCGACAGCGCCTTGCAGGCGTTGAAGCCGGCGATGCCGATGCGGCACACGGTGGCTTCGGCGCCGCCGGCGACCATGACATCGGCGTCGTCGAACGCGATCAGGCGGGCGGCGTCGCCGATGGCGTGCGCGCCGGTCGAGCAGGCGGTGACGACGGAATGGTTCGGTCCCTTGAAGCCGAACTTGATCGAGACCTGGCCCGAGGCGAGGTTGATCAGCGCCGAGGGGATGAAGAACGGGCTCAGCCGGCGCGGGCCGCGCTCCTGCAGGGTCACCGAGGCCTCGAAGATCGTCTGCAGGCCGCCGATGCCCGAGCCGATCAGCACGCCGGTGCGCTCCTTCTGCTCGTCGCTCGGCGCGGTCCAGCCCGCGTCCTCGACGGCCTGTGTCGCCGCAGCCATGCCGTAGATGATGAACTGGTCGACCTTCCGCTGGTCCTTCGGCAGCATGTAGAGGTCGGCGTTGAAATGGCCGTTGGCCTTGTCGCCCGCCGGCACGTTGCCGGCGATCTTGGTCGGCAGGTCAGACACGTCGAAGCCCTGGACGGCGCGGATGCCGGACTTGGATTCGAGCAAGCCGCGCCACGTGGTGTCGACGCCGTCGCCCAGCGGCGTCACCATGCCCATGCCCGTCACGACCACGCGTCGCATCGGCTCTCCCCGGTCCGTCGATCAATCCAGCCAGACACGCGAACGCCGGCCATCGGCGATGGCCGGCGTTCGCGCGAAACCACTCAGGAGTTGGCCTCGATGAACTTGATGGCGTCGCCGACGGTCTGGATCTTCTCGGCGGCGTCGTCGGGGATCTCCACGCCGAACTCTTCCTCGAAGGCCATGACCAGCTCGACGGTGTCGAGGCTGTCGGCGCCCAGATCGTCGATGAACTTCGCCTCCGGCTTCACCTGGCCGTCCTCGACGCCGAGATGCTCGATGACGATCTTCTTCACGCGGTCGGCGACGTCGCTCATTGTTTTTCCCTCACTCACGATCTCTCGTCGCCGCTCGCTCCGGCGCCGTTCACAGGCACGCCGCCGACGCGGAGTCGGCGCCAATGGAGGCGCTTCGTAACACGTTTCCCCGGGCAAGGCCAGCGGCCGAGATCGGAGTGAAATCAAGGAGATGCGGGGATTCCCACCGCCTCTTCTGCCCTTCTCCCCGCGAAGGCGGGGAGAAGGTGCCGAGCGCCAGCGAGGCGGCTGAGGGGCTTCTCGTACAACGACCAAGGGCGTCGTTGTGGAGGCTCCGCGAAGCCCCTCATCCGCCCTTCGGCCACCTTCTCCCCGCCTTCGCGGGGAGAAGGAAGACGCATCAGCCGAGGCTGGCGACGTATTTGGACACTGCGTCGCGAGCGGTCTGGACCGTGACCTCGGCCTCGCTGCGGCGCTTGGCGAGCGCCTCGATCTCGGTTTCCTGGCGATCGAGCGTCGCGAGGTAGCGACGATGCAGGTCGGTCCCTGACGGCACGCGCCCGAGGTTGTCGCGGATACGGGCCTGCTCCTGCACGATGCGCTGGCGCTGGCCGTCGATCTCGCCCAGCACCTTCTCGGCGGCGACGACGGCGCCCTGGAGCTGGATCAGGCGGCTGAGCGCGTCGCGCGTCTTCTGGTCGAACTCCTTGGCGCGGGCGTAGAAGCCCACCCGCTCGACCTCGGCATCGACCAGCCGCAGCTCCTGCGACACGGTCTGTTCCTGCACCACCTCGAAGGTATAGGCCTCGCCGCCCTTCAGATCGAAGGGCACGCGATACTTGCCCTCGATCTGGCCGATGTCGGGGTTGACCGGCTTGGTGAGCTTCCAGCCCGCCAACCGCGGCGTCTCGACCAACAACTGGCGACCCTCGCGCGCCGGCGCGCGCACGCGGTAGGTCATGGTCTGGCGCTGCAAGGTCTCGTACTTCAGCACGCCGCCGGCGATGCTGCCGCGCACCAAGGTCTCGCTGCGCGCCTGATCGCGCTCGACGTTGATCTTCTGATCGAGCGCGTAGGACAGCAGCCGGTTCTCGCCCGGCGGCAGCGCGCCCAGGCGGGCGTCGCCGACATAGGTGATATCGCCCGAGCCCGGCGCGCCCTGGCGTTCGTAGATCGTGATCACACCAGGCGGCAGGCCGCTGGTGCCGTCATTGGCCATGCGCACAGAGGCCAGCGGGTGGCGCGCGCTGGTCTCGGGCTGATAGAGCGCCTGGCGCTTGACCGGCACGTCGCCGTTGATGATCGGCACCGACAAGGTGCGACCGTTGGCGACGGTCACCGGCGTCGGGAACTTGAACAGCACCTGGGTCAGCGCCTCCTGCGCCGCCACGGCCTCGGCCGGTGCCGCCATGTTGGTCGGCGCAGCACGGTCCACGTCGCGCACGCCCGGCGCACCCATGCCAACGGCGCGGCCGTCGGCGCGGGTCTGCGCCGGCGGCGCCATCGCCGGCCGCGGCATCGTCGCCGGTGCCGGTGGCGGTGGCGGCGGCGGAAACGCCGTCTGGCCCGTATCGACGTTGGGCAGCAGGCGGCCGACGACCTCGACCGGCACTTCCGGCCGCTCGACGTAGTACGCGCGATAGAGCGCTTGGCGGAACATCACCGGCTGGCCGGACACGAGGGTCAGCTCGACGTTCTTCCAGTCCGTGCCGCTCAGGTTCTCGACCACCGCCCAACCCTGCAGCTGCGCCTTGGTCGCGGCGTCGTCGGCCGGCACGGTCAGGCGATAGGACGCCTTCCACAGCGGCGCGCTGACGATATAGGCGACGCGCACCGTGCGCCGGTCCTTGCCCTTCGAGGTCAGCTCGATGGTGCGCGCGTCCTTGGCGCGGTTGTTGGCGACGGCGGCCAGCGCACGCTGCACCTGCTCGCGCAAGGCGGGATCCGCGAACTGCAGGTTCTCGGCGTCCTCCAGCACGAATTGCTGCAGGCCCTTCTCAGTCATCATGGTCACGCGATTGCGCGACTGCAGCGCGCGGCCCTCGGGCGTCATCACCGTCTCCGGCGTCACCGCCACGACGCGGCCGGTCATGGCGCGCGATCCGCCGATGCTGATCTCCGCCCCGCGCAGCGCGTTGAGCAGCGCCGCCGGCGAGCCCAGCGCGCCCTGGTCGAAGGGCAGGTCCTTGAAGGTCTGCGACAGCGGCTCGCGGCCGGCGAGATTGAGGCCGCCCACCCCGCCCTTGTCGTCGTAGACCACCAGGCTCTTGAGAACGTCGTCGACCTGCTCCAGCCCGACGGTGAGCTTCAGCGACGCGTCGCCCTCGACCGCGGCCTCGTACTCGAAATAGCCGACACCGCCCGAGGACAGCATCACGCGCTTGAGCGCCAGCTCCTGGGCCAGCGCCGAGGTCGACATCAAAAGGGCGGCTCCCAGGGCCGCCAGTCCAAGCACGCGAGGAACACGGGTCATGGCGGCGGCAATCATGGGATCTCCCCTGAAGACAATGGCGGCGGATGATTGCGCGGCGATATTGGCACCTTTGCGGCGTCGCGGCGATAAAGCCGTGCAACGGCTTGACCCCTAACGGCGGCGCACCTATACCGCGTGGCGCCAGCGATGCCGGCCCGATGGCAGAATGGCTATGCAGAGGACTGCAAATCCTTTTATGTCGGTTCGATTCCGGCTCGGGCCTCCAGCGCGTCCCCCCAGCGTGTCCCAAGGGGAGAATCCGCTTGCAAGCGCCTGCTGCGTCTGCAAGAAACCGCCCCGCGCTGGCGGACGTGACGTCGTCCGCCATGGCCGTGATCCGGAGTAGCTCAGTGGTAGAGCAGGCGGCTGTTAACCGCCGGGTCGGGGGTTCGAATCCCTCCTCCGGAGCCAATTCCCCTCCTCAGTCCTAAGCACGCTGACGATCATGTTTCGGGCCGTGGTGTAGCCGACGGAAGCTCACTGCGACGACTCCAGTCTGGAACCAGAGCGTACGGGACGAACCCCTCACGCTTTATCCCCTCTCGAGAACCCGCGCGACATCGGTGCGATCGAAGTCGGCACGGACGTATCGATAGCGATCACTGGAGTAATCCGTCGTTGCGGCAGCTTTCGGGTTGCGATCGAAAGCTGCCTCATGGTCGATAGGATGCGACTCCGCCGGGCCACTCATGTTGGGGGATCCGAGGCGATACGCCGCCCCGATCTTGTCGAGCGCTGCAAGGAGCATTCCCGGAAGGTGCCCGACAACGGCTGGCGTTCGGATGCAGGTCCTGTCCCCGGTCGACCCAAGAATGAATGATCCATGACGACAGACCGTGCAATCTTGACTTGGAGTGCATCGTATATTTAACTCTTCAGTTAATTTATGAGACCGCTCTTCGACACCATGCCCGCCGACCAGCTCAGCACCACCTTCGCCGCTCTCGCCGATCCCACCCGGCGTGCCATCCTCGCCCGCCTGGTGAAGGGCGAGGCGTCCGTCACCGAACTGGCCGAGCCGTTCGACATGAGCCTGCCCGCGGTGTCCAAGCATCTGAAGGTGCTGGAGGGCGCCGGGCTGATCACGCGCGGTCGGGAAGCGCAGTGGCGCCCGTGCAAGCTGGAGGCCGCGCCGTTGAGGGACGCCACGGACTGGCTCGACCAATATCGTCGCTTCTGGGAGCGGAGCTTCGATCGCCTCGACGCGCATCTGCGCGCCCTGCAGGCGAAAGAGAAGAAGCGTGGCCGCCGAAAGTAGGATTCCCGCCCGGCCGGGCCAGAGCGAGCTCGTGCTGACCCGCACTTTTGATGCCCCGCGCTCGATGGTCTATCGCGCCTGAGTCGAGATCGGGCAGGTCGAGGAATGGTGGGGGCCACAGGGCTTCACCATGGTCTCGTGCCAGACGGACGTGCGGCCCGGCGGGAACGCTTCGAGACGTACCTGACTCCGTCACTCTGAGCGAAGCGAAAATCTCCCGGCGACAGCGACTCGTTGTAGCCCGCACTACCCAGCTGAACCATTGAACTGACCTGGTTCGAATCCATTTGAGCCGTAGGCTTCAGCGACTTGTCTCATTAGATAGGGTCGCACATGGCGCATCCAGCGGGTGAAGCGCAATCCAATCCCCTGGAGCTCGATTTCAACCGCCGCCTCAAGCTGGAATTCCACGGTTCCAGCGTCACCTCCCACGCTGGCTAGCTGGCCTGTCGCGAACTCGATAACGCGCTCGGCCTGATGGCCATCGCCGGCCAGCACCTCGTCGTCGGGCGCACGGGCCGCAACAGTCGCCACGATCTGCTCGGCATGCTGCGGCAGTCTGTGTCCGATCGGCTTGCCGGATGCGAGGATGTGATCGACTCCGTTCACGACCGGCGTTCGCCACGATCCATCGTACTCAATATGGATTCGAGCTTCAGCCCGACGCACGGCGAGCAGGAAGGCGCCGCCTACAACGGCCACTTCGCCTGCACCTGCTGTAATCCGCTGTTCGTGTTCAACCAGTTCGGTGATCTGGAGTGTTCTGCGCTGGCGGGAAGACCGCACAGGCCGCCCATGGCTTCCCCGCAGCCCGATGGAGTGATACACTTCATATTATTCTATAAATTCATCGGCAGTGAATTCGTCGGGGGGAACGTCGGGGCAAAGCTCTATCAGGAGCCGCGCAATGACCAACACCAGCGACCGGATCGAATGGCGGTTATCCTACGCGCTCGACGACTGGGCGGTGACCGCGAAGGAGGAGCGCGAGATCATCGCGCTGCTGGTGGCCGACCCGAACGCCTCGCAAACCGTGCTCGACATGCAGAAAAACGGGACGCTGCGCGACCTGTTCGACCGCGTCGATGACAACGACAACCTGCTGGAACTCGTGCAGGTGCTAGGCGGCGCCATCAACACGCCAAGCGCGATCATGGCCGCCGACAAGGAGTTGCAGGCGCGCGCGATGCGCATCGCGACGGGCAGCAAGCACCCGCACGACGCGCAGACCTGGAAGAGCGTCTTCGCGGTGCAGGGCGACCTGCCCTACATGCTGCGGCTGTCGGCCGAGTTGCAGGCCAGCCTGCGCGCCTCGGCCGGCGGGAAGCCGCCCGGCGCCGGCTTCTCCCCCAAGCTGCTGCTGCTCGCGGCGAGCCTTGCCGGCAACCCGGACCAGCCGTTCAGCGGCCTCGGCGCGACCGGCTCGGACCCGCGCAAGCGAAGTGTCGGCGTGGTCGATTCGATCCTGCTGGCCGGCAAACACAAAGCGACGGTGGCGGAGTACTCCAACCCAATCCCCGGCAGCCTGGCGGGCTATCTCGCCTCGCTCACCGCGGCGCAGCGGCGCGACCAGGCGACGCTGCTGCTGACGCAGCCGATCTTCAGCGTGCTGCGGCATTCCTATCTCGGCACGCCGCCGAGCCGCGCCGAGCTGATGAAGCGGGCGGCCGCCGCGCATCGGCTGGAACCGGCGCTCATCGCCGCCTTCATCCTTGCCGAGCAGCGCGACCAGTCGGCGCTCGAGGATGCCAAGGACTACACCGCGGCGGTGGCCGGGCTGACCATGGCGAACACCTCGATCGGGCTTGGCCAGGTGGTGGTTTCCACCGCGCGCAAGCACGACCTGTTCGCCGACCTGCTGGAGCCTACGACGCGCAAGTCGCTGAGCCATCAGCAGATCGCCGCGCTGCTGGTGTCCGACGACTTCAACATCTTTTGCGTGGCGCGCTACCTTCGCATCGTCGCCGACCAGGCGAAGGGGCTGGCGGCCGCGGCCTTGCCGCAGACGGTGGCGAAGTTTCCCGGCCTGGTGTTCGCCGACTATGCCAAGCCATCCAAGGATTGGCCGGCCGACAATATCCGCGCACTCGGCTCCGAATACACGTCGACGGCGTGGGACGATCGGCTGTCACCCGGCTGGGGTGATTTCGTTTTCGAGGCATTCACTGATGTTCGCGCCAGCGGAGTCTTCTGACCTTGAGGGACATCGCGCGGCTGTGTCTTGCGGCTGCTTTGCTGCTGGCCGTGGAGGTCTATCTTGGTGGACCCACGCTGCCTACGAGTTCCGCCAGGGCACCGGACGAGACGACGAGCGTGCAGTTGAGCCTTGGGGGAGTGACCGCGGTCGTTCGGATTCCTCAGGGATGGATCTCCCAGGCGATGTCTGGCGGCATCCTCGTCCAGCCGTCCGATCACACCAGCCTGCGAAGTCCGCCAAGAATGGAAATCGTGCTGGGGCCGGAGGCCTCGCCGACAGGTCCATGGCCTGAGCGACGCGACATCGACGGTCAGCCCGCATATTTCAGAGTCCTCCGAAGCGAAGGTGGCTCAGGCGGAGAGATGAACGAGCTGTTGGCGTGGAAACGCTGCGGAAGCGGCCACCTCATGGTGCGCTATACGATACAGTCCGAATGGACGCTTGGGAGTACCGACCTTCGAGCTCCATGGGGTGTGCTCGAAAGCGCCGCTTGCCGATCAACGCCATAGTGAGTCTTGCCTAGTACCCCCCCCTTTTCCGAGCCCGTCCTCGCCGGTTAGGGCAACTAGCCCAAGGTGTGGATGCTAAGCCTTCGTAGCGGCGACTTGATTCACACCTTCTGGGCTTCCGGTGCGGGCTGGTTGGGGTAGGCAGCGCGGATATCTCATGCGGGCAATGCAGATACAGCAGATCCGTCGCTGCGCTGCCGGGGCCACGGACGGCCCCGAGGATGACGGGAGCGCTTGGTCGGCTGTTCGATGTCTGCTACCGCTCGTGCCGACATCCAGGCTGGAGTGCGGCGATGAGCGAGGAACGGGTGGTCTCGGTCGAGAGGCGCACCGCCTTCAAGGGCTATTTCGAGATCGGCGAGTATCGCTTCCGCCACACGCTGTTCGGCGGCGGCGTCGGACCCGAGGTCAAGCGCGAGATCTTCGAGCGCGGCCATGCCGCCACCGTGCTGCCCTACGATCCGGCGCGCGACGCCGTGGTGCTGATCCGCCAGTTCCGGCCTGGCGCGCATGTCGCGGGCCATCACGCCTGGATCTGGGAGATCGTCGCCGGCATCATCGACCCGGGCGAGACGACGGAGACCGTCGCACGGCGCGAGGCGCGCGAGGAGGCCGACCTCGACATCCTCGAGCTGATGCCGATGCACAGCTATCTCTCGAGCCCCGGCGGCACGTCGGAGACGGTGACGCAGTATTTGGGCCGCGTCGATTCGAGCAAAGCCGGCGGCGTGCACGGCCTCGCCACCGAGGGCGAGGATATCCTGGTGCGCGTCTTCAGCCTCGACGAGGCGCGCGCGATGCTCGAGCGCGGCGAGATCGCCAGCGCCAGCGGGTTAGCCTCGATGCTGTGGCTCCTGCTCAACCGCGACAAGGTACGCGAGCGCTGGCGATGAGCGGCCGCGTCATCGTCGCCGGCAGCCTCAACATGGACCTGATCGCCGAGGCGCCGTCCTTGCCGCGCGCCGGCGAGACCGTCATGGGTACGGCCTTTCACACATTGCCGGGCGGCAAGGGCCTCAACCAGGCGGTGGCGGCTGCGCGTCTGGGCTCGGCCGTGTCGATGATCGGCTGCGTCGGCCGCGACGCCTTCGGCGCGCGCTTGCTCGAGGTTCTCCGAACCGACGCCGTCGATGCCTCAGGCGTGCGACAGACCGCCGATGCACCCACCGGCATCGCCCAGATCGTCGTCAGCCAGGGCGAGAACTGCATTGTCGTCGTGCCCGGCGCCAATATGAAGCTGACCGATGACGATGGGGCGTCGATCGCCATCGCCAGCAGCGATGTCGTCGTCGCCCAGCTCGAGACGCCGATGGCGGTCACCGAGCGACTCTTCGCGCGTGCCGGCGATGCCACGACCATCCTCAACGCCGCGCCGGCGGCCTCCGTCCCCGACAGCCTGCTGGCGCTGACCGATCTGCTGGTGGTCAACGAGACCGAGCTCGCGACCCTGTCGGGCGCGACGCTGCACGACGACAGCGCGCTCGCCGATATCGTGACGGCGGCGCGGTCGCTGCAACGCTCCTGCAAGGCGGTGATCGTCACGCTCGGCCGGCGCGGCGCTGTGCTGGTCGACGGTGATCGACCGCCGCACGCCATCGACGGCCACGCCGTCACCGCCATCGACAGCACCGGCGCCGGCGATTGCTTCGTCGGCGCCTATGCCGCGGCGTTGGCGACCAAGCGGCCCGGCTCGCCGCTCGCTTTCGCCAACGCCGCCGCCGCGCTCGCGGTCACGAAGCGCGGCGCGGCGCCATCGATGCCGCGTAGGGCCGAAGTCGAGGCGCTCATGCGGGCATGAGGTTGTTCGGGTTGCCCGGCCGTGGCGCCTGGCGCTAGGGTCCGGCCAACTTCCCCTCCGCTTGGGCTCATCGATCATGGACGTCCGCTCCGGCTTCATCGACAGCATCGGCAACACGCCGCTGATTCGCCTCAAGGCCGCCTCCGAGGCGACCGGCTGCGAGATCTATGGCAAGGCCGAGTTCCTCAACCCCGGCGGCTCGGTGAAGGATCGCGCGGCGTTGGCGATCGTCGAGGATGCCGAGAAGCGCGGGCAGCTGCGGCCGGGCGGCGTGATCGTCGAGGGTACGGCTGGCAATACGGGTATCGGCCTGGCGCTGGTGGGCAACGCCAAGGGCTATCGCACCGTGATCGTGATGCCCGAGACGCAGAGCCAGGAAAAGAAGGACATGCTGAGGCTGTGCGGCGCCGACCTGCGCCTGGTGCCGGCGCTGCCCTACGCCAATCCCGGCAACTACGTGCGTTATTCGGGCCGCCTCGCCGAGGAGCTGGCGAAGTCCGAGCCCAACGGCGCGATCTGGGCCAACCAGTTCGACAACGTCGCCAATCGCGACGGCCACTACCGGACGACGGGTCCCGAGATCTGGAAGCAGACCGACGGCAAGGTCGACGGCTTCACCTGCGCCGTGGGCAGCGGCGGCACCTTGGGCGGCGTGTCCCTGGCCTTGAAGGAGCGCAACCCCGCCATCAAGATCGCGCTCGCCGATCCAATGGGCGCGGCGCTCTACAGCTGGTACACGCGCGGCGAGTTGAAGGCCGAGGGCAGCTCGATCACCGAAGGCATCGGCCAGGGCCGCATCACCGCCAATCTCCAGGGCGTCGCCGTCGACATGGCCTTCCAGATCAAGGACGAGGACGCGCTGCCGCTGATTTTCGACCTGCTGCAGCACGAGGGTTTGTGTTTGGGCAGCTCCTCTGCGATCAACATCGCCGGCGCGATTCAATTGGCCAAGGCGATGGGCCCGGGCAAGACCATCGTCACCATCCTCTGCGACGGCGGCCAGCGCTATCAAAGCAAGCTGTTCAACCCCGCCTTCCTGCGCGAGAAGAACCTGCCCGTGCCAAAGTGGCTGGCGTGACGGTTTTCCTTCCTTCTCCCAGCAATCCCCCGACGCGATAGCATGACAACGAACCCATTTCGCATCCCCTGAGGGTGCGCTATGCGTTGGGCATGACCGAAGAACTCTTCCGCCAGGATTCGTATCTCAAGAGCTGCGAGGCGACCGTCGTCGGCGTCGACGGCAACGGCGTGCGCCTGGATCGCACCGTGTTCTATCCCATGGGCGGCGGCCAGCCGGGTGACACCGGCACCCTGACCTTCGCCGATGGCCGCGTCGCCAAGGTCGTCGATTCGGCCAAGGGCGACGGCGTGGTGCACGTTCTGCCGCCCGATGCGCCGCGCCCCGCCGTCGGCGACAAGGTCACGGCCACGCTGGACTGGGATCGCAGGTACCGCCATATGCGCATGCACACCGCGCTGCATGTGATGTCGGCGGTGATCAAGGGCAACGTCACCGGTGGGCAGGTCAACGCCGACAAGAGCCGGCTCGACTTCAATCTCGACGGCGACGTGCCGACCAAGGAGTTCGTTACCGAGGAGATGGCCAAGCTGATCGGGCTCGATCGCCCCGTCGCGGCGCAGTGGATCACCGACGAGGAGTTGGCCGCGCGGCCCGAGCTGGTGAAGACCATGAGCGTGCGGCCGCCGTCCGGCGCCGGCAAGGTGCGCCTGCTGTCGATCGAAGGCATCGACCTGCAGGCCTGCGGCGGCACGCACGTGGCGCGCACGTCCGAGATCGGCCGTGTCGAATGCGTGAAGGTCGAGAACAAGGGCAAGATGAACCGCCGGTTCATCGTACAGCTCGTCGATTGATTCCCTCTCCCCTCAGGCGACGACCTTCGGTCGCGCCGACGCGGGGAGAGAGAGAAAGAACACCAGAGGAAACCTCCATGTCCTACGCGCGACCCGACGCCCTCGTCAGTACCGAGTGGCTGGCCGCCCATCTCGACGCGCCCGATGTGCGGGTGGTCGACGGCTCGTTCTACTTGCCGGCGCAGAAGCGAGACTCGAAGGCCGAGTACGCGGCACGTCACATCCCCGGCGCGGTGTTCTTCGACATCGACGACATTTCCGACAGCGACAATCCGCTGCCGCACATGATGCCCGCGCCGGAGAAGTTCAGTTCCCGCGTGCGCAAGCTCGGGCTGGGCGACGGCAACCGCATCGTCGTCTACGACGGCAGCCCGATGATGGGCGCGACGCGCGTGTGGTGGATGTTCCGCGCCTTCGGACACAAGGACGTCGCCGTGCTCGATGGCGGCCTGCCCAAGTGGATCGCCGAGGGACGGCCGGTTACCGACGATCCGCCCCAGCCGCGCGAGCGGCATTTCACCGCCCGCCTCGACAGCACCTTGATCCGCGACGTCGGCCAGGTGAGCCGGCTGATCGACAGCAAGGCCGAGCAGATCGTCGATGCGCGCGCCACCCCGCGCTTCCGCGGCGAAGCGCCCGAGCCGCGTCCCAATTTGCGGATGGGCCACATGCCGGGCGCGCTCAACATGCCCTATACCGAGCTGATCGACTCCAGGACCGGCACCATGCTGCCCGACGCCGAACTCAAGGCGAAGCTCGCCGCCGCCGGCATCGATCCGGCGAAGAAGGTGACGGCGAGCTGCGGCTCCGGTGTCAGCGCCTGCGTCGTCGCGCTCGCGCTCTATCTCACCGGCGCGAAGGAAGCGGCGATCTACGACGGCTCGTGGGCCGAATGGGGCTCGCGCCAAGACACGCCGATCGTCACGGGTGCATGAGCGAGGGCGCTTGAGAGCATGGGCCATCACCCACCGCCGCGCGCCGACGGCAAGCTGCCGACGACGCTGACCTTCCTCGAGATGCTTGCGCCGCCCGCGCGGCCGGCGGCCGCCGAGCGGCCGGCGCCGAACGCCGAATTGCGCCTGGTGCGACCGCCGGATCTCGCGCTCAACCGATATCTCTACGACGCGGTCGGCCGCACCTGGCTGTGGTACGAGCGCAAGCTGAAGCCCGACGAAGAGGTCCTCGCCTATCTCGCCGACCCCAAGGTCGAGATGTGGGCGCTCTACGAGGGCGACACCGTCGCCGGCTACGCCGAGCTCGATTCGCGGCAATGGCCCGATGTCGAATTGGCGTATTTCGGCCTGCTGCCGGTGAGCATCGGCAAGGGCTACGGCCCGTGGATGCTCGACCGTCTCGCCGACATGGTCTGGGCGCGCGGACCGAAACGCTACTGGGTCTACACCAACCTGCTCGACCACCCCAAGGCACTCGACCGCTACGTCCGCTCGGGCTTCACGATCTACAAGCGCATGGACACGCTGTACGACGATCCGCGCGTGCTGTGGCCCGACGAGTATCCACCCGACGCCCAGCCGCGCATCGCGTAGAGCATCGCATCTGACTCCCTCTCCCCGCAGGCGGGGAGAGGGAGGACGTTCAGCCGTTGTAAAACGGCCGCCCCTCGTTCCTCAGCCACAACCGCACCAGCAGGCGCTTGCGGTCGGCTTCGGGCCAGTCCTCGAAGCCGGTGCGGCGATGGCCGATGCGGCGGTTGTCGAGAAACTGCATCTCGCCGGGCTTGAAGTGGAAATCGACGCCCATGCCGGGCGCGTTCATCACGTCTTCCAGCACAGCCATGGCCGCGGCGCCGTCGGCGTCGAGTTCGGCGCCGGCGAGCTTGTAACCATTGACCACCTGGAAGCGTGACAGCCGCGCGCGCAGCCGGCCGGCGTGATCCTCGAACATCGCGTGCCACGTCGTCATGACGTCGCCGGGCGCGTGCTCTCGCTGGCGGTCGAAGTGGAACGGCTGGTAGAGCCGCGGCAGCAGATTGCCGTGACGCCGGCGCAGCTCGTTGTGCGCGGCGGCGAAGCTCACGATGTGGCTGACGCCGCCCGACCTCGCGGTCCGCACGCACAGCAGTCCGACATAGGCCGGCGAGCAATTGTTGTAGCTGTTGTCGGTGTGGAAGTTCTGCTCGGCGTTGGTCTGGTCGGGGCGCACGCCGTTTCCCGGCGGCCGGCCGGTGTCGTGTACGTCGTAAATCATCGTGCCGTCCCATTTCTGGGCGACCGGCCGGGCGATCATCGAGCCCAGCAGCCAGTAGATCGCGCGCGCCGTATCGGGAGCCAGCCGCTCCATCGGCAGGCGATCGAGGATGACGAAGCCGCGCCCCTCTTCCAGCTCGCGTGCGACGCGCGCCATCAACGCAGACAGACGCGGCAGGTCGAAATCGCCCGGCCTCAACGCGGCCAGCGGCAGCGGATTGTCCGCGAGCTCGGCGGCGAGCGCGTCGAGCTCGGCCAGGGCATCGGCCTCGATGCGGATGCGCCCCGGGTCGGGGCCCAGCTCGGCGCCGCGCCAGGCGATCGGGCCGGTGATGTCGCGCTCAATCATGACCACCATGTTGGGATACAAGATCGGCGCGGACAACATGGCGCTGCGATTGGCCGCCATGCGATAGTCCGCCTCAGGTAACAGAAAGCCGCGGGAGCCATGAGCAAGAAGGGCAAGTTCAGCAAGCCGGATACGATCCTCGCCGTCGCCGGGCGCGACCCTGACAACAACTTCGGCATCGTCAATCCGCCAGTCTACCACGCCTCGACCATCCTCTTTCCCACGGTCGAGAAGCTCAATCACCGCGTGCCCTTCGAGGGCGTCAGCTACGGCCGCAACGGCACGCCGACGCAGTTCGCGCTGGAGGAGGCCTTCGCCGAGCTGGAGGGCGCCCATCGCTGCGTCGCCGTGCAGTCCGGTCTGGCCGCCGTGACTGGCGGCATCACCGGCTTCCTCAAGGCGGGCGACCACATGCTGGTCACCGACAGCGCCTACGGCCCGACGCGCAAGTACGCCAACACCTTCTTGCAGCGCTTCGGCGTCGAGACCACCTACTACGATCCGCTGATCGGCGCCGGCATCGCCAACCTGATGCGACCCAACACCAAGGTGGTGTTTGTCGAGTCGCCGGGCTCGCAGACCTTCGAGGTGCAGGACATCCCGGCGATCGCCGCGGTCGCGCACAAATCGGGCGCCACCGTCGTGATGGACAACACCTGGGCCACGCCGTTGTTCTTCCGCCCGTTCGACAAGGGCGTCGACGTCGTCGTGCACGCCGCCACCAAGTACGTCGTCGGCCACTCCGACGCCATGCTCGGGCTGATCAACTGCCGCGACCGCGCGACCTTCGAGACGGTGAAGAACACCTGCATGACGTTGGGCTTCCACGCCGCTCCTGATGACGTCTATCTCTGCCTGCGGGGCTTGCGCTCGATGGGCGTGCGTCTGCGCCAGCACGAGAAGAGCGGGCTGGACATCGCGCGCTGGCTCAAGACGCGGCCCGAGGTTGACAAGGTGCTGCACCCCGCTCTGCCCGACTGCCCGGGCCACGCCCACTTCAAGCGCGACTTCCGGGGCTCCTCCGGCCTGTTCGCCTTCACGCTCAAAGGTGAGTGGAGCGACGAGGCCGAGGCGCGCATGCTCGACGGCCTGGGCATCTTCGGCATGGGCTATAGCTGGGGCGGCTATGAGAGCCTGATGATCCCCGCTCATCCCGGCCAGTTCCGCACCGCCGTGCCGTGGAACGAGCGCACGCGCATCTACCGCGTCCATATCGGGCTGGAGGATGTCGAGGATCTGCGCCAGGACCTCGCCGACGGCCTCGATCGATTGAAGGCCAACGCCTGATGGCACTCGCGATCCGGATCGTCCGCGAAACGCCCGATCAGCCCGACGTGCGCGCCGAGCTAAAGGTGTTCGACGACTGGTATCACGCCACCTACCCGGCCGAGAGCATCCATACCCTCGCGCTGACCGAGCTGATGGCGCCCAACGTCACGTTCTTCGCGGCGCGCGACCGGGACGGCCAGTTGCTGGGTTTCGGCGCGCTCGTCGAATGCGGCGACTACGCCGAGATCAAGCGCATGTATGTCAGCCAAGCAGCGCGCGGCATGAAGGTCAGCCGGCGCATCCTCGAACGCCTGGAGGCGCACGCGATATCGCGCGGCTTCAAGGTGATCCGGCTGGAGACCGGCCCGTTGCAACCCGAGGCGCTAGGCCTCTACCGCACGCACGGCTACCAGTCGATCCCGCACTACGGCGACTATGATCCCAACGATCCCAACAGCCTGTGCTTCGAGAAGCGGTTGGGCGACCAATGACTACCTTCCCCCGCCAGCGGGGCAAGGCAGGTCAGCCCGTCAACCCGCCCGGCAGCTCGCGCAGGTGCCGGCGATTTCGAGCGTGGTGTGGCGTGCGGTGAAGCCGTGGGCCTCGGCCGCGCGGGCGATGGAGGCGTCGAGGCGCGCGTCGTCGAGTTCTTCGGCGTTGCCGCACTGCTTGCAGATCAGAAAGTAGCCGCGATGGCTCTCGCCGGGATGAGCGCAGCCGACGAAGGCGTTGAGCGATTCGATGCGATGCACCAGCTCGTGCTCGAGCAGAAAGTCGAGGGCGCGGTAGACCGTTGGTGGCGCCGAGCCGAGGCCTTCGCTGCGCAGGATCTCCAGGATGGCGTAGGCGCCGACAGGCTTGTGGCTAGCCCACACCAGCTCGTAGACGCGCCGCCGCAGGTCGGTGAAGCGTATACCGCGCTTGGCACACACACGATCGGCGACCGAGAGCGCATCGGCGACACATTGGCGATGGTCGTGCGCGGGGTCGGCCGGCGCCGGGTGGCCGCCGCGATGCGTGCGGGCGTGCGCCATGGGCTAGCGCGCGGCGCCCTTCGGCGGCTGGAGCCGCAGGCGGCAGCCGCAGACCGGGCAGCCGACGACCGTATCAGAGGCGCGATCGAGCCTGCCGCCGCTCTCGAGCTTGCGCTGCAGATCGTCGAGCAACTGCTGATGATAGCTGACCGGCCCACAAGCCTGATGGTAGAGGGCCTGAATGTCGGGATCGGCCTCGACCAGGCTGATCGCCCCGGCGCGGCGCGCCGTGAAGGCCACGCCCGCGGCCGCGAGCAACGCGCCGCCAGCCCAGATCAGCGCCTGCCGCCGGCCGCCATCGATCACTTCCGTCCGCGCCGCGGCGTCCTTGGTCCTGTTCCGCATCGCCGGCTCCCGCATTGAGTTCCGTCCGCATCGCGACTATACGCGCCGCTGGCCCGGACAGCCAAGCCCGGCACGGAGGCATTATCATGGCGGTCACACCAGCCATCTACCCTCAGGCCGCCATCGCGGAGGCCCTGGCGGCGATCCGGTTCGACGCCCAGGGCCTGGTCGCCTGCGTAGCCCAGCAGCACGACACCGGCGAGGTGCTCATGATGGCCTGGATGAACCGCGACTCGGTGGCCGAGACCCTGAGCACCGGCCGCGTCTGCTACTGGTCGCGCTCGCGCGGCAAGCTGTGGCGCAAGGGCGAGGAATCCGGCCACGTTCAAACCCTGGTTGACCTGCGCATCGACTGCGACGGCGACACGCTGCTGGCGCTAGTCGAGCAGCAGGGTGTCGCCTGCCACACCGGCCGCCACAACTGCTTCTTCCGCGCCCTGCGCGAGGAGAAACTGACCGAGATCGCGCCCGTGCTCGTGCCACCGCAGGAGATGTACGGCCCGGGCTGACGCGCCGGGCGCTCTCGGGTATAGTGCGCGGCAATGAAGGAACCCCTCTCGACGCCGCGCCGGCGTCTGGTGCTGGTCGCGATGCTGGCCAGCCCCCTCGGCGCCTGCACGATGCCGGAATGGCTGGCCCTCGGTCAGTCGAGCACGCGCGTTGCCAACCGCGCCGAGCGCTTGATCCGTATGGTCAACCGCGAGGGCACCGACAAGATGTTCGCGCCCGACGCGCTCAGCGTCATGGGCCTCAACAACGGCACGCGAGACATTCCGGTGAAGCAGCTGGCAATGGATGATCCCAGCGGCCGGCATGTCGTCAGCGTCACCAATATCCGCGGCCGCGCCGAGGTGATCTTCCACCGTCGCCAGGGCGATCTGCTGGTCTTCCACCTCGCCAACTCGGCGCTGAACCGTGTCGGCAGCGCGACCTATCCCCGCAATGCCAGGCCGGCGCGCATGAACGAGGGCGCCGGCGAGATGGACTACCAGAATCAGCTCGCCTTCTGGATGGAGCGCACCCCCGGGCGATGACGGCCCGGCGACTGGAGCGTATGCTCATACCGCGCTCTTGAACGGGAGGCCGTCATGCGCGTGCACATCGCCGCAGCCTTGTTGCTTGCGATCGTCGGCTGCCAGCCCGCGCCAACGCCCAGCCGCGATGTCGCCTATTGCGAGGAGCTGTTCGCGATCCACGAGCGCTATCTGTTGCCGCGCGGTTTCGACGGCAACGACCGGCGCGATCCAAGGGCCGACCTGGCCGTCGATCTGTGCCGACGCGGCCGCACCCAGGAAGGCATCCCGATCCTCGAGGACAGGCTGCGACGGGCTCGCTGGCCGTTGCCCGAGCGTTAGAGAGTCACGGCGAGCCGTTAGCGCACCGGCCCGAGCGGCCGCAGCTTCACGCCCTTGCGCAGTTGCTGATACGGGTACTCGACCGGGTCGGTGATGTGCGCGCCGGGTGATTGCACGACCAGGATGGTCTCGGCGATCGGCTGGAAGTCGGCGCGGAAATGCACCGTCGACTTCAGGCCGAGGATCGGCGTCTTGCCCGGCTCGACGCCGACATGGCGGAACATCTCCTGGTCCGCGGCCTGCACGCGCTTGCAGGCGAGCACGACGGAGACGCCGCTCTCCTCGTGAGTCAGCAACGCCATCGGGCCGATCTGGAACTTGGCGCCGCCGTAGAACGGGCCGGTGCCGGTGAAGACGCCGTTGCCCAGCTTCATCACGCGCCAATCGGCCTCGACCGGCGTCTCGCCAGCGTAGCCGACCACCGCGCCGATACCACGACGTAGGATGTTGCCCTCGCCGGTCGCCACCGCCGCCTCGGCCGAGGGCGGATCGACCAGCATGCCGATCACCGCGCCCTTCGCCTTGGCCTTCATCAGCGCGCGCAGGAGACCGACCGTATCAGACGTGCCGCCGGCGCCGGGGTTGTCCTGCACGTCGGCCAGCACGATCGGCTTGCTCGCGCCCTTCGACAGCTTGATCGCCTCGATCGCCGCCTCGTCGGGCGACCAGAGCTTGCCGGCGAACGCCGCCTCCTTGGCGCGGATGGCGTCCGCCAGTCGATCGGCGGCCGCTTCCGCCGCCGCCTTGTCGTGGCCATAGACGACCAGCGCCGGGCCGCATTGCGCGATATCGGCCGGCGGGAAGCCGGGCGTGTGCGTGACGCTGACGATGCCCTGGTTGTGCGAGCCGCCGGGCGCGCCCTTGCCGCCGGTCTCGATCTCGTCGAGCAGGTCGAACAGGCCCTTGGCCGGCTCGAGATAGGTGCACTGCCAGACCAGCGGGATGAGGAAGTCGACCTGGCGATAAGCCTTGTACAGCGGCCTGCCGTCCTTCAGCAGGCGATCGAGCAGCTCGGCCGCGCGCCGGCCGGTGGCGGCCATGTCGACATGCGGATAGGTGCGGTAGCCGATCATCGCCGTCGAATGGCGTACCATCTCGGCGGTCATGTTGGTGTGGTAGTCGAGGCTGGCGATCAGTGGGATGGTGTCTCCGACCACGCCGCGCATGCGGCGCATCAGCTCGCCCTCGCCATCCTCGTGATGCTCCGCGACCATGGCGCCATGCAGGTCGAGATAGACCGCGTCGAACGGCCCGAGCTTCTTCAGATCCTCGACCAGCCAGCCCGCGACCTTCTCGTAGGCGTCCCGGGTGACATAGGAGCTGGGCGGTGCCGAGCACCAACTGAGCGGCACGACCTCGTGGCCACGCTCCTTGAGCGCGGCGACGGCGCCGGCGATGGGAATGTTGAAGCCCTCGACGGCGGCGATCAGCGCGGGACCGCGGACGAAGGGCGGCCAGGCGTCGGCGCGCTCGAACTCTTCCCAGGTCGCCTTCTGCGGCGCGAACGTGTTCGTCTCATGCTGGAAACCACCGACCGCGATGCGCGCCATGACTCGACCCCCGACCATCCCTTGGCGGCCGGGACGTTAGCAAACCCGATCGGTCTATTGTTAGCGGACGGCAACCCGGTCGTTGGCGATGGAATCGGGCTTCATGTTGATGGCGGTAATGGTCGA
>VGCZ01000003.1 GCA_016869975.1 Alphaproteobacteria bacterium
GGCCCCGTCACGCTCAGCAGCGTCGATAACGCGTTCAACTCGTTCACCACCGCCGCCGCGATAGGCGCCGGGGTCACCGTCGTGCACAAGGGTGCTCTGACGATCAACGCCACCAACGCTGGCGCCAAGGCGGTCACGTTCACGACGAACAACGAGGGCAACATCACGGTGAGCGGCGAGATTATCGCCGCCGACCTGGTGCTCTCGGCGGCGGGCACGCTGGCGGTCAACGCGGCCCTCACCGTTGCCGGCAGTAACGTGGGTCTGACGGGTGCGTCGATCACGCAGGGGGCCGCGGGTGTCATCACCACCAGCGTCCTCGGTGTGTCGTCCACCGGCACCGCCGATCTGACGCAGGCGATCAGCGCTATCACCACCCTGGCCGCCAACGTCGGCAGCATCGCGTTCAAGGAAAGCAACGGATTCTCCGTCGGCACGGCCGGCGCGCTGAACGGCGTGACGGCGACCGGAACCGTCTACCTCTCGGCCGGCGGTTCGGTCACGCAGACCAAGGCGATTTCCGCGTCGACGCTGGCCGTTGTCACCACGGCCGGTAACGTCGACCTGACGAGCGTCGCCAACACCGTCACCACTTTCGCCGCATCATCGACAGGCTCGGTCGGCCTGCTCCAGACCGACACGCTCAGCGTCGGCTCGGCCAACGCCATCGGCACGCTCGCGGCCCTTGACGGGATTACCGCCAACGGGGCGTCGATCAAGGCCGGCGGCACGGTCAGCCAGACCAAGACCATCACCGCCGGCGCCAACGGCCTGGGTGTGGTCACGACATCGGGCGACATCCAACTCGATACCGTCGGCGTTACCAACGCGACGAATTTGGTGGCGTTCAACGCCGCCGGCAGCGCCGCGTACAAGACGTCCAGCGACCTGACCGTTGGCCAGGTCGCCGCCGTCGGCTCGCTCGCCGCGGTCACCGGTGCGACGGTGACCAGCACGCTGACGCTGACCACAACCGGCGCCGCCACAGCCATCGCGCAGGACACGCCGATCACCGCGCCGACCTTGACGCTCGCCACCGGGGCGGGCGGCAAGATCACGCTGGCCAACGGCACGAATCTGATCGGCGCGGTGCAGAGTTCCGGTACCTGGGGTACCGGCGCACATGCGATCGTCGACAGCGATGGCGGCCTCAACGTCGGGCCGATCACCTCCAGTGGCGACGTCACGCTGACGACTTCGGGCGGCGGCCTCACGATCACCGGCGCGACCAATGTCGGCGCCACGACGCTGGCGCTGACAGCCAAAGGCAACAACACGATCACCGCCACGGCGGCGGCGATCACTGCCGGGACTCTGACTCTCGAGACCGGCGCGGGCGGCAGCGCGTCCATCCAGACCGCGGCGCACGGCGTCGGCACTATCGCGACGGCCGGCGGCGGCGTCGGTACCGGTGGCATCGTCTTCAAGCAGAGCCGCGCGGTCGGCACCTCCGCCGGCCCGATCACCTCGACCGGCTCCGTCGCGATCACCGACGGCGTCGGCGCGATCAACGTCAACGGCGCGATCACCGCGACCAGCGTCACGCTGACGGCGAGCGCGAACATGATCGACGTTAACGCCCAGATCAACGTGGGTGCCGGTCAGGTCGCGCTGCTGGCGAACAATAACGTCACCCAGGCGGCCACGAACGCCGGCATCACCGCCGATGGCCTGCGTGTCGAAACCAATGTTGGCGCCGTGAGCTTGACGCCGACGGGTGTCGCGGCCGCCGACGTCAACACCGTGAACACCTTTGCCGCCCTCTCCACCGCCGGCGGCGTGACCTTCCGCAACAGCGGCACCTTCAACGTCGGCAAGGTGGACGCCACCTCGGGCATCAACGCCGCGACGTCGGTGTCGCTGCGGGTCAACAACAACGGCGGCGCGATCACGCAGAGCGCCGGCACCGACGGCGCGATCACTGGCACCGGCCTGACGGTGCAGACCAATGAAGGCCCCGTCACGCTCAGCAGCGTCGATAACGCGTTCAACTCGTTCACCACCGCCGCCGCGATAGGCGCCGGGGTCACCGTCGTGCACAAGGGTGCTCTGACGATCAACGCCACCAACGCTGGCGCCAAGGCGGTCACGTTCACGACGAACAACGAGGGCAACATCACGGTGAGCGGCGAGATTATCGCCGCCGACCTGGTGCTCTCGGCGGCGGGCACGCTGGCGGTCAACGCGGCCCTCACCGTTGCCGGCAGTAACGTGGGTCTGACGGGTGCGTCGATCACGCAGGGGGCCGCGGGTGTCATCACCACCAGCGTCCTCGGTGTGTCGTCCACCGGCACCGCCGATCTGACGCAGGCGATCAGCGCTATCACCACCCTGGCCGCCAACGTCGGCAGCATCGCGTTCAAGGAAAGCAACGGATTCTCCGTCGGCACGGCCGGCGCGCTGAACGGCGTGACGGCGACCGGAACCGTCTACCTCTCGGCCGGCGGTTCGGTCACGCAGACCAAGGCGATTTCCGCGTCGACGCTGGCCGTTGTCACCACGGCCGGTAACGTCGACCTGACGAGCGTCGCCAACACCGTCACCACTTTCGCCGCATCATCGACAGGCTCGGTCGGCCTGCTCCAGACCGACACGCTCAGCGTCGGCTCGGCCAACGCCATCGGCACGCTCGCGGCCCTTGACGGGATTACCGCCAACGGGGCGTCGATCAAGGCCGGCGGCACGGTCAGCCAGACCAAGACCATCACCGCCGGCGCCAACGGCCTGGGTGTGGTCACGACATCGGGCGACATCCAACTCGATACCGTCGGCGTTACCAACGCGACGAATTTGGTGGCGTTCAACGCCGCCGGCAGCGCCGCGTACAAGACGTCCAGCGACCTGACCGTTGGCCAGGTCGCCGCCGTCGGCTCGCTCGCCGCGGTCACCGGTGCGACGGTGACCAGCACGCTGACGCTGACCACAACCGGCGCCGCCACAGCCATCGCGCAGGACACGCCGATCACCGCGCCGACCTTGACGCTCGCCACCGGGGCGGGCGGCAAGATCACGCTGGCCAACGGCACGAATCTGATCGGCGCGGTGCAGAGTTCCGGTACCTGGGGTACCGGCGCACATGCGATCGTCGACAGCGATGGCGGCCTCAACGTCGGGCCGATCACCTCCAGTGGCGACGTCACGCTGACGACTTCGGGCGGCGGCCTCACGATCACCGGCGCGACCAATGTCGGCGCCACGACGCTGGCGCTGACAGCCAAAGGCAACAACACGATCACCGCCACGGCGGCGGCGATCACTGCCGGGACTCTGACTCTCGAGACCGGCGCGGGCGGCAGCGCGTCCATCCAGACCGCGGCGCACGGCGTCGGCACTATCGCGACGGCCGGCGGCGGCGTCGGTACCGGTGGCATCGTCTTCAAGCAGAGCCGCGCGGTCGGCACCTCCGCCGGCCCGATCACCTCGACCGGCTCCGTCGCGATCACCGACGGCGTCGGCGCGATCAACGTCAACGGCGCGATCACCGCGACCAGCGTCACGCTGCACGCCGACATCATCGAGATCTCCGCCGCGATCAACGCCACCGGCACGATTACCCTGGCGCCGGTCACGGCGGGCACCGCGGTCTCTGTCGGCGGCGCGGCCGGCGCAGGCTTCGTCATCGACAACACCGAGCTGACGTTCCTGACATCGGCCTCCGCGCTGACAATCGGCAAGCAGTCGACGGGCACCACGACGGCGGGCGCGATCACGCTCGCGACCGGCGACGTCGGCGACGGTGTGGTCGCGCTGAAGACGCTCAATCTCTTCACCGCCGCCGACGTCGGCCAAACCGGTAAGTTGTCGGTCGGCGGCGGCAGCGGTACGCTGAACATAACGGCGGCGGGTACCGTTTCGCTCGTGAGCAGCGGTGTTCTGATTGGCACCCTCGGCGGTAGCACGACGTCCGGCAGTTTTTCCGTCCTGCGCAGCAGGGTTGCCAGCACGCAGGCACTGACGGTGAACGCCATCACCACCAGCGGGGGCGATATCGCGGTCCGTAATTTCGACGGCTCGGTGGTGGTGTCCGGGGCGCTCGCGAGCAGCGGCGGCAAGATCGCCATCGGGTCGAACAACAACGCCGGCTCGACGCTGACGATCAACGCGCCAGTAAACGCCGGCACCGGCGGCGTGTACTTGTTTAGCGACGGTGGCACCAGCCAGGGCGGCGGCGGCGTCATCACTGCCACCGATTTCGTCGCGCGCGTTTATAGTTCAGGCGACCTGGTGCTCAGCGCCACCAACGCCGTCTCGGGCAACGTCGTGCTCGATAGCCCCGCCGGCAACGTCAGCTTTGTCAACGACGGGGGATTCAATCTCGGCGGTCTGACGTCATCCTACACCGTGGCGGGCCTGAACTTCGCCATTACCACGCCGGGCATCACGACGAGCGCGGCCGGTAGCGCCACGCTGACCGCCGGCGGAAACGTGACGCAGTCGGCGGCGGCGAGCGACGCGCTGTCGGTCGGCACGCTGAACGTCACGCGACTGGGCGGGGCGAATCCTGTCGTGACGCTGGATAACGCCAGCAACACGGTCACGAACGTAGGTGCGATCACGCTGGGCACCGGCTCCTTCACGCTGGTCGACGTCGGCGGCCTCACCGTCACCGGCAATGCGACGGCCGCCAGCTACAGCCTGACGACGTCGGGCTCGATCACCCAGAACGGCGGCACGGCGATCACGGCCAGCAGCGTCGCGGCCAAGACCACGGGTGGTGGCGTCACCGGCGTCATCCTGACTTCCGCCACGAACGCGTTCGGCGCGATCAGCGGCTCAGCGGACGGCACCGCCGGCTTCAGCGCCACGACGACGACCAGCCTGACTGCCAACGCCATCACGGCGACATCCGGGATCGCCCTGACGACGACCGGCGGCACCAGCGACCTGACGGTGAACGGGCTGCTCACGGCGGGCGGCAACATCACCCTCGCGGCGGCCGGGTTGCTGACGATCAGCGAGGCGATCAATGCTGGAGTCGGCGGCGGCACGATCCGCCTACAGACCAGCGCTGGCGATCTGACCCAGGGCATCTACGGCACGATTACCGGCGGTTCGCTGCTGGCGATCTCGACCGGTGGCATGGTCAATCTCATCGGCGCCAACAACACGGTCAACGATATCGCCGGCCGAGCGTTCACCAGCTTCCTGTTCCAGAACAGCATCGGCTACAGTGTCAGCAACGTCTCGTTCGCCCGCGACGGCGTCGTCGCCGCGGTGACCGGTATCACGGCGAACTCCGGTGGCGGCGGCACGCCGTTCGTGGTCGACCTCGCAACCGCCTCCGGCGCGATCAACATCAACGGCCCGGTGTTGTCGGCCAACGGCATGATCGTCTATCGCCGAACGCCGACGGGCGCGTCCGGGGCAATCAATGTCGGCGGTGGCGCCGGCAATCCGGGCAACGACATCAGCACCGCGAAGCTGGTGATTGTCGATCATACCGGCGCGTCGCCGCTGGCCCTGTATGGCGCCGCGCCGGGCGCCGGCGCGGGCGGCTTGTTCACGGTACCGACTCCGGCCACGGGCTTCAGCCCGTTGCCGGTACCCGGCAACCTGACGGGTGGCGGCTCGATCATCGGCGAACTGAACAGCTTCAACTCCACGGTCTACTTCTTCGCTACCGGCGCCAACATCCAGTCCGCCGACGGCGGCGGCTCCAGCTTCGGGCTGCTCGGCGTCTACGGCAACAGCAACACGGTCAACCTGACCACGTCGGTGCGCACGGTCGATCCCAACGTGGTGCGAGCGGTGACCGCTCCGTTTACCGAGCCACTGGTAGGCGGAGCGGTGGCCGCCTTCCACGTGCGGCGCGACGGATTGCCGTCAGCCACCGAGCAATTCAACAGCTGTCCGATCGGCACCATCAATTGCATCATCCTTAGGGTGGTGATGGCGGCGCCGGGGACCAGCACCGACGATGTCGTCATCAGCGTCGGTGGCGCGCCGCTCGACGATGCGAGCGTCATTCTCGTCAATCAGGGCAACGAGGAGCTGATCATCGGCGACAAGGACGAGAAAGAGCGCAAGCGGAGTGAGCCACAATGAGATCCATGGCGCGCACGCTCATTGTTGCGCTGGCCGCGACCCCGCTTGCCGGCGGCGCGGTTGCGCAGGCGCCACAAGGTTCGCCCGCCGGCCAGAGCGCGGCCGGCGAACCTTGCGTCTACCGGCCGGCGACCTTGGACGCCGGCATGGGCGCGCAGGCGGCCTACGAGATCCTCTGCGGCAAGACCGGTGTGTTCTCCGCCACGCTGTACCAAATGGCGGGGACGACGGGCGCAGATGGCCTGCAGACGCTCGCCAGCAGCGGGCACTGGAAGGCGACGCTGGATGGCCGGGCGCGCTGCGAGGCGCCCCGGCAGTCGACCGTCAACGGTAATCCCGCGTTCGTGCTGCCCTGCATGCGCGCCGGTGGCGTTCCCTATATCGGCGTGCTGACCACCGCTGGCGGCAACACCTTCCTGGCCGATGGGATCTCGCCCGCCGCGCCGGCGATCGAGGCGACCATCGCGGCGCTGGGTGGCGGCCAGCCGGCGGCGGCTGCGCCGCGCGGCGGCGGCGCCATCACCAGCGGGCTCGACACGCGCTTCAAGGGCGGCTTCGGCTCGGGCGATATCGAGCGCTACCAGACCCTGATGCGGGTCGGCGGACGCCACAACATCGAGGAAAGTTACGCCAAGGCGGAGGAGGCTTATCGCGAGGCGCTGGTGCTGCATCAGAAGCTGTTCGGTCGCGACAATCCCGACCGGGCCGACGCGCTGATCCACTTCGCCCTGCAGATTAGCAACCAGGGCCGCTTCCGAGAGGCCGATCCGCTATTCGAGCGCGCCGAGAAGCTGGCGGTCGGCATCAAGGATCCGCTGGCGCGCGCGCGCATCTCGCACTACGTCGGCCAGCATCTCGCCAACCAGGGCAAGCACGACGAGGCGAAACGGCGCATCGATCTCGCCGAGGCCGCCTATATCGCCGCCGCGCCCGAGCTCGCGCCGCTGATGAACCAGGAGCAGGAGCGCCGCGCGGCGGCGGTCGGCTTCGGCGTGCGCGGCCAGCGCTTTGTCGATCCGCGCGCCGCCAGCTCGGCCGTGCCGGCCAATATCGGTATTAGCCCGATCACGCTGCTCGCGGCGCAGGGTGTGTCGGAGATCCTGCGGCTGCGCGCGATCCTTGCGCTCTCCGCCGGCGACAACAATGCCAGCCGCGCCCACGCCAACAAGGCGATCGCGCTGCTCGAGGCGGTCGGTATCGACCCCGGCGGCGTGCGCTGGCGCGCCGTGCGCGTGGCCGGCCTGGGCGCTGCGCGGCAGGACAATCTCGGTGTCGCCAGCGCCGATCTCGGCGACTCCGCGCGCGGCCTCAACAAGGCGCTGCCGTCCTCGCAACCCGCCGGCAAGACGTTCCTCGAGAGCGGCAACATCCAGCTCAAGCGCGGCAATGTCCCGGGCGCGCTGGCGGAATTCCGCCGCGGCGCGGCGATCCTGCGTGAGCGCCAGAACACGGTCTCGGTCGAGACGGCGATGCCCTATCTCGACGCCGCGTGGCGGCAGTCGCAGTCGGGCACCGGCGGTATCGGCGTGTCGCTGCCCGCCGAGATGTTCGACGCGGCCCAGCTCGTCACCTCCGGCGTCACCGCCAGCTTCGTCGCCCAGGCGGCGTTGCGGCTCGGCGACGGCAACGAGCGCGTGCGCGCGTTGCAGGATCTCACCAACCGGGTCACCGATCTTTATCAGCGCCGCGACATCGCCGCGAACCGAAACGCCGACACCGCGACGCTCGCGGCGATCGACGCGCAGATCGGCGACGCCCAGCAGCAGCGTGCTGCGGCCGAGGAGGAGGTGCGCAAGACGCTGCCGAACTACTTCCAGCTCGTGGCCGGCCAGGCCGGCTCGAAGGACGTGCTGGGCGTGCTGCGCCCGCAGGAAGGCTTCCTGCACATCGTGCTGGGCTCGACCAAGGGCTACGCCATGCTGGCGCATAGCGGGCGCGTCAACGCGTGGCCGATCGACCTCAGTCTCGCGAAGGCCGAGGAGATCGTCGGCAAGTTGCGCGGCGCCTTCACGCCCGACGCGCAGGGACAGTTGCCCAAGTACGACGTGGCGCTGGCGCACGATCTGTACAAGCGCGTGCTGGGCCCTGGCCAGGTGCACTTGAAGCCACTGAAGGCGCTGGTCATCACGACCAATGGCGCGCTGCAATCCCTGCCGTTCAATCTGATGGTCACGGCGCCGCCGCCGGCGATCGGCGAATACACCGACTACAAGAAGGTCGAGTGGTTGGCGAAGTGGTTCGCCATGTCCTATGTGCCTGCGCCGCAATCGTTGGTGTTGCTGCGCAAGCAGGCGGCGCGGTCGAAGGCGCCCAACGCCTATGTCGGCTTCGGCGGCTTCCAGCCGCTGTCGATCGGCGCGGCGGGCCAGCTCGTGGCGGCGTCGCGCGCCGCGTCGCTCACGCCCGGCCAGCGCTGTGATGCCGACGCGCGCGAGCTCGCCTCGCTGCCGGTGCTGCCGCTCGCCGAAGGCGAGGTGGCGTTGACCGCCAAGCAGCTCGGCGTCGGTCCGGCCGGTACGCGCCTGGGTCGCGCCTTCAGCAAGAGCGCGGTACTGAAAGGCCAGCTCGATCGCTACAAGATCATCCACCTCGCCGCGCATGCGCTGTTGCCGTCGGAGCTGCGCTGCCTGCAGCAGCCGGTGATCCTGACCGGGCAAGGCACAGGTCCTGAGGCGATGATCACGGCAGCCGATCTCGCGGCGATCAAGCTCGACGCCGACATGGTGGTGCTGTCGGCCTGCAACACGGCGGGCCCCGACGGCAAGAGCGCCGGCGAAGCCTTCTCGGGCTTGGCGCGCTCTTTCTTCACCGCCGGCACGCGTGGCTTGATGGCTTCGCACTGGAGCGTCGCCGACGAATCGACGACGTTGATGATGATCAACGTGCTGGCGGCCGTCGGCAAAGGCCGCAGCGCGGCCGACGTGCTGCGCGTCGCCCAGCTCGAGATGCTGGATGGCGCCGGCAAGGGGCAGGATCCGGCGGAGTGGGCACACCCGTTCTTCTGGGCACCCTTTGTCTTCGCCGGCAACACGGGGGCGCCATAGTCCTGAGCATGATGCTGTTGCCGTGCGAAATGTAGATGAATATTCTGAGCGAATACTCAGTTTCTTGTTGCTAGTCGGTTGGTATTGCTGTTAATGTTTGATGAGTGGTCCAGGGCTTACGTCCCCGGCAGGGAGGCACATATGCTTCGACGTCTTCATTTCGCAGGCGCTGTCGCCGCGACCGTCATGATGGGCGGGGCGTCGATCGCCCTGCAGGCCAACGCACAAGTGGTCGATGGCACGACCGGTAGGGTCGGGCGCTGCGACATGTTCAAGGCGCTCGGCCGTGCGCTGCCGCCCGAGTGCGGCGGCACCGGCCCGTCGACCGGCGGCGCTACCCGCGGCCGTGTGGTGATCGGTGCGCCCGACAGCGGCGCGGCCAAGCCTGCCGCTGCGCCGGCGGCCGCACCCGCCGCGGCGCCCGCGGCGGCTCCGGCTGGCGCGCCGACGACGACAGCCGCGCCGGCGGCGCCCGCCACGACCGCAGCCCCGGCGCCCGCGCCGCGTGGCCTGGGTCTGCAGGTGCCGTTCGCGCTCGACTCCGATCAGCTGACAGCGGATGCCAAGAAGGTCGTCGATCAGCTCGCCGAGGTCTTCAAGTACAACCCGAATGATCGCTACGTTATCGAGGGGCACACCGATGCCGCGGGCGGGGTCGATTACAACCGCTCACTCTCGGAGCGCCGGGCGCAGGCGGTGATCGAGTATCTCGCCACCGCGCATGGCTTGCCGCGCGATCGCTTCGTGGCCCGCGGCGCCGGCAGCGCACAGCTGCTGCTTCCGGCCGATCCGCTCAACGGCCGCAATCGGCGCGTTCAGGTTCTGCCGACGGGTTCGTAAGGCTCGTCGTCGGCGCGCGTCGGCCGTGGCTGGCGCGCGCGGTGAACTTTCGGGGGGTTCGTCATGACAGGGGTGGATGCGAGACGGCTCGCCCTGGCGGTGGCGCTTTTCGCGCTGTCGGGTCTGGCCGAGTCGCAGCAGGCCCAGGCGCAGCAGCGCATGGACCGATGCCAGATGCATATCGCCATCGGCCGTAACATCCCGGCCGAATGCGGCGGCACGGCCGGACCGGGCGGCACGACGACACGCGGACGCGTGGTGATCGGCACGCCGGACTCCGGCGCCGCCAAGCCGCCGGCTGGCGGCCAGCCCGGCGCCGCGGCGCCGGCGGGCGCCGCTCCGACCGGCGCGGCGCCGCCGACGGCGACCCCCGTCGATCGCGCGCCGCCGACGCGCGGGGCGCCGTACTCGCTGTCGCTACCTATTCTTTTCGAATTCGATTCGGATCGGTTGACGCCGTCGGCCAGCAAGTTGCTCGACGATCTAGCCGACGTGCTCAAGCGCAACGCGAGCGATCGCTTCGTCATCGAGGGCCATACCGACGCGGTCGGCGCCGACGAGTACAACAAGGAGCTGTCGGAGCGGCGCGCGCGGGCGGTTGTCGACTATCTCGCGACACGGCACTCTATCGATCGCGCTCGCCTCGAAAGCGTCGGCCTCGGTCGCTCGAAGCTGGTCGTACCCAATCAGCCGGCCGATCCGCGCAATCGCCGGGTGCAGATTCTCAACGTCGGAACCTGAGGCAGGCGCATGGCGGAAGCAGCGGCGCAGGGCGCACAGGCACAGCAGGTACAGTTCGTCATCGAGGTGCCGGCGCTGCTCGCTCCCGTAGCGGGGGACAAGCCGACGGGCGCCAATCCGCGCGATGATGACTCGGCGACGTCGCCCTACTACGACGTGCGCAATGTGCGCGGCGTGGCCAACGCCGCGGAGAAAGACTGGCTCAACCTGGAGCTCTCGGCCGCCCCGGGCGCTGACGAGGCGCGCGATCGGGCCATGCAGGCCTGGGGTCAGGTCCAGGAAAAATGTGAAACGATCCTGCGTGAGAAATCCAAGGATCTGGAGATTCTCGAGTGGCTGATCGAGTCGCTCATCAGGATCGAGGATTTCGCCGGGCTGCACGCCGGTCTCGTGCTGGCCGCGGATATGCTCGAGAAGTACTGGGACGACGTCAACTACAGCGTCGACCCCGACGACCCCACTGCCAAAGGCTTCAACTTCGACCGGCTGAACAAGACGCTGGTCGCGCCGATCATGCGTACGCCCGTGACTCCACCGGCGGGCGACAAGGGGCCGCTGCCGCTTGCCATGTTGCAGCGGATGCAGAAGGACAAGGCGGGACTGGGCGAGGCGGAAGCCGCGGCGCGCGCCGGCGGTCGGCCGTTCTATCAGCCGCTCGGCGTGCATATCCGTGGCTCGATCGCGAGCTGGCAGCGCATCAACAAGTTTCTGAACTCGAAAATGGGCGACGACGCGCCCATGCTCGGCCCGCTGTCGGAGTTGCTCGTCGACCTCGAAAAGATGGTCAAGCTGGTGGCGGGTTCCCTGGTCGACCCGCCGGTCGCAGCCGGCCCGGCCGCCGCCGAAGGCGATGCTGCCGCGGCCGCCGATGGCGCGCCGGGCGGCGCCCAGGCCAATTTCGCGCGGCCCGGCACCTTCGCCACGCGCGAGCAGGCTCTCGACATGCTGGCGGCGGTGGCGAAGTATTTTCGTGAGTACGAGCCGCAATCGCCGGTCTCGTACGCCCTTGATGCGACCATCGACCGCGCGCGCATGTCCTTGCCCGACCTGCTCGCTGAACTCTTGCCGGACGTCGACGCTCGCCGCAAGATGCTGCAGATCGCGGGCATCAGGCCGCCGGAACCGCCGCCGGCAGCTGACGCGAAAGCCAAGAAATGACGGTATAGTCGCGTCGCCTGTCCTCGCGTCGCGGCTTGGAAATGTGCTAGGGTTCCACGGAACACGGGAGAGGTGCGATCATGGCTGAATCGGTACAGAAAAAGCTTGATCGGGTGCGTAAGCCGCGCGTGCACATCAAGTACGAGGTCGAGACCGAAGGCGCGATGGTGGTCAAGGAACTGCCGTTCGTCGTCGGCGTGACGGGCGATTTTTCGGGCGATCCGACGGCGAAGCTGCCGGAACTGCGCGACCGCAAGTTCGTTCAGATCGATCGCGACAACTTCAACAAGATCATGTCGACGATGGCGCCGGGCGCCAACATGCGCGTCGCCAACAAGCTGCAGGACGACGGCTCCGAGATGGCCGTCAACCTGAAGTTCAACTCGATGGACGATTTCGAGCCGAACCGGATCGTCAGCCAGGTCGAGCCGCTCAAGCGCCTCAAGGAGACGCGCGACAAGCTGCGCGATCTGCTGGCCAAGGCCGACCGCTCTGAGAACCTCGAGCAGATGCTCGAGAAGATCCTGGCCGACGAGGAGGCGGTGAAGAAGCTGCACTCCGAGATCGAAGCCCGTAACAAGAAGGAGGGCTGAGCATGGCCGCCGAGACCTCGACCCAGGCGCAAGCCGGCGCCACCGCGACCGAGGAGGGCTTCTCCCTGCTCGATCAGGCGATCGGCGCGACCAAGCAGACCGACGCCAACGAGGCCCAGGACCTGCTGAAGGCCCTCACCGAGCAGGCGATGGCCGGCACGGTGAAGTTCAGCCGCAACCTGGCGCAGACGATCACCAAGGCCATCGAGATGATCGATGGCAAGATCTCCCGGCAGCTCGCCGAGATCATGCATCACGAGAAGTTTCTCAAGATCGAGGGCTCGTGGCGCGGTCTCAATTATCTCGTGATGAACAGCGAGACCGGCGAGAACCTGAAGATCCGCGTTCTCAATATCACCAAGCGGCAGCTGCTGAACGACTTCGCCAAGGCGACCGAGTTCGACCAGAGCATGCTGTTCAAGAAGATCTACGAGAACGAGTTCGGCACGCCGGGCGGCGAGCCCTATGGCTGCATGGTCGGTGACTACGAGTTCTCCAACCATCCCGACGACATCGAGCTGCTGCGCGGCCTCTCCGGCGTCGCCGCGGCCTCGTTCGCGCCGTTCATCTCGGCGGCGAGCGCCAAGATGTTCGACGTGGGCGACTTCCGCGACCTCAAGGAGGTCCGCGACCTGAAGAAGGGCTTCGAGGGCGGCAAGTACATCGGCTGGCGCGGCCTGCGCGAGAGCGAGGACTCGCGCTTCCTGTGCCTGACCATGCCGCGCGCGCTCGCCCGCGTGCCCTACGGCAAGGACACCAAGCCGATCGAGGAGTTCGACTACGAGGAGGGCGAGCCCGGCCGCGCGCTGTCGCACGACCACTATTGCTGGATGAACTCCGCCTTTGTCTATGCCCAGCGCCTGACCAACGCCTTCTCGCAGTACGGCTTCTGCACGGCCATCCGCGGTGCCGAGGGCGGCGGCAAGGTCGAGGGCCTGCCGAGCCACGTGTTCGAGAGCGACGACGGCGACTTCGACCAGAAGTGCCCGACCGAGTTCGCGATCACCGACCGGCGCGAGAAGGAGCTGGCGGATCTCGGCTTCATGCCGCTGTCGCACTACAAGAACACGGACTACGCGGTGTTCTTCGGCGCGCAGACGGTGCACAAGCCGCAGAAGTACGACCGCCCCGAGGCGACCGAGAACGCCGCGATCTCGGCGCGTCTGCCGTACATCATGGCTTCGTCGCGCTTCGCCCACTATCTGAAGATCATGGGCCGCGACAAGGTCGGCTCCTTCATGGAGCGTGGCGACGTCGAGAAGTGGCTGAACCGCTGGATCAGCAACTACGTCAACTCCAACCCCGACGCCGGCCAGGAGACCAAGGCCAAGTACCCGCTGCGCGAGGCCCGCGTGACGGTGGTCGAGGTCCCGGGCTCACCGGGCTCCTACTCGGCCGTGGCGCATCTGCGTCCGTGGCTGCAGATGGAAGAGCTGACCGCGTCGCTGCGAATGGTCGCGCGCATTCCGGCGCAGGCCAAGTGACGGAGCGGGCGTGGCCGCGCCCGACGAGGTCCCGCCCTCCGCGGATACCGGATCAACCGGTATTTCGTTAGCGGAACTCGGCTTCGATCTCCCGGTGCCGGCTGCCGATCTAGCCGACGCCGCGGCACCGCAAGCGCACGAGAAGGCGCCTCCGTCGCCGGCCGAAGAGCCGGTGCCGGAGGCGCCAGCCGTTTCGCCGCTCACACGAGCCGAGCTCGATAAGCGCAACGCGTGGACTCGCCGCGCGATCGACAGGCTGATCGCGGCGATCGATCGCATGCTGTCAGCGCAGGTCGACGAGATTCTGCACCACCCCAAGACGCAGCGCCTCGAGGCGTCGTGGCGTGGCGTGATGTGGCTGCTGCGCGTCGCCGACGGCTCGAAGTGGATCCGCATCAAGCTCTTGAACATGACCTGGATGGAGCTGACGCGCGACATCGACCGCGCGCTGGAGTTCGACCAGAGCCAGATCTTCGACAAGGTCTACACCCAGGAATTCGACACGCCCGGCGGTATTCCCTACGGTCTGATCATCGCCGACTACGAGCCGACCAAGCACCCGCGCGACATCGCGACCCTGCGCGGCCTGGCCAGCGCGGTGGGCGCCGCGCACACGCCGACCGTGCTGGGCTGCTCGCCGGCGGTGTTCGGCGTCGACGGCTTCCGCGAACTGGTTTCGACCATCGACCTCACGGCGCTGTTCCAGCGCGGCGAGTTCACCGCGTGGCGTGGCTTCTGCTCGTCGACCGAGGACGCGCGCTATCTTGGTTTCGCTCTGCCGCGCGTGCTGATGCGCAAGCCCTACCGCAACGACGGCAATCGCGCCGACGGCTTCGTCTACAGCGAGACGACCCATCTGCGCAGCGGCCGCGGCTGGCTGTGGGGCTCGGCCGCCTACGCCTTCGGCGCCGTCGTGGTGCGCTCCTTCGCGACCTATGGCTGGTTCGCCGATATCCGCGGCGCCGGCCGCGACATGACCGGCGGCGGGCTGGTCGACGACATGCCGACTCCATGGTTCACCACCGACCGGCCCGGGGTGGGCATCCGCGTGCCGGTGGAGATCCAGCTCACCGAGCGACAGGAGAAGGAACTCTCCGATGTCGGCTTCATACCGCTGGTGCCGGCGCGGCTCACCGCCTTCGCCGCCTTCCACTCCAACCAGTCGTCCTGGGTGCCGCCGCGCTACGACAAGGCGGCGGCGCGGATGAACGCCAAGCTGTCCTCTATGTTGCAGCAGATTCTCTGCGTGTCGCGCTTCGCGCACTACATCAAGGTGATGGCGCGCGACGAGGTCGGCAGCTTCCGCACCGCCGACGAATGCCGCGACAAGCTGATGAAGTGGCTGCAGACATACACGCAGAGCAACGACGACGCCCCGCTCGAGACCAAGGCCAGGTACCCGTTGCGCGACGCCGACATCGAGGTCACGGAACTGGTAGGAAAGCCCGGCAGCTTCGCCGTCGTGGCGCGGCTGCAGCCGCAGTTTCAGCTCGACGAAATCGGCGCGAATTTCAATCTCGTCAGCACCGTGCGCACGCAGGATGCGGCGTGATCGGCTGACCGACCGACATTCCAGGGGGACCGTATGGCGAGCGACGCAAGAGCATTATTCCGCGACGGCAATCTCGACGGTGCGATCGAGGCCGCCACTAACACGGTGCGCGACAATCCAAACGACGCCGAGGCCCGCGCGCTGCTCGCCGACTTCCAGTGTTTCGCCGGCGCCTTCGACAAGGCTGACCGGCAGCTCGACATCATCGGCACGCAGAACACCAAGCTGGCCGTCGCCGTCGCCCAGACGCGCCAGGTGATTCGCGGCGCTATGGCGCGCCAGGAAGTCTTCGAGAAGGGCCGCGCGCCCGACGTCGTGACCGAGCCCGACGCCTTCGTCGCCGCCAGCCTGCAGGCGCTGCTGGCGCTGCGCGAGGGCGACAACAAGCGGGCCGGCGAGATCCTCGCCGAGGCCGAGGAAGCGCGCATCAAGGTGGCCGGCAAGCGCGATGGCGACAAGCCGTTCGACGATTTCCGCGACGCCGACGATCTCAGCGCCGGAATCCTCGAGGTCATCTCGGTCACCGGCAAGTACTTCTGGGTGCCGACGCACAAGGTCGTGTCGATCCGCTTCGAGAAGTCGGCGCGGCCGCGCGATCTGTTGTGGCGGCCGGCCGCGGTCGAGGTGCGTGACGGTCCCGAGGGCGTAGTCTATATTCCCGCCACCTACCCGACGATTCCGGCCGGCCCGAACGCCACGGCGCTGCGGCTGGGCCGCGCCACCGATTGGCAGGGCGGCGAGGGCGAGGTCGTGCGCGGTGTCGGTCTGCGCTTGTTCGTCGTCGGCGAGGACGGCGTCGGCATCGACGAGCTGTCGGAGATCGACTTCGAGACCGCGAGCGCCTGACGAGTACCGATCACGTGTCCATGAACGACAAGAACACCCCGCGCGCGCTGCTTTCGGTGCTGGATCGGCTGATCGATCTGGATCCGGAGAGCCAGACGGAATTGCCGCCGACGCCGACCGAGGCGCTGGACCGGCTACGCGAGGGCGTGCGCCGCGACGTCGAGGCGCTGCTGAACACGCGTGAGCGTTGCCGCGGCTGGCCCGACGTGTTCGGCGAGCTCGATGAGTCGGTCGTCGGCTACGGCATTCCCGACTTCTCGATCACGTCGATTCAGGGCGGCAACTGGCGAGTCCTCGTGTGTCGGCAGATCGAAGCGGCGATCCGCCGATTTGAATCCAGGTTGTCGATGGTGCGGGTGACCCTGCCGGAGAAGGGCGATCGCATGGATCGCTCGGCGCGTTTCCGCATTGACGCCCTGCTGTCGGCCGACCCGGCGCCCGAGCCGGTCAGCTTCGACACCGTGCTCGAGCCGACGACGCGTCGGGTCAACGTGTCGACCGGACGCTGAGGACGCCGTGGACGACGTCCTTCCCCTCTATAATCGCGAGCTGGAGTTCATCCGCCGCCAAGCGGATCGGTTCGCCGACGCGCATCCCAAGGTCGCCGGACGGCTGCGTATCGGTCCGGAGATGGCCGACGACCCGCATGTCGAGCGGTTGATCGAGGCGGTCGCGCTGCTCAACGCGCGCGTGCGGCTGAAGCTTGAGGACGAGTTTCCCGAGCTGACCGAGGCGGTCCTCAACGCGCTCTATCCGCACTATCTCGCGCCCGTGCCGCCGATGGGCATCGCGCGCCTGGAGGCGTCGAGCGCGCTTAGCGAGCCCTACGAGATCGCGCGCGGCACCGAGCTGGATACCGGCGCGATCGATGGCGAGCGCTGCCGCCTGCGCACGACCCAGGCGCTGACCCTGTGGCCGTTCGAGGTCACCCAGGTCGGCCTGCAGGGCCGGCCGTTCCGTGCGCCGGTCAATCCGCGCGCCCAGGGCGCGCTCTCCGTTCTGCACATCCGGCTCTCGACCCTCAGCGACAGCGCGACGTTCGGCGATCTGCAGCCCGATCCGATCCGCTTCTATCTCGGTGGCGCCGGCTCCCGCGCCTTGCCGCTCTACGAGCTGTTGCGTAACCGGTTGCTGGGTATCGCGGTCTGCGAGCAGCCGGACGAGCCGAACACGACCTTCCTGCCGCCTTCGGCGCTGACGCCGGTCGGCTTCTCGCGCGACGAGTCGATCCTGCCCTATCCGTCGCGTTCCTTCGTCGGCTACCGGCTGCTTACCGAGTATTTCGCGCTGCCGCAGAAGTTCCTGTTCTTCGAGATCAATGGCGTGTCGGGCCGCATGCTCGCCGGCGCTGGCCGCGAGCTCAGCATCTATCTTTACCTCGCCGATACCGACGCCGAGCTCGAGCGTGGCGTGACCACGAGCGACATCACGACCGGCTGCGTGCCCGTTGTGAACCTTTTCCCGCTGCGCGCCGAGCCGATCCGGCTCGACGGCACGGCCTTCGAGCATCGAATCGTGCCCGACGCGCGTCGGCCCGACGCGCTCGAGGTCTACATGGTCGAGAAGGTGAGCGCGAGCGACGTGGACGGCAACGAGTATCCCTTCGAGCCGTTCTTCGGATTGCGCCACGACGCCGCCGGCGAGGTGCGATTCTGGCAGGTGTCACGGCGCCAGGCCGCCAGCGCGCGCGACAGGGGCAACGAGCTCTTCATCTCACTGCTCGACCGCGAGGCCGACGCTGGCGCGCCGGCCAACTGGACGCTGTCGGTCGACACGCTGTGCTTCAATCGCGACCTGCTGGCGCGCATTCCCTCGGTCGGCGGCCAGCTGCCGCTCGACCTGGTGTCGCCGTCGCCGGCGGTACGCCGCGCCTATATGGCGAGCCCCTTCAGCCCGACGCGGCGTCCGCCGCTGGGCAATGGCCGCATGTGGCGCCTGCTGTCACACCTCTCGCTCAACCATCTGTCGATGGCCGGCGGCGAGGATGGCGGTGACGCGTTGCGCGAGATTCTCAGGCTCTATGACTGGGGGCAGGGGCTCGATACCCGCCGGCTGATCGACGGTGTGCGCTCCGTCACCAGCAAGCGTGGCCTGGCGCGCATCGTGCTGGGCCGTTCGACCGCGATCACCCAGGGCCTCGATGTCGAGGTCCTGCTCGACCCGCAGAACTATCCGCCGGGCAGCGCCTACCTGATGGCTTCGGTGCTCGAGCACTTCTTCGGCCTCTATGTCGCCGTCAACACCTTCACCCGGCTGACCGCGCGTCTGTCGGGGCGCACCGGAGTTCTTGCCGCATGGCCTCCCCGGACGGGCGAGAAGACCCTCCTCTGATCGAGCGCCTGCGCGAGGAGCCGGAGGCGTTCGACACGCTGCAGGCCATCCTCACGCTGGAGCGCCACGCCGCGCGCCAGGGCGGACGCGTCGGTGGCAGCGCGCCGGTTGGCGGCGAGGCGCTGCCTCGGGACGAGGTGCTGCATTTCGTCAGCGAGACGGCGATGGCCTTCCCGGTCTCGACGCTGACGCAGGTGCGCGAGACGCCTGGCGGGCCGCCGAAGGTGGAGATCACCTTCATGGGCCTGCACGGCCCATCGGGCGTGCTGCCGCAGGCCTATAGCGACAAGGTGCTCGAGCGGCAGCGCGAGAAGGACACGTCGCTCGCCGATTTCCTCGATCTCTTCACCCATCGCTCGGCCAGCTTCTTCATCCGCGCGTGGAAGAAGTATCGGCTCGCGGCGCAGGTCAACTCGACCTATGACGAGTTGGGTCCCACGGCGCTGCCGTCCGATCTCGGCATCGCCGGCTTCGTTGACGCGATCCTGGGCTTCAGTACCGGCGGGCTGAAGGGCAGGCTGGCGCCGCGCCACACGGCGCTGCGCTTCTACGCCGGCGCCTATGCCGGCAATCCGCGCTCGGCCGTCGTACTCGAGGCGATCCTCAGCGACTATTTCGGCGAGAGGATCACCGTTGACACCTTCGTGCCGCACTGGGAGAGGCTGCCGGCCAGCGAGCAGACGCAGATGACACCGACCGGCTTTTGTCGGTTGGGCGACGAGGCGGTGGTCGGTGCGCGCGTGATGCGCCCGGAAGCCAAGTTCCGCATCAAGCTGGGGCCGCTTGACTACAAGACGCTGCGCTCGTTCCTGCCGGATCAGACAAGGTTGCGCGAGCTGGTGCACCTGGCGCGGCTGTTCGTCGGCGAGGCGATGTTCTTCGACATCCAGCTGATCCTGCGTCGCGACGAGGTTCCGCCGATGCAGCTTGGCGATTGGGGTGGCGGCGATGGCGCGCGGTTGGGCTGGAACACCTGGCTCACGTCGGTGACGCCGCCGACCAACCCCGACGACACTATCTTGTCTTGCGACACCGTTCCCTGAGGCGGCGTTATCCGCCGATCAGCACCGTCGGGAAGCCGGTAATGATAACGCCGCCATGCGCGGTGTTGTCGCCAATGCGCGCAGCCGGCAGGTTCATCACCAACACGGTCACGGACCCCTTGACGATCACATCGGGTGGGCCGACGCAAACCGCCATGTCGGAGACGCGCGCCTGCGGCATCATGCCGGTGATCACCGTAATCGCGCAGGGCGGGATGATCGGGCCGCCCACGTGCGGTACGGCGACGGTGACCATGGGACAGACATGCATGTCTGTCACTCTAGCTGCGGGCATCATGTGAGTATTTAATCACTTTTCTCGTCAATGGTAAAGGCCGGCGACGCCGTCAACGCGATCCGCCCTTCTTGCTGTTCTCCCGCTCGTAGGCCTCGGCGAAGATCTGGCCGATGCGACCGGCCAGGGTGTTGCCGATATCCTGCTTCACCTCGCCATAGGCCTTGGCGAAGTGCTCCCAGTAGACGGCTTCCTTGCGGCGGCCGAAGACGCCGCCGCCTTCATTGCCAGCGGCGGCGGCGATCGCCTCGGGCGACAGCCGCGCCAGGACGGCGTCGAGCACGGCGCGGAAGGCGGCGAGCAGCGCCAGCTGATGCGCTTCGAGGTCCTTGCCGGCGTCCCATACGGCGGCCTGGCCGGACTGGAAGCCGGGGCGTACCGAGCCCAGCATCACCAGCAGCATCTCCGACTCGTCGGCGGAGAATTTCAGCGGGTTGTTCTCGCGCGCGGCGACCACGGTCTGGCTGATGCGGAATTCGCCCTTCAGCAGGCGGCGCGCCTCGAGCAACCGCGCCAAGGTCGAGACGATGGCGCGCGTCGAGGCGCCCAAGGTCCTGAGCGCGGTCGCCGGGTCGGTGTTTGCCGGCAGGTTCTCGATACCCGCGCCGTCGAGGAAGGCGCGCAGCAGATCGTCACCGGCCAGCGCAGGCGCCGGGCTCGGCGGCTGTGCCGGTGTCGCCCGACGCGGCGGCGCGGGTGGTGCCATTGGCGGTGGCGCCGGTGCCGGCGCGGCGACGGGCGCCGGCTTCGCTGGTGTCGGCGTGGCCGGCGTACCAGTGGGGGGGAACGCCACCTTCGACACGGAGATACGGCCCGAGGGCTGCCGGTCCGACGGGCCATCGAACGGGTCATCTGTCGGGATCGGCGGCGCGGGTCCCGCGTCCGCCGACATGGGCGGGCCGGCGTTGGCGTCGCCGAACAGGTTGTCGCCCACGGGCGGCGGCTGCACATCCACCCAATCGTCGGCCGCCGGAGCGGCTGGCGCCATCGGCGGTGGCGCGGGCGCGCGCTGCTGTGGCGGCAGCGGCCGCGGCGGTGGAGCGGGCGTCGGTGGCGCCGCCGGCCGCGGCGTCGGCGCCTGCGGGCGCGGACGAGCGGCCGCGGGTTGCGGCGCCATCGATCCCCGCACCGGCCCAGGTGGCTGGCCGAAGGCGCGGTCCAGTCCGGGATCGGGCGCGACAGGCTGCGACGATCCGGTTTTCGGTGCGAGGCCAGCCAAAGCCGCTTCGATCGGGTCGAGCTCGGCGGGCGGCGCGCTCAGTCCACCCGACGGCACCGCATCCCAATCGGTCGGCAGCGCCTGCTGCGGCCCGGGCCCCGTGGGATTCGGCAAGGCGACCGGCTGCAACGCGAAGGGTGATTGCGGCATCGGCACGTGCCGATCATCCGGTGACGGTGGCGCCTGATCGAAGGGGTCGGGGAGCGCGGCGAGCGGATCCGGCGCATTGGTGAACGCCGAGCGCTGCGGCGGTGGCGCAGGCGCCGCGAAGGAATCGGGATTGCCCGACGGCGGCGTGCCCCAATTGTCGGGCCCCGGCCCACCGAAGGGAGAGCCGGCCGGCGATGGCGGCGCGCCGAATGGCTCGGCTGGCGGGACGCCCAAGCCGCGCTGCTCGGGCGCGTTGAACGGGTCGGCCATGGCGCCGCCCGACGACAGCGGCGTGCGGTTGTCGCCAAGCTCGCCGAACAGGTCGTTGCTCGGCGGCAATTCCGGCGGGCGCTCCTCGGCCAGCGGATCAAGCGGGGAGGGGCCGCGCGGCGCGGCGCGCGGCGCGCCGAAATCCGGGCGTGCGAGGTCGCCGAGGTCAAACGAATCACCGCCGATGGTCGCGGGCCCAGCGGCCGGCCGGCCGAAATCCTCCTGGCCGCCCTCCATCTCCACGGCGATCTCATAGCCGCCGATGCGAAGCGAATCGCCCGCGCCGAGCGGCCAGGCGTTGCCGTTGCCGACGTTCTGCCCGTTGACGAAGGTGCCGTTGGCCGACTTGTCGACGATCTGCCAACCGCCCGACGCGCCCTCGATCACCGCGTGCTCACGCGATACGCCGGCCGACGCGTCGGGCAGCACCCACGAGTTTCCATCACGACGACCGATCGTCGCGCGGCCGCCGGCGAGCGTCAGCGGCGGCGGCGCGCGCTCGGTCGGCGGCGCCGATACGACGCGAAGGGTCAGGGACGCGGCCATTCGTCGGCTCTCCGGCAGAGGCAGTCTTGGCCGCCCATATATATCAGCGCGCCTCGCGGCCCGTCACATGAAGCTGACGCGCCGGGCCGTCGCGGCGAGCCGACTCATTTGGGCCGGCCGTTGCCGCCCTGGGCGATGTCGATGCCCTGGGTGAGAAACGCCCGATGCTTGGCTTCCATGTCCTCGGGCGATTTCGGATTGGTTACGGCGGCCAGGACGACCGCCCCCCAGATGGCGCGGCCGAGCGCGTTGGGCGGCGGCGGCACCGCGGGAAGGTTCGGCGGCGCGATCGAGCCGCCGCTCCAGAACGAGCCCATCGCCGCCCAGGAGGCCGGTGTCTGAAAGCCGGTGGCCATCGCGCGGTCGTAGGCGGTGCGGCGATTGTCCTCGTCGGGCTTGAACACCCAGGCCTCGGCCGCGCTCAACGCGTCGGTATCGGGCGGCTGGACGGGGTTGCCAGCGTCGACATAGGCGCGCGCCGCGAGACACGCCCACCAAACGGCCTCGCGTGGGCGCAACGAATGCGCCAGGAACCGCACCGCGTCCTGCAGCAGGCCCGCATCGATCAACGAGCCGACAAAGCCCTCCGGGCTCGCGGCCGCTGGTACCAGGGCCTGCGCCTCCGGGCCAAGTTCCCCTGACTGCGCCACCGCGGGGATTTCCGCGTTCGCTAACTTCGTGAACGGCTGCACTTCTCCGGCCATTCCGCCTCCTACCCGACTCCGCTCGCCGCCCGCTTCAGTTGATCAGCGTTATACCACCCTTGAGGATCAGCATCGCGGTGCCTTTGATCTGGGTCATGACCGACTTTACGTCTACCAACGCGGTCCCATCGATCTTGACCATGATGCCCTTGATGGTCACGCCAGTCTGGTCCAGCTTGACTGAAGACGAGCCGACCTTGAGCTCGATGCTCTGCATCGCCTCGACGTCCTGCTTGCCCAGGGCGATGGCGAGCTTGTCGTTACCCATGCTGATCTTGGTGTCGCGATTGCCCATCGAGATGGTTTCTTTGAGATTACCCATGCTGAGCTCATAGGTATCGTTGCCCTTGGTAATCTTCGTGTCGCGATTCTGAATGATCGTCTCGGCCTGATTGTTGTCGACCTTCAGGGTCTGGTTGTTCTTGATGTGACGGGTCTGGTCGTGGTCGATGGTGATGTTCTCGTCATGCTCGACCTCTACCACGTGGTCCTTCTGGGCGTGCATGTAGATGACTTCGGAGGATTTCTTGTCCTCGAAGCGGAAGATGTTGGTGTCGGCCTTGGCGCCGTTCTTCGTGCTGCGCGTTTCGATGCCGCTCTGCGTCTTGTTCGCCGGCAACTCCCACGGCGGCATATTGGCGCCGTTGTAGACGCAGCCGGTGACAAGCGGCAGGTCGGGGTCGCCGTTGAGGAACTCGACCACCACCTCCATGCCGATGCGTGGCGTGAACACCGTGCCCCACTGCGGGCCGGCCCAGGACTGCGCCACGCGGATCCAGCACGAGCTCTTCTCATTCTTCTCGCCCAGCCGGTCCCAGTGGAACTGCACGTGGATGCGGCCGAATTCGTCGACGTCGATCTCCTCGCCCGAGGGGCCGACGACGAGGGCGGTCTGCGGCCCGGCGATGATCGGCCGGGGCGTGGTGCGCGCGGGCCGCAGGATGGTCTCCTTCGGCGCGATGACGAAGCTGTTGCCATAGGAGGACGCGCCACCCTCGCCGGCGGCATGACCGGCGCCGGACGCGGCGTGGCGCACGCGCGCCACCACCCACTGCTTGCCGTCCTCGGCCTTGAAGCGCGCGCCGTTCAACGTGAAATAGCCACCGGCCTCGAAGAAACGCACGGCGCCGTGGCCCTCGGCCAGCTTGAAGTTCGCCTCCAGCGCCTCGATGCGGCGCTTGGCGATGCGGTCGCCCTTGCCGTCGGCGTTGCCCTTGTCGATGTAGTTGCCGGGAAAGTCGTAGATTTCGAACTGGCCGGTCTTTCCTGTCTTCTTGACGCTGTTGGTCGAGACCAGCAGGTCCTTTGAGGGCGCCTTGAAGTCGTAGTCCTCGTTGGCCCACTTGGTCGGCAGAAAGCGGTACTCAAGGTCGAAGGCGTTGATCACGTTGGTGGCGGTGCCCTCGGCGTCCATCTCGACGGTCGCCATCTCGATGCCGAAGTAGACGCCGGCGTCCTCGCCGACATGCAGCTCGTTGGCGCCGTCCTGGTGGCGGAGGAACCACACCCAGCCTTCTTCCTCGATCAGGCGCTGGATGAAGGCCCAGTCGCTCTCGAGGTATTGCACGCAGTATTCCCAGGTGCGTCCAGTCGGCAGTTTCGTCGCCGCCTTGGCGCCGGCCTTCGACAGTACGTCCTCGATGATCGCCTTTGTGGTCTTCTGCTGGTATATGCGACAATCGACGCGATGGGTGAGGAACCAGTACTCCGGCACGAGCTCGATGTGATAGACGTAATAGATCAGACCATCGCCCCAGTGATCGATGGCGCCGCTCGAGCTCAGGCGGCTGACAACGCCGTGGTAATGGCGCCAGGCGTCGCCCGAGGAGACGCTGAAGGTGATCTCCTTGCCGAGAAGGTCGGTCGGCTGGATGTTTTCCTTGAGCGAAATCACGTCGAGCCGGAAAGAGAAGAAGCCGTTGATGGCCTCCTCGCCGGAAAAGCCGGTCAGGATCATCTGATCCTTGCCCAGCGGCGTCTTGAGCCGCAGCCATCGTTTTGTGTCAGAGATAGCCATGGCCGCGCTCCTGATGGCCGCGAACATATCGCGCAGCCAGTCTATGGCAAAGTGTCCGACAGGCTGGTGCCAAGGTCAAGAAAAAAGCGATCATTCGCTCACTTTTTTGACTGATAACTGCGCCTCGATTGAAAGGTCCAAGCATATGCGTCCGATCTTGAGCGCCTGTCTGCTCGTTGTTGTGTGCGCGGCTGGTCTCGATCATGCCATAGCTCAGCAACCAACGCCGCCGGCTCCCGCTCCGACGCCAGCACCAGCGCCGCCGCCGCCGCCCAAGCCGGCCGCGCCACCGGTGACCAAGGCGCCTGCAGCGACACCCGCCGCGGAGCCTGCCGGCATCGAAGGCTTCCGTTCCGCCAAGTTTGGTCAGACCGAAGCCCAGGTTCGTGCCGCGATCAAGGAGGACTTCAAGCTCGCCGACACCGCGATCAAGGCCGCCACCCATCCGCTGGAGCAGACGCGCAGCCTCTCGATCGCCGTGCGCGACCTGGTGGCCAATAGCGGCGAGGCGCAGGTCGCGTATGTTTTCGGCTTCCGTTCCAAGACGCTGATCCAGATTAACATCCTGTGGAACGCACCCGATTCGGCCAGCGCCGAGATCGTCATCGGCGCCGGCAACGCGCTGCGCGATTACTTCGTCGGCCAGACCACCCGCTTCGTAAAGGAGCAGGTGAAGGCCAATGTGCAGCTACCCGATGGCCGCATCCTGTTGTTTCAGGGCGCCGACGACAAGGGCCGCGCCATCGAACTGGTGATGGTGGTCGCCGCCCGTCCGCCGGTGCAGGGCCAACCCGCCGATCCGCGGCCCGGCTCGGCCCAACTGCGCCTGCTCTACGTGCTGGCGCCGGGCAACTCCGACATCCAGCGCATCGGGCCCGGCCAATTCTGAGGCCTCAATCCTTCGAGAGGTCGAAGGACGCGACGAACGGCTTGGATGTCTTGGTGCCGACTTTCTCCATCTCCTGATAGGTGCATTCGATCTTGGTGAAATTGAACGACAGAATCTCAACTGTGCGCTCGTCCGACCTGCTCGACGTGGCGAATGAGCTGATCAGCGCGTTCTCCAGCTTCATCTTCTGAAACACTGTCTGTGATTTTTCTGAAATGCTGCCCGTCGACACCCAGTGGAATTCCACCGTCTTGCCGTCGCTCGTCCCGGCCTTGAGATGTTCTTGCCAGAGATGGCCGCTCGAGCCGTCCCCCTGCTTGGTGACCACGACCTCGGCCATCGACAGCGCGGCCTTGGCACGTTTCGAGACCTCGCCCGTGGTCGAGATCGGGCGGTTGGAGCTCCATTGCACCGAGTCAATGGTGATCCAGCCCTCGTACCCCGCCGCTGTGGTGCTTCCGCTGATTCCATTGACATTCATGTAGATCGGCATTGTCAGTCACTCCCGATATGCGTCGCCGTCCCGACAGCAGAACGGCGCGGCGTTCGCACGCCGCGCCGATCGCATCACTAGTGCTCGGCTGCGGCGATCAGGTCGCCTTGGCCAGCGCCAGATCGTAGGTGACCGCGGAGCCGCCGGTCGCGTCCGTGCCTGCCTGGTCCTGTTCCAAGTACTTGGTCTCGATCTTGGTGAAGTTCAGCGAGACCGACTCCGAGGGACGATCACCGCCCGACGAGAACGACATGCCGCTGATCAGCGTGTTCGTCAGCTTGACGAACATATAGGTGTTGTCGGCGCCGCCGCTGGTCGACGTGAAGTCGATCGTGACATCCTTGCCGCTGGTGTTCTTGACGAGCTCCTGCCAGAGAGGGCCGGACGCCGCGTCCAACATCTTCGTCACGACGATCTCGCTCACGCTGCAGGTCGAGGCCTCGCGGTTATGGGAGCTGCCGACCGGCGTGCTGATGCCGCGGCCGACGCCGAACTGGCAGGACTGCAGCGTGATCCAGTCGGGGTGCGATTCCGCCGTCGAGTCGCCCTTGATGCCACCGCCGTCGTATTCCATGTAGATAGCCATTTTAGTCTCCGTGTTGGGCCGCATGGGGCCCGTTTGAGTGGTCCTATACCTGTGCCTTGGCGCGCTTAGGTGGCGACGGCCGTGGCGAGGTCGTAGGTAACGGCGAACGGGTCGCTGGCTTCGGTGCCCTCATGCGCCTGGTTGTGGAAGGTCGACTCGATCTTGGTGAAGTTCATCGACACCGACTCGCTCGGGCGGTCGCCGCCAGAGCTCATCGAGAAGGCGCTGACCAGCGTGTTCGTCAGCAACAGCTCCATGATGGTGTTGACGCCCTCGTTGCTGGTCGTCGTGAGGTGGATGGTGACATCCTCACCTTCCGTCCCGACATAGGACCGCTTCAGCAACTCGGGGGAAGCCCCATCCTGCGCCTTGGTGATCACGACCTCGCTGACGCTGACCATCGAGGCTTCGCGGTTCTTGGCCGAACCGGTCGGCGTGCCGATGCCGCGACCGCCACCCCACTGGATGGAGTCGCACGTGATCCACTGCTCGTGGGACTGAGCCGTGGTGTCGCCTTCGATAGGTCCGTACTTCATGTAGATCGCCATTTTTGTCCTCCTTCTGGACCGATGCCCGGTCCGATTGATCCTGTCGTTCGGGCGATCTGACCGTTTCGCCCCTGGGCAGTCACTCGCCGCCGCCCCCGACGCCCATCACCCGTACTGAGTGATTACTCAATCTTGTACTCGAACTTCCCGTCCTTGTCTACCCCCACATGCACCTTGTTGATAACTTGGCCATCGGCGAGGGCGGACAGGAAGTGGCCGGAGAGTTCCGGCAGCATGGTTCGCTGGATGATCTGCTCGATGTTGCGGGCACCGGACTCGACCTCGGTGCAGCGCGCGGCGATGGCGTCGACCATCGCGTCGTCGTAAACCATTGTCGCCTTGTAGTTTTCCGCCACCCGCTTGACCACGCGACCGAGCTGCAGGCGGACGATCTTCTTGATCGTCGAATCGTCCAGCGGATAGTACGGCACCACCGTGATGCGGCCGATGAAGGCTGGCTTGAAGGTCTTCAGCAGCTCCGGATGCAGCGAACTGGCGAGCGCCTCGGGATTCGGCCTTGTGTCCGGATCGGCGCAGAGCTTGGCGATCAGGTCGGTGCCGGCGTTCGACGTGAGGATGATCACGGTGTTCTTGAAGTCGATGTCGCGGCCTTCGCCGTCGCGCAGCATGCCCTTGTCGAACACCTGGTAGAACACGTCCTGGACGCCCGGATGGGCCTTCTCGACCTCGTCGAGCAGCACCACCGAATAGGGGTGGCGCCGCACCGCCTCGGTCAGCACGCCGCCCTCGCCGTAGCCGACATAGCCCGGCGGCGAGCCGACGAGCATCGAGACTTTGTGCTCCTCCTTGAACTCCGACATGTTGATGATCGTCAGCGCCTGGTCGCCGCCATACATCTCCTCGGCGAGCGTCAGCGCGGTCTCGGTCTTGCCGGTGCCCGATGTGCCGGCGAGCATGAAGACGCCCAGCGGCTTGCGCGGGTCCTGCATGCGCGCGCGCGCCGTGCGCATGCCCTTGGCGATGATCTCCAGCGCGTGATCCTGGCCGATGACGCGCTCGGCCATCTTGTCCTTGAGGTTCAGCACGGTGCGGATCTGATCGCCCAGCATGCGGCCGACGGGGATGCCGGTCCAGTCGCCGACGATGGCGGCCGCAGCCTGCGCGTCGACCAGCGGCAGCACCAGCGGCGTCTCGCCCTGCAGCTTCTTCAGCGCCTCCCACTTCTCGTCCAGCGCGGCCTTCTTGGCCGGGCGGTCGGCCTCGTTGGCCTCGCCCTCGAGCTCGGCGCGCAGCTTGGTGACCTCGTCGACGAGGACTTTCTCCTGCTTCCAGCGCTCTTCCATCTCGGTCAGCTCGACCTTGAGCTTGGCGAGTAGCTCTTCGCCCTCGGCGATCTCCTCGGCGTGGTCGGTGCCCGCCTGCTGCTCGCGCTTCTGGATGTTGATCAGGTTGTCGAGCAGGCCGATGCGGCGGCGCAGGTCCTCGACCGCCGGAGGCGTCGAGGCGAGACCCATGGCGACACGCGCGCAGGCCGTGTCGAGAACGCTGATCGCCTTGTCGGGCAATTGCCGGCCGGCGATGTAGCGGTTGCTCAGCCGCACCGCCTCCTGCACCGCCTCGTCGAGCACGCGCACCTGATGGTGCTTTTCCATCACGTTGGCGATGCCGCGCAGCATGTCGATGCCCGACTTCTCGTCCGGCTCCTCGACCTTGACCACCTGGAAGCGGCGGGTGAGCGCCGGGTCGCGCTCGAAGTACTTCTTGTACTCGGCCCAGGTCGTGGCCGCGATGGTGCGCAACTCGCCGCGCGCCAGCGCCGGCTTCAGCAGGTTGGCCGCGTCGCCCTGACCGGCCGCGCCGCCGGCGCCGATCATCATGTGGGCTTCGTCGATGAACATGATAATCGGCTGCGGCGAGGCCTTGACGTCCTGCAGCACGCTGTTCAGCCGGTTCTCGAACTCGCCCTTCATGCCGGCGCCGGCCTGCAGCAGGCCGAGGTCGAGCACGCGGATGGCGCAGTTCTTCAGCTTCTCCGGCACGTCGCCTTCGGCGATCTTCAGCGCCAGGCCGTCGACCACCGACGTCTTGCCGACGCCGGCCTCGCCGGTGAGGATCGGGTTGTTCTGCCGGCGGCGCAGCAGGATGTCGATGCACTGCCGGATCTCGTTGTCGCGGCCGAGCACCGGATCGAGCTTGCCGCTCTTGGCGCGCGCCGTCAGGTCGGTAGTGTAGAGATCGAGCGCGCCGGTCTTGGCGCCCGCGGGCCGGTGGGCGCCGGCGCCGCCGGCGGACTGCACGTCCTGCGCCACCTCGGCCGCCTTGGCTTCGGACGAGCCGTCGGTCGCGGCGTCGAAATCGCGCGACAGCGCCTCGACGGGAATCTTCGCGAACTGGCTCGACGCGTTGCGCGCGGCGATCGCCATGGTCTCGTCGCTCAGCATCGCCACCAGGATGTGGCCCGAGCGCACCTGCGGCGAGGATTTGTTGACCGAGGCGAAGAGGTAGGCCTCGCTGGCCAGCTTGACGATCTGCGGCGCCAGCGCCGGCGGGCGGCCGTTGCCGGTCTTGAAGCGATCGATGGCGCGATTGAGGTCGGCGCTGAGCCGGCCGACATCGGCCTCGTACTTGCCCAGTATCTTGGCGATGTCGTTGTCGGGCACGTCGAGGATCTTCAGGAGCCAATGCTCGATCTCGACGTTGTAGTTGGTCCGGGACATCGTCAAACCGGCGGCCGCTTCGAGCGCTTTGCGGCAGGGATCATTGAGCTTGGTGACAAGCGACTTGAGATCAACGGCCATAGGTCTTCCCCGGGCGCGAGGCGCACTGGCGACTACATAGGGCATCGACGTTGCGATGCTGTAACAGTCCAGCGCGCTGACCCCTCTCCCGGATGCGGCGTGGCGGACTATGACGAAGAATGAACAGAAACGACCTCGGAGTCGAGGGGGTGTTCAATCCGAAATGCCGGTTGGCCGGCCCGACGATCGACCGATTGATCCACCCGTGTCGGGCCTGCGATGCTGATAGCCGACAGAGTAGGGGAGCCATCATGACCGATACGCCCTTCTGCCCGACAGTCAGCGCGGCGCTTGTGGGCTTGCGGAACGGCGGCCTGACGCCCCAAAGCCTGCTGGATCGTTGCTTCGCGCGTGTTCACGCGCGGGAAGAGGCGGTGGGCGCCTGGCAGACGATCGACGAGGCGGCGACGAGGCGCATCGCTGGCCTGAACCTGGTTGGACCCCTGGCCGGCCTGCCGGTGGGCGTGAAGGACATCATCGACACGGCCGACCTGCCGACCGGCTACGGCTCGAAGGCTTTCGTCGGCCATCACGCGGGCGCCGACGCCGCCTGCGTCGCCGCGCTGCGCTATGCCGGCGCCGTCGTCCTGGGCAAGACCGTGAGCACCGAGTTCGCCTCGATGCATCCCGGCAAGACGCGCAATCCGCATAATCTGAAGCACACGCCGGGCGGCTCATCGAGCGGGTCGGCGGCGGCGGTGGCCGATGGCATGGTGCCGGTGGCGCTGGGCACGCAGACCGCCGGCTCGGTGATCCGCCCGGGCTCGTTCTGCGGCGTGGTCGCCTACAAGGGCTCCTATGGCTGGACGGACACAACGGGCATCCATCCGCTGGCGCCTTCCTTCGACACGCTGGGCTTCTACACCCGCGCCGTCGCCGATATCGCGCCGGTTCGCGCGGCGCTCGCGGAGGGTGCGAGGGATCGTGTCACGGCGCGCAAGCCGATGATCGGCCTGTGCCGCACGCCGCAATGGGACCAGGCGGGCGCGGGCACGAAGCGCGTGGTGGAAAACGCGTTCGAGAAGCTGCGCGCCGCCGGCGCCACTACCTTCGAGGTGGTCTGTCCGCCGTCGTGGAACGACCTCATCGAGACCCACCGCCGCTTCATGCTGCGCGAGATGCCGGCGATCTTCGAGAAGATCATCGCCCAGCGCGGCGAGAAGATCAGCGACGGCTTCAAGGAACAGGTCAGGGAAGGCGCCTCGATCTCGGCCGCCGAGGCCGCCCGGCATGCGCAGGCGATCGCCGATCGGCGCGGCGACTTCGCGCGCATGATCGGGCGTGGCGAGATCTGGCTGACGCCGGCGGCACCCGACGAGGCGCCCGAGGGCATCGAACGCACCGGCGATCCGCTGTTCAACCGCCTGTGGACCCTGCTCGGCGGACCGCTGATGTCGCTGCCCGCCGGCACGGGCGCCAAAGGCCTGCCGATCGGCGTGCAGCTGGTCGGCGCGCCGGGCGCAGACGACGATCTGATCGACGCGGCTGCCTGGGTCGAGGCGGCGCTGGCCAAATGAGAAGGTTTGAGAAGGGTAATTCGGTGGCTGGCGCGGCACTCGCATTGACTCCGGCGCGGACCGACCCCTAACCTGATCGAAATATGGAACGCGGTTCCATTTTTCGGGACTAACCGATGGGCGCGCTGTCGAATGCGGTGGCCATCCTGCGCTGGGCGCGGGGACGGGAACCCGACTTCGGCGTGAGCGAAGTGGCGTTGGGGCTCGCCATGCCCAAGAGCACCGCGTCGCGGTTGCTCAAGGACATGGCGGTGCAGGGCCTGCTCGAGCGCGACGCCGCCACGCAGCGTTACCGCGTCGGTATGTTGCTGCTCGAACTCGGCCGCCAGTATCGCGCCGGTCAGCCGCTGGTCGAGGCGGCCGACGCGGCGCTGATCGAGCTGACGCGCCGGACCGGCTTTGCCACCGGTATCAGCCTGCTCGACGGTGTCGAGATCGTCGTGCTGCGCTCCAGGCCCGGCACGCATCCGCTGCAGGTCGTCACGCCGCCGGGCGCACGCAGCCCGGCCTGGGCCAACTCTACCGGCCGCAACCTGCTGGCGCGCCTGCCCGACGCCGAGATCGCGCGGCGCTTCTCGCCCTATCCAGCGCTCGATCGTCCCAACGCGCCGGCCAATTTCGGCCAGCTGATGGAGCGCATCGGCCGCGCCCGCGCCCGCGGCTTCGATGAATCCGACGACGAGGCGCTGCCAGGTGTCGCCGCGGTATCCGTGGCCATCGCCGATCCGACGTCGGGCGACGCGATGTCTCTGTACGTCGCGTTCTCCGGTCTGCATGTGAACCGCCAGCGCCGCCGCGAGCTCGCCGCCATGCTGCTCGACGTCAAGCTGCGGCTGATCGACCGCTTCGGCGAGGAAACCACGGCCGAGCCGAGGCGCGCGCATGGCTAGCGTCACGCTCGACGATGTCGCGCCGCCGCCGCCGGCCATGCGTCGTCGCGGTGTCTCGCCGATCGCCTGGCTCGCGGCGCCGGCTTTGCTGCTCTTCGTCGTCTTCTTCGTGCTGCCGTTCGGCGTGATGGCGCTGCTGTCTCTGCTCAGCGGCAATCCCGCCACCAACCCCAACGTGATCTGGACCACGCGCCACTACGAGCGCTTCCTCGGCGACGACCTCTATCACGATGCGCTGTGGTCGACCCTGCGCATCGGCCTGATCACGACGGTCGTCGCCCTGCTGATCGGCTACCCGCTGGCGCATTGGATGGCGCGCATGAAGTCGCGCATCGGCCACGCCGCGCTCTTGATGGCGGTGATCGCGCCGATGCTCACCGGCATCGTCGTGCGTACCTTCGCCTGGATGACGATCCTGCAGGACAAGGGCGTGATCAACACCACGCTGATCGGCATGGGCCTGATCGAGAAGCCGCTGCCGCTGATGTACAACGAGTTCGGCACCATCGTGGCCCTGGTGCACATCTACGTGCCGTTCATGGTGCTGACCTTGACCGGCGTGATCGGCCGCATCGACGAACGGCTGGAGCAGGCGGCGCGCAATCTCGGCGCGACGCGGATGCGCGCCTTTGTCGAAATCACCCTGCCGCTCAGCCTGCCCGGCATCCTCGCCGGCTCGCTGCTGGTCTTCGCGCTGTCGATCAGTGCCTATGTCACGCCCTTCCTGATGGGCGGCACGAACGTGCTGACCCTGCCGATGATGATCTACCAGCAGGTCAGCTCGTCCTTCAATATCGGTTTCGCTGGCGCGCTGGGCGTCGTGCTGCTGGCGGTCTCGCTGGTGATCATCGTCGCCTACAACCGCGTGCTCGCCCGCCTCTCCGGCGACGAGGGGCTGACATGAGCGCGCCGCGAACGAACACCAGGCGCTTCGACGCCGGCCGGGCGGCGTACCTCACGCTCAACGGTGTCATTCTCGCCTTCCTGCTGGCGCCGCTGGCGATCGTCACGGTCTTCGCGCTCAATCCCACGCCCTATATCTCCTTCCCGCCGGTCGGCGTCACCACGCGGTGGTTCGAGAAGTTCTTCGCCACCGAGGACTTCATGCGCTCGCTGTGGCTCAGCCTGCGCGTGGCGGCGATGGTGCTGGTCCTGTCGACGACCTTGGGCGCGATGTGCGCGCTGGCGCTGGCACGCGGCCGCCTGCCTGGCGCGCGGGTGCTGACCGCCTTTTTCATGTCGCCCTTGATGCTGCCGGCGATCCTCACCGGCCTGGCTCTGTTCCAGGTGCTGCTGCTCTCCGGCGTCGGCCGCCCGGTCTGGGGCCTGGTGCTCGGCCACACGCTGGTCGCTGTGCCCTATGTGCTGCGCACGACCTTGGCGGTGCTGGCCAATTTCGACACCAAGGTCGAGGAGGCCGCCGCCAGCCTGGGCGCCTCGCCGACGCGCGTCTTCTTCGAGGTGACCCTGCCGCTGATCCGCCCGGGCGTGATCGCCGGCGGCATCTTCGCCTTCATCGTCTCCTTCGACCAGTTCCCGATCTCGCTGTTCCTGGTGCTGCCAAAGGGCGAGACCTTGCCGGTCGTGCTGTTCAACTACATGAAGTTCGACCTCGACGGCGCGATCGCCGCGGCGTCGATGGTCTCAATTCTGATGGCGTTGAGTGTCGTGCTCCTGCTGGAGCGTGTGATCGGTCTGAAAGCCTACGTGAAGCTCTGATCTCGAACGGAGGAGGTTGCCAATGTCTCGTCTATCCCGTCGCACCGCGTTGAAAGCCGTCGCCGCGTCGACCGTCGCCACCCTGGCGGCGCCCTCGATCCTGCATGCCCAGGTCAAGACCCTCAAGATCACCACCTGGGGCGGCAAGTGGGGCGAGATCATGAAGGGCACGGTGCTGCCGGCCTTCGAGAAGGAATTCAAGTGCACGGTCTCCGCCGACCAGGCCTTCCCGTTCCTGCCCAAGCTCTTGGCCAGCGCCAAGAACGATCCGATCTACGACGTGCTGCACACCAACTCGAACGAGCAGTGGAACGCGGTCGGGCAGGGGCTCGTGGTGGACAAGATCACGTCCAAGGAAGTACCCAATGTTGCCGACGTCTATCCGTACGCGGTGAGCGAGAAGATCGTCGGCGTGTCGATCTTCACGTCGGCCATCGGCCTGGGCTACCGCACCGACAAGGGTTTGACCCCGCCCAAGTCCTGGAAGGATCTCGCCGACCGGAAGCTCGATGGCGCGCGCGGCGGCTACATCATCCCGGTCAACAGCCTGGGCCAGGCGCATTTGATGATGCTGGGCCAAGTATACGGCAAAGGCATGCAGGACCTCGATGCCGCCTACAAGGCGCTCGAGCAGCTCAAGCCGATCAAGATGGTCGACTTCACCGGCCAGATGGAAAAGATGATGCTGAGCGGCGAGGTCAGCATGGGCGTGATCCACGACAGCGGCATCTATCGCTACGATGGCCAGAACCAGCCGGTCGACTTCGCCATCCCGAGCGAGGGTGTCCTGGCGCTGGAGCAGGTGCTGAACGTCACGCCGGGCAGCAAGGTCAAGGAACTGGCCTTCGCCTATATCGACTTCATGCTGCGGCCCGACATCCAGAAGCAGCTTGCCGAAGGCGTCTGGTACTCGCCGTCGAACAAGAAGGTGAAGCTCGATCCCAAGTACGACGCCAAGCTGTTCAACACCGAGGCCAAGGTGGCGCAGCTCATCCAGCCCGACTGGAAGTGGTACAACGCGCGCAAGGACGACATCGACGCCCGCGTCGCGCGTCTGCTGCGAGGCTGATGATGGCTCGCACTTCTACCTTCCCCCGGAGGGGGAAGGTGGCGCGCGCGGCGCGACGGATGGGGGATGCTGCAACGCACGCGGTGTTCGTCTTCGACATCCCCCATCCGCCCTTCGGGCACCTTCCCCCTCCGGGGGAAGGTAAGACGACGGCGCGCCATGCGTGACTCCGCCTCGATCCGCATCGACGGCGTGACCAAGACCTTCGACGGCCGGGTCATGGCCGTCGACGATGTCACGCTCGACATCCAGGCCGGCGAGTTCTTCTCGCTGCTGGGGCCGTCGGGCTGCGGCAAGACTACGACCCTGCGCCTGATCGCCGGCTTCGAGACCGCCGACGCCGGCCGCATCGTCGTCGGCGGCCGCGACATCACCGACCTGCCGGCGCACAAGCGCGACATGGGCATGGTCTTCCAGTCCTACGCGCTCTTCCCGCACCGCACCGTGGCCGAGAACGTCGCCTTCGGCCTGCGCATGCGCGCTCTGCCCAAGGCGGAGATCGCCGATCGCGTCGCGGCGGCGCTCAAGCAGGTGGCGCTCGACGGCTATGAAGCGCGCCGGCCCTCGCAACTCTCGGGTGGCCAGCAGCAGCGCGTGGCGCTGGCGCGCGCCGTCGTCATCCGCCCGGCGGTGCTGCTGTGCGACGAGCCGCTGGGCGCGCTCGATCGCAAGCTGCGCCAATCGATGCAGTTCGAGCTCAAGCAATTGCAGAAGGAGCTCGGTGTCACCCTGGTCTTCGTCACGCACGACCAGGAGGAGGCGCTGGCGATGTCCGACCGCATCGCCGTGATGAACGCCGGCAAGGTCGAGCAGGTCGGCGCGCCCCAGGAGATCTACGATCGTCCGCGCACGCGCTTCGTCGCCGACTTCATCGGCGAGATCAACATGTTCGAGGGCGCCTGGAGCGGCGGGCGTTTCGTCATGGGCCACGGCCGCGCCTTGCCGGCGGCGGGCGTCGGCGGACGTACGGGTTCGGGCGTGATCGCCGTGCGGCCGGAGAAGACGCGTCTCGTCGGCGAGGTCGACGGCGCCCTGGGCGGCCGCATCGAGAGCGCGAACTTTCTCGGCGGCCATGTTCTCTATCGCGTCGTTACCGACGAGGGCCGCGCCGTGCTGGCCAAAGAACAGAATGTCGGCGACAGCGGCCGCAAGATCGGCGACCGCGTCGGCGTCGCCTGGATGCCGTCCGACGCAGTGAGCTTGGAGGCGTGAGGATGAACGCCGATGTCGTCCTGAGCGTAGCGAAGGACCTCGCGGTATCGCGGTCATGCGCTGGCGATGTGACCGAACGTACCACCGCGAGGTCCTTCGCTGCGCTTAGGACGACGATCTCAGTGCGAGGAGGCTCGAAGTCATGACCCGAACCCTCGGCATCGCCGTCATCGGCCAGGCGCCGCGCGACGACATCGTGGCGCTGTTCGCGGCCCAGGCGCCCGCTGGCACGAAGGTGATCCTGCGCGGATGCCTCGACGGCATGAGCGACGCGCAGATCGCCGCTATCGCGCCGAAGGACGGCGGCGACACGCTCTACACGCGGCTACCGGGCGATCGCGATGTGAAAATCTCGAAGCAGGCCGTCGTCACGCGTGCGCCCGCGACGCTGGCGAAGCTGCGCGAGGACGGCGCCGACGCCCTGGTGTTCAACTGCACCGGCGCCTTCCCGTCGATGCCAGGTGATGCCGGCGTACTGTTTCCCTCGCGCGTGCTGGCCGGGCTCAGTGCCGGGCTGCTGCCGACCGGACGGCTGGGTCTGCTGGTACCGCTGCCTGAGCAGGCGACGAAGCTCACCGAGAAGTGGCGACGGCCCGGTATCGAGGTGGTCGCCGAGGCGCTGACACCCAGTGCTGGCGACGCCGAGGTGGAAGCGGCCGCTGCGCGATTGAGAGCGCAGGCGCCCGATCTGATCGCCATGGACTGCATGAGCTACACGCCTGCCACCAAGGATATCGTCAAGCGCGTCGCCGGTGTGCCGACCCTGCTGGGCGTCACCGCCACGGCGCGCGTGCTACGCGAGTTGCTGGAGTAGAGATGGACCGCGAGATCACGCTCGACGATATCGAATCGCTCGCCGTCGGCGCCTGGGTGCTGGGCACCGGTGGCGGCGGCAGCCCCTATCTCGGCCTGCTCAACATGCGCCGCCTCTACCGCGAGGATGGGTTGCGCGTGTCGCTGATGAGCCCCGATGAGCTCGCCGACGACGACATGGTCGCGGCGGTGTCGAACATGGGCGCGCCGCTGGTCGGACAGGAGCGGCTGACCGACAGCCGCACCATCGCGCGCGCCGTGGCGCTGATGGAGGAGCACACCGGCAAGCGTTTTCGCGCGATCATGTCGCTGGAGATTGGCGGCGGGAACTCGATCCAGCCCCTGATGGCGGCGGCGCATCTCGGCCGGCCCGTGGTCGACGCCGACATGATGGGCCGCGCCTATCCCGAGGCGCAGATGACCTCGGTCGCGGTCGGCGACCTGACGCCCTGTCCGCTATCTACCGTCGATGTGCGTGGCCTGGAGTCGATCGTCGACAAGGTGCCGACCTGGAAGTGGATGGAGCGCGTCAGCCGCAAGATCTGCGTCGAATACGGCTCGATCGCCTCGACCTGCAAAGCGCCGCGCACCGGCGCTGAGGTCAAGCAATGGGGCATCAAGTACACCACCACCAAGGCCATCAAGATCGGCCATGCGGTACGGGAGGCGCAGCGTCTGCATCAGGATCCGATCGCGGCGATCCTCTCCGTCGAGCCCGGCAAGGTGCTCTATCGCGGCAAGGTCAAGGACGTCGAGCGGCGCACCACCGAGGGCTTCCTGCGCGGACGCACGAAGTTCGACGGCATGGACGAGTACCGTGGCGTGTCGATGGAGATCGCCTTCCAGAACGAATGGATCGTGGCTTGGCGCGACAACCAGCCGATCGCCATGTCGCCCGACCTGATCTGCGTGCTCGACAGCGTGTCGGGCGAGGCGGTGGGCACCGAGACCATCCGCTATGGCCAGCGCGTCACCGTGATCGCGCTGCCGCCGCCCGAGGTTTTTCTGTCGCCCAAGGGCCTGCTGCATGTCGGCCCGCGCGCCTTCGGCTACGACATCGAGTTCCGGAGCGTCTTCGCGTGAGCCTGCGCGACATCACGCTCGACGACATCGAGTCGCTGGCGGTCGGCGCCTGGGTGCTGGGCACCGGCGGCGGCGGCAATCCCTACCTGCCGTTGCTCAACATGCGCGCGCTGTACCGCGAGGGCTATCGCTGCCAGCTGATGTCGTCGGAGGATCTCGATGACGACGACTGGGTCGGCACGGTGGCCAACATGGGCGCGCCGTTGGTGGGGCAGGAACGGCTGACCGACAGCCTTACCTTGGCGCGTGCGGTCACGGCGATGGAGAAGCATATCGGTCAGCGCTTCCGCGCCCTGATGAGCATGGAAATCGGCGGCGCCAACGGCGTGCGGCCATTCATGGCCGCGGCGCATCACAAGCTGCCGGTGGTCGACAGCGACACCATGGGCCGCGCTTATCCCGAGGCGCAGATGACCTCGGTCGCTGTGGGCGGGCTGACGCCGTACCCGCTGACCGCCGTCGACGTGCGCGGTTTTGAGAGCATCGTGCACAAGGTGCCGACATGGAAGTGGACCGAGCGCGTCGGTCGCAAGATCTGCGTCGAGTACGGCTCGGTCGCCGCGACGTGCCAACCGCCGCGCACCGGCGCAGAGGTGAAGAGGTGGGGCATCCACGGCACGACGACCAAGGCCATCGCCATCGGCGCAGCGGTGCGTGAAGCGCAGCGCACGCACGACGACCCGATCGCCGCGATCCTGAAGGTTGAACCCGGCAAGCTGCTCTACAAGGGCAAGGTGATCGACGTCGCGCGGCGCACCACCGAGGGCTTCCTGCGCGGCGTGGTGCGCTTCGACGGGCTCGATGATTGGCGCGGCTCGGCGATGACCATCAACTTCCAGAACGAGTGGATCGTGGCTTGGCACGACGACAAGCCGGTCGCGATGACGCCCGACCTGATCTGCGTGCTCGACTCGGTGTCGGGCGAGGCGGTGGGCAGCGAGACGATCCGCTATGGCCAGCGCGTCACGGTCATCGCGTTACCGCCGCCGGCGGTCTTTCTTTCGGAAAGAGGCTTGCAGCACGTCGGCCCACGCGCCTTCGGCTATGACCTCGATTTCAGGAGCGTGTTTTCACCATGAGACGCATCGGTATCGATGTCGGCGGCACCAATACAGACGCAGTGCTGATCGAGGACGGCAAGGTCACGGGCGCGGTCAAGGCGCCGACCAGCGAGGACGTCACTACGGGCATCCTCGATTCGCTGAAGGCGCTCGCGGCCACCGGCGTGCTGAAAGGCAAGCGCATCGATGGTGTGATGATCGGCACGACGCATTTCATCAACGCCGTGGTGCAGCGCCGCCACCTCACCAAGGTGGGCGCGCTGCGCCTGGGGATGCCAGCCTCGGCCTCGCTGCCGCCGTTCTGCGACTGGCCCGAGGATCTCGCGGAGATCGTGCGCGGCGGCGTGTGGATGGTCGAGGGCGGTCACGAATTCGACGGCCGTCCCTTCATGCCGCTCGACGAGGCGGCGATCACGGCGGCGGCACGGGAGATGAAGGCGAAGGGCCTGAGGTCGGTGGCGATCTCCGCGATCTTCTCGCCGCTCGATCCCTCGCACGAGAAGCGCGCGGCGGAGATCGTCGCTGGCGAGGTGCCTGGCGCGTCTATCACCTGCTCCTCCGATCTCGGCCGCATCGGCCTGCTTGAGCGCGAGAACGCCGGGCTGCTCAACGCCGGCCTCGCCGACCTCGCGCGCGACACTATCGCCGCCTTCGAGCAGGCGATTCGCGACAGCGGCATCGCCGCGCCGCTCTACATCACGCAGAACGACGGTACCGTGGTCGAGGCGACGCAGGCCAGGCGCCTGCCGGTTTACAGCTTCGCGTCGGGGGCGACCAACTCGATGCGCGGCGGCGCCTATCTCTCGGGCCTGCTGGACGCGATGGTGATCGATGTCGGCGGCACCACGACCGATGTCGGCCAGCTGCGCCATGGCTTCCCGCGCGAGGCCAACTCGGTTGTGAAGGTCGGCGGCGTGCGCACCTTGTTCCGCATGCCCGACCTGATGTCGATCGGCCTGGGCGGCGGCAGCCATGTCTCGCTCGATCCGCTGAAGGTCGGCCCGCTGTCGGTCGGCTACAGGCTGCTGCGCGAGGGCATCGCCTTCGGCGGCAAGCAACTCACCACGACCGATATCGCCGTCGCCGCCGGCCGTCTCGCCCTGGGCGACAGGGCGAAGGTCACCCACCTCGACGCCGCGACCTGCGCGCGCGTCTTCGGCGAGGCGCAGCGCATGGTCGAGGAGACCGTCGATCGCATGAAGACCGAAGCCGGCGACGTGCCGCTGATCGCGGTCGGCGGCGGCGCCTTCCTGGTGCCGGACAAGCTCGAGGGCGTGTCCGAGGTCATCCGCGTGACGCATGGCGATTGCGCCAACGCCGTGGGCGCGGCGATCGCCCAGGTTTCCGGCGAGTGCGACCAGATCTTCCGCGACATGGCCCGCGTCGACGCCATCGCGCGCGCCAACGAGCTGGCGGCGGACCGTGCGGTTTCGGCCGGCGCCGACCGCGCCACGCTCTCGACCATCGAGACCGAGGACATGCCGCTGGCTTATCTTCCGGGCAACGCGTTGCGCGTGCGCGTGCGCGTGGTCGGCGATGTGGCGGCGACCTAGGATCGTGCTGGCGTCGCCGGTCCGGCCAGTCCGTAGGGCTCCGGCGTCATCGCGACGATGCGCGAAAACAGCGTGTCGAAGGACGACTTGGTGTCGACACCGCTTAGCGGATCGTCGTTGGTTTCGAACGCGGCGTTGATCTCGACCCAGTCGGGCGGCGTCAGCGCGCGTTCGGCCAGTGGCAGGACGGCGTCTTCCTCGACGCGCATATGGCGCCAATGAAAGTCCGCATAGTCCCTGGCCAGATCGGCGAAGTCCCTGGTGTTCACGCGGCCGGCTTCGAGATGGTCCAGCACCTCGCGCAGCCGCGCGATCTTGCCGGCGCCTTCGACGTGCTCGGCGCTTAGCGCATCGAGCGTCGCCCTGGCTTCCGGCGCGCGCAGCCGCAGGAGCCGGTAGAGATACGCGTCCTCCTTGGGATGGTGCAGGCGTTCGGGAAACCGTTCGATGTAGTCGACCATCGCCCATAGCAGCTTGAAGTCCGGCCGCGTGCCGTTGACGGCGTGCTCGTCCGTCACATGCCGCAGGGCGTGGAGGACGGCGGACAGCGAACGATGTTCGTCGCGGATGACGTGAAGTGCCCGATGCATGGTTACACCGCGCTGGAGTGGCGCGCTCCGGATGTCGGCAGGTAGTGGTCGAAGGCGGCGCAGATCAGCCGCGTGGCGATGCGGCCAGCGGGGGGAATACGCACGACGTCGCCGTCGATCTCGACGACACCTTGCTCGACATAGGGCCGCAGCCGCTCGAGATCGTCGTCGAAGAGGGTCGCCGGCGCCCCGTGGCGGCGCGCGACGGCGTCGAGATCGACGATGAAGTCGCACATCAGTCGCTCGATCACGTCGGCCGCCAGCCTGTCGTCGTCGTTCAGCGCGCAACCACGCGCCGTGGCGTAGGCGCCTTGATTGATCGCCTCGGCGTATTGCTTCATGCCGGCGGCGTTCTGGGTGAAGCCCCCGGGCAACTGGCTGATCGCGCTGGCGCCGAGCCCCACCTGCGGTACGGCCGCGACATCGGTGTAGCCCTGGAAGGTGCGCCGCAGCCGGCCCTCGCGGGCGGCGATCGCCAAGGGATCGTCCGGCAACGCGTAGTGATCGATACCGACGGCGACGTAGCCTGCGGCGGCGAGGTCGCGCGCGGTCAGCCGGGCCATGGCCTGCCGCGTCGCCATGTCCGGCAGCGTCGCCGCATCGATCGCGCGCTGGCGACGGGCCATCCACGGCACGTGCGCGTAGCCGAACACCGCGATGCGCGAGGGAGCCAGCGCCACCGTCCGCTCCAGCGTGGCGGTCAGCATGTCGAGTGTCTGCAGCGGCAGGCCGTAGACGAGGTCGATATTGATGCGCGCGATGCCGACGTGGCGCAGCGCGTCCATTGCGCGCGCGGTGGTCTCCACCGGCTGCCAGCGATTGATCGCGCGTTGCACGGCGGGCGAGAAGTCCTGCACGCCGAGGCTGGCGCGATTGACCCCGATGGCGCCCAGCGTCGCCGCCCGCGCCGGCGTCAGATAGCGCGGATCGGTTTCGATCGAAATCTCGGTATCGCGGTCGATCGTGAAATGCGCGGCGATTCGCTCGACGAGGCGCTCCAGCCCATCGCCGCCAAGCTCGGTCGGGGTGCCACCCCCAAGTTGCAACGCGGCGAGCCGCCGGCCCACGCCGACATCGCGCGCCACCATCCTCAGCTCGCGCGCCAGCCGTTCGCCATAGGCCTCGATCTGCTCGGGGCCGCGCGTCACTGCGGTGTGGCAGGCGCAATACCAGCAAAGCGCGCGGCAGTATGGGACGTGCAGGTAGAGCGAGATGTCGCCGTCGGGCAGCGCGGTCAGCCAGGCGCGATGAGCCTTGCCGTCGATATCGGTGCCAAACTGCGCAGCGGTGGGGTAGCTGGTGTAACGTGGTACGCTGCGCTCGAGGCCCAGCAGCGTGGCTTCATCCATGGACCACTCCCGCGCCCGACAGAACGGCGCGGGCGTGCGGGAAACACCCTAGATGACGAGGCGGGCCTCGCTTTGACCCAGGTCAAGCGGCCCGGCCGAGGGGCCGATCAGGCCGCCAGCGCCATCGGCCGCACCAGCTCCAGCCCGTCGGCGGCGGTGGCGGAGATCGTCGTGCGCACCATGTAGCGGCCGATATCCTCGGGCCATGGGCGGCCGCGATGCATGGTGGCGCGGTTGTCCCACATCACCACGTCGCCGGCGCGCCAGCTATGCTCCCAGCTGCGGCCCGGCGCGGTCGCCAATTCCTCGAGCTCGTCGATCAGCGCACGGCCCTCGGACTCCATGCCCTCGATGGCGTAGATGTGCGAGGCGATGTAGAGCGACTCGGTGTTGTTCGCCGGGTTGCGCCACACCAGCCGCCAGCGCACTGGCGGCAGCGATCGGCGCTCCTCGTCGTTCATCAGGGTGGGCGAGATCCTGTCGCGCGAGGTGGCGAAGCTGTGCAGCGCCACCATCCGGCGCAGCTGGGCGCGGCGGCTCTCGGGCAGGCGCTCGAAGGCGCGACGCGTGCTGACGAACTCCGTCTCGCCACCTGATGGCGGGATGATGCGGCCCGACAGGACCGAGGTCAGCGCCGGGATCGCCTTGAACGAGCTGTCGGTGTGCCAGAACTGATTGGCCTTGTTGGTCAGCCACAGGCGATGGCTGGTCGGCACGATCTTGCCAGTCTCGGGGTCGATGTTGCGCAGGTGGACGTAGAAGGTGCCCGAGCCGATGGCGTTGACCTTGGTCGGCTCCGGCGGCCCGAATTTCGCGGAGAAGGCGAGCTGGTCCTCGTCCGTGAGCTCCTGGCCGCGGAACAGCAGCACCGAGTGCTCCTCGAAGGCCGCGCGCACCTGGCGATAGACGCTATCGTCGCGCGCCACGTCCTGGATGGTCACACCGCGCACCTCGACGCCGAAATCAGGGCCGAGCTTCACCAGCTGCATGGTTTCCTCCCGAGGCTCGAACGGTCCGCTTGTCCCGGCACTATAGCGCCGCCAGCGCCCGCGCTACAGTGGGGCGATGCGCCGCGCGTTGGTTCCTCTGATCGCCACCTTCCTCGTGCAGACCCTGTGCTCGGCGGCGGTGCTGGCGCTGGCGACCATGATGCCCAAGGTGGGGCCCGATGTCGGCGTGCCAAGCTGGGTGATCGGCGCCTTCACCGCGATCATCTACGCCGTCGCGGCAAGCTCGTCGTTCTTCAGCGCCCAGCCGCTGGCGCGCTTCGGCGGCGTGCGGCTCTGCCAGGCGGCGCTGCTCTCGGGCGCGCTCGGCCTGCTGGTGATGACCTTGGCGACGCCGCTGGCGCTGATCGTGGGCGTGTTCCTGGTCGGCGGTTCCAACGGTCCGCTCAACGCCGCGTCGGCGGCGATCCTGGTGCACCGCGTACCGCCGAACTGGTACAGCGCCGCCTTCACGCTGAAGCAGACCGGCGTGCCGTTCGGCTTCGCGCTGTCGGGCGCCATCGTGCCGCCTTTGGCGACCTGGCTGGGTTGGCAAGGCGCGGCCTGGAGCCTCGCCGCCGTGCTGACGTTGGCGATCGTCACGCTGCAGCTGCTTTCACGCGAGCTCGAGGGCGACACGCCGCCGATCGCGCGGGCGGCGCTGCTCGAGCCGATGCGCGTGATCTTCGCCGACCGCCGTCTGCGCGCGTTGGCGCTCGCCTCGCTGCTGTATGTCGTGGCGCAGCACACCGTCACCTTCGTGCTGGTCACCTACCTCGTCGAGGCCTGCGGTCTGTCGATGGTGGTCGCCGGCCAGATCCTGGCGGTTTCGCAGTTCGGCGCCGCCGCGTTGCGCCTCGTTCTCGGCAGCTTCGCCGATCGTCTGCGCGAACGGCTCAGCCTGCTGGGCGGTATCGGCGTGCTGACCGCGTGCGGTTGTGCGGCTGTCGCGCTGGCGCGGCCGGACTGGCCGTTACTCGCCATCGCCGCCGCGGCGGTGATCTGCGGCACGACGGCGGCGAGCTGGAATGGGCTCTCGGTCGGCGAGTTCGTGCGCTGGTCGCCGCCGGGCCAGGCCGGCGCGATCAACGCCGCCAGCACCGCCATCGTCTTCAGCGGCGGTGTCGTCGGCCCCGGCCTGTTCAGCGCCGTGGTCGGCGCCAGCGGCTCCTACCTCGCTGGCTTCGCCCTGATCGTCGTCGCCGTCGGCGCCGGTGGTCTATGGCTGCTGATCGAGGGACGCCGGCTGCGACGGGAGGCCTGACATGATCCTCATCGGCGTCAACCGCTCCCCCTACACGCGCCGCGTCGCGATCACCTTGCGGGCTTACGGTGTGGTCTACGAACAGCGCGACCTCAACGGCTTCGGCCATCGCGAAGACGTGCGCGCCGCCAACCCGTTGGGCCGTATCCCGGCGCTGGTGCTCGACAGCGGCGAGACGCTGATCGACAGCGCCGCCATCGTCGATCACCTCGACGAGACTTGCGGCGGCGATCGACCATTGACCCCGCGCCTCGGCGCCGATCGCCGCGCCGTACTGAAGATCGCGGCGATGATGATGGGTGCCTGCGACAAGGGCCTGCAGGCCGCGTATCATCGCAACCACACGCCGAAGGAGAAGTGGCACCAGCCCTGGATCGACGACTGCATGGCGCAGATGACGAGCGCGCTGGCGGCGGTCGAGGCGATGGCGCGGCCGGACGAGCCCTACCTGTCCCTTGGCCGCCTGACCCAAGCCGACATTACCGCCTTCGTCGCCGAACGCCTCGGGCGCGGCCTGGGTATCGATACGGACACGCGGATGCCCGGGCTTCGTGCGCTGACGCGCCGCTTGCTGGAGCAACCCGCCTTCAGCTCGACCGAGCCGCCACCAGCATGAAGGGCGGCCGGTCGCGTTCGACCGCCCATTCGGGGTGCTGCGCGATCTGCGCGTCGGTCGGGCCCCATTCCTCGAGATGCGTCAGCGTGAAGCCGGCGCCCAGCAGCAGGCGAACATAGGTTCCGATCGTGCGGTGGCGCTTGATCACGCCCGTGGCCAGCCAGTCCGTCTTGCGCTCGCCTTCGTCGAGATAGCGGTCGAGCGGCCAGACGCGGCGGCCATCGACGGCGGTGACGAAGCCCGGCGCCGAGGGCGCAGTGTAGAGCGGATGCTCGACCGAGAAGACGAAGGGCGCGCCCGGCGTCAGCGCGCGACGGATCACCGGGAACGTGTGCTCGAGATTGGCGACGTAGTGGAAGGCGAGCGAGCTATAGGCGAGATCGAAAGCCGCCGCAGGCACGTCGAGCATTTCCAAGTCGCCGCGCGCGTAGGTGATGGCCGGGTCGTTGGTCATCTCGGCGGCGCGCGCCAGCATCTTCGCCGACACGTCGATGGCGAGGACCGAGGCGGCGCCTTCCCGCCGCGCCCAGCGGGCGAACCAGCCGAAGCCGCAGCCGAGGTCGAGCACGCGCCGGCCCGTCATCGCCGGCAGCAGCGCGCGCATTGCGGGCCACTCGGCTGCGCCGTCGAGGCCCTGGACCGAGCGCGGCAGGCGGCTGTAGCCGGCGAAGAAATCCTCCTGGTCGTAGATGTTGCGGGTCATCGCCTCAGCGCCACTGGAACGTCGCGCGGATCGCCAGATGGTCGGAAGGCTGCTCCAGCGAGGGCAGCGGGGTTGTCGCGTCGATCGTCGGCAGCGCGTGGGGTTCGCCGCTCAGTGGGCCGCGATAGAGCAGATAGTCGATACGCTTGGCGAGATCGTTGGCGTTGCTGGTGAAGTCGTCCGGCCGCGCGGCGTAGGCGTCGGCGAAGCCCGCCGACCAGAAGGTGTCGAGCGTAAGCGTCGCCGCCGTCGCGTTGAAATCGCCACAGGCGATCCAGGCGTCGCAAGGCGGCAGCGCGCCGACAAGCTCGCGCGCCTGGCGCAGGCCGATGCGCTGTTCGGCTGGCGTTGTCGGCGCCTGCCATTTGAGATGGGTGTTGGCGACGCCCAGGCTGCGCGCGCCGTGCCGCAGCTCCAGCAGCAGGGCAATATTGCCCGACGCCGGCTGATCCGCCGTTCCGTCGTCATAGACCAGTCGGTGGACATCGCCCAGCGTGAACTGGCTGCGATCGAAGAACGTCGCGCAGCCGTCGAGACGGCTACCGCTCTTCTTCAGATAGACGCCGCCATAGCCCGCCTTCGCCAGACGACGCTCGAGCAGGGTGAAAGTGTCTTCCTCGATCTCCTGCAAGCACAGGATGTGCGCCGACAGTTTCTCGATCGCGTCCGCCAGCGCGCCCATCCGCCATTCCGGTCGCAGGTGCTCGATTGCGGCGTGCGGGAAAAAACGCGGCTCGATATAGGCGTTCGCCAGGATGTTGTAGGAGCAGGCGACGAAGGACATCAGTGCGCCAACGCGAGCTCGGCGCGCGCCGCCATCTTCAGGAGCGGCCGGTCGTGCAGGCGCGGCGCCACGATCTGCAGCCCCACCGGCAGCCCGTCGCGGCCCCTGCCGCAGGGGATCGAGATGCCCGGCACCAGCGCGAGGTTGAACAGCGGCGTGAACACCGCATGGCCACGCGGCCCGGCCGGCTTGTTCTCGATCACCGGGGGATAGACCGTCTCGACCGGCCACGACACGCAGGCCGTGGTCGGCGTCAGCAGGTAGTCGTAGCGTGTGAAGAACTCGGCCACCGCGCGCGCCGCGGCGTCGGCGAAGCGGTAGGCCGCGACGACATCGGTGCCCGCAGTCTTTCGGCCGCGCTCGATCAGGCCCGCGATGTTGTCGCCGAACAGCCCGGGCTCGGCCGCGTGCCGCTCGCCGTAGAGCAGGGCGCTCGCCGCCGCGTTGACTGCCGCGAAGGCGAGCTCGCCGGTTCCGGCAGGCCACGAGACATCGGCGTTCGTGATGCTCCAGCCGGCGCCGCGTAGCGTCTCGACCGCGGCGTCGACCGCGTCGCGCACATCGGCGTCGACCGCGACGTCGAGGCCCAGGCGCGGGCTGTAGGCGATGCGCGGCGCGGCCGGCGGTGCCACGTCGTAGGTCGGCACCGAATGCGGATCGCGCGGATCGGCGCCGGCCATCACCTCGAACATCAGGGCGGCGTCGGCCACCGTGCGGCCCATCGGTGCCGTCACGCCGTAAAGCGGGCCGTAGGAACCGCCGAAGCCGAAGGGCGAGGGGATCGCGCCGGCCGAGGTCTTCAGGCCCACCACGCCGCAGTGCGAGGCCGGCCGCCGCCCCGAGCCGCCGCCGTCAGTGCCCAGCGCGATCGGCGAGAAGCCGGCGGCCAGACCGGCCGCCGCGCCGCCGGACGAACCGCCTGGCGTCAGCGCCGGATTCATCGGATGGCGAGTCGGGCCGTAGACCTTGTTCTCGGTGTGGCCCTTGGCGGCCATTTCAGGGGTGTTGGTCATGCCCAGGAACACGCCACCCGCCGCCTTCAGCCGCTCGACCGCCACCGCGTCGCGCGGCGCGATGAAGTCCTTGTAGAGCAGCGAGCCGTTGGTAACGCGCCGGCCGGCGACCCAGGTCGTGTCCTTTACTGTGTAGGGCACGCCCAGCAACGGCCCGTCGAAGCCGGACTTGCGCTGCGCGTCAATGCGGTCGGCGTCGCGCCGGGCTTCGGCGGGATCGAAATCGACGATGGCGGTGAGGCCAGGATTCTTCGCTTGTACGCGCGCGATGGCGGCCTCCGCAACGTCGCCGGCCTTGGCCTTGCCGGCCCGGATCGCGGCGGCGATCTCGGCGGCGGGACGATCGAGCAGATCCATCGGCGTTGTCCTTGGGCTTGGCGACTAGGCTGCGGTATCATGGCCACAAAACAATGCCCCTCGAAACCGATCTCTACGCGCCGGTGAAGGCGCTGCTCGAAGGCCAGGGCTACGACGTCAAGGGCGAAGTCCGTGGCTGCGACGTCGTAGGCGTACGCGGCGCGGAGCCGCCGGTGATCGTCGAGCTCAAGCGCAGCTTCGGGCTGGGCCTGGTGCTGCAGGGCGTCGAGCGGCTGGGCATGACCGACTCGGTCTATATCGCCGTCGGCGCGTGGCCCAAGCGCATGCGCGAGGTGAAGAAGCTCTGCCGGCGGCTCGGGCTCGGGCTGATGATCGTGTCGGGCGCGCGGGTCGAGATCCTGCTCGATCCCGCGCCCTACGCGCCGCGCAAGAACGCGCGCAAGGCCGGCCGGCTGCTGGGCGAGCACGCGCGGCGCGTCGGCGATCCGACCAAAGGCGGCTCGACGCGCGTGCCCATCATGACCGCCTACCGCCAGCAGGCGCTGCGCTGCGCCGAGCTCCTGGCACGCGACGGGCCGATGAAGGCCGCGGCATTGAAGGCGTCGGCCGAGGTGCCGAACGCCGGCAAGATCCTGCTCGACGACGTCTACGGCTGGTTCGAGCGGGTCGAGCGCGGCGTCTATGCGCTGACGCCGGCAGGGCGGGAAGGGCTGGTGAAGTTCGGCCGGGGCTGATGTAGGCTTGCCGGGCGATCAGGCCGTCAAGGGAGCCCCGCCATGGACATGCCGATCACCGAGTTGCCGCTCACCGGAATCGACGTCTACGCCATGCCGCGCGAGCAGGGCGAGTGGGTGCTGCGCCGCCAGCTCGCCGCCGCCTATCGCCTGGTCGATCATTTCGGCTGGACCGAGCTGATCTACGGCCATCTCACCGCGCGCGTGCCGGGCGAGGCGCCGCATTTCCTGATCAACCCGTTCGGCCTGAACTACGACGAGGTCACGGCCTCGAACCTGGTGAAGATCGACCTCGACGGCACCATCGTCGAGCCCTCGCCGCATCCGGTGAACTACGCCGGCTTCGTCATCCACTCGGCCGTCCACATGGCGCACGCATCGCGCCATCGCGTGGTGATGCATACGCACACCCGCGCCGGCATGGCCGTGTGCGCGCTGAAGGACGGGCTGAAGCCGATCTCGATGGTGTCGACCGCGTTTCACGGCAAGCTCTCGCATCACGATTACGAGGGTCCCAGCCTTGACCTCGACGAACGCGGCCGGCTGCTCAAGAACCTCGGCGACAACCAGGCGATGATGCTGCGCAACCATGGCCTGCTGGTCACCGGCCGGTCGGTCCCCGAGGCCTTCCTGCGCCTCTATCGCCTGGAACGCGCTTGCCAGATCCAGATCGACGCCGCGGCCGCCGGCGCGCTCAATGTCATGGGCGACAACCTCGCCGCCAAGTCGGGCGCCGACATGGACGCCTTCTCCGAGCGCGAGAGCTCGCAGGGTATCGGCGATCTCGAGTTCGCCGCGTTGATCCGCAAGCTCGACAAGACCGATCCGGGCTGGCGGCACTAGTTCAGGCGGGAGCGCCGCCGCTCCTGCCCCGCTTCTTCATCGCTACGCGTTGCGTTGAGCACGGCGTTGGCTAGCGAAGGAGGGAACTATGGCGGACAGCGTCTACAAGGTGATCGAGGTCATCGGCACCAGCACCGAGTCGTGGGAGAAGGCGGCGAATGTCGCCGTCAGCCGCGCCAGCAAGACCCTGCGCGACCTGCGCGTCGCCGAGGTCGTCGAACTCGACATGGCGATCGACAAGGGCAAGGTCTCAGCCTACCGCGCCAAGGTGAAGCTGTCGTTCAAGTTCGAAGGCGGCTGAGCTGACCTTCGGCGTCGATGCCGATCTCGGCGCCGTCCTCGATACGATCCATCTCCCGCTGATCCAGCTCGTAGAGCGGGATCGCGGGCCAACCCATCTCGCGTGCCACGACGATGCCCAGGCCGAGGATGGCGTCGACGCGGCCCAGCACGATGGCCGCTGGCGCGTGCCCATTGCGCAGCAGCTCGAGCATCACCGCGCTCGAGGACGACGAGCCACGCGGCTCGGCTACGAACAGCATGCGGCCGCCGATGCGCTCGCCGTGATGGGCGATCGACGGATCGGTGAGTGCGCCGGTGTCGGGATCGACGCCGCCCCAGAAGCTCAGCGCCGCGACCTTCAGCGCGCGGCCCGAGGCGGTACCGGGCAGGATGACGCGCGCGCGGATCATCGGTCGCCATACCTTCCCCCGCCTCCGGGCGCGCGAGCGCGCCCTTGGGGGAGAGGTAGGTGTGAGCACTGAGCTTCTAACGCCACAGCGACATGTCCCGCACGAGACGGCCGGCGGCGGCGGACTCGGCGACGTCGCTCAGCGAGCCGAACACCACGTCGTAGCCCGTGTTGGGCCGCGTGTAGTGCGCGAACTTGCCGGAGTTGGTGAGCAAGGTGGCGCCCGCGATGTTGGGCAGGATCGGCGCGACGACGACGCAGGTATCGGCGACGAGTGTGATGTTGGCGTCGCCAAGCGCGCCGAGTAGACCCTCGCGCTCCAGTGCGGAGAGTGTATGGCGGCCGGTGCAGGCGTAGAAGGGCAGGCGACTCCTGCGGCCCTCGAGCAGCGTCAGCAGGCGTCGCACCTCGTCGAGCGAGAGATGCGGGCTGCCGATGGCGATGGCGTCCAACTTCGCGCCCGAGGTCGTCGAGAGCCTGTCGTAGCTTTCGCGCAGCATCGCGCCGGTCAACGTGATCGTCTCCGCCGGTGGCGCGCCGCCGAACACGGTGGCGATGTCGGGCGCTTCCGGCGTGACGCCGACGACATGGAACAGGCCGATGGCGCCGCTGGAGGCGGCGGCGGCGCCCAGAGCCTTCAGGCGATCCTCCGAGGTGTCGCGCGGCAGGCCGGCGAAGGCCGCGACGCGGCCGCCGGCGACGCGGCCGAGCCAGGCGCCCAGCACGGGATAGAGCGCGTCCTCGGCCAGCAGCCTCGGGTCGAGACCTCCGCACTGTACCAGCAAGGTGGCGTGGCGGTTGGCGTCGCGATGCAGGCCGTAGTCGGGCGCGCGGGCGGCGATGGCGGCGCAGATGTCCAGGAAGTCGCCGTAGCGCTCGGTGCGCGCGCCCAGCACCGAATTGCAGAAGGCGACAGCGTTGCTTTCGCCCCAGGCGACATGCGCGCCGGTGCGCGGCCGATGGCCGGCCTGATAGGGCGCGCAGGTCCAGGTCGGCTGGCAGCCCAGCGCGACATAGGCGTCCATCATGCGCCGCGCCATGGCGGCCTTGCGCGTGTCGAGCTTCACCCGGCCGGCGTGCAGCAGGTCGAGCGCGCCGACATTGAGCGTGGCGGGCACGCTGGTGCGGCCGCCGCCTTCGACCAGCCGTTCGGCGAACAAGGTGCCGGAATCGCCGTGATAGAGACAGCCATCGATATGCGCGGATTCGACGGAGACGAGCCGCTCGGCGCCCATCATGCGCGCGGTTTCCGACACCACGCGCATCGCTAGCGCGGCGGCGGGGCCGTCGCGACCATCGAGTGCGGCGCGTTCATCCGAGGTCAGCTGCATGGGCGGCAGTGTATCGAGTGGGAGAGCCGGTGTCGCGTCGGCGCTCCCATGCAGGCAAGGCGATTGTCAGGGGACGCCGCGCTCGGCATATGTGCCGGCCAAAGCGAACAGGACAAGAGGAACGGGCATGCCCGGCGCGCTCGACGGCATTCTGGTGATCTCGGTGGAGCAGGCGGTGGCCGCTCCCTATTGCGCGGCCCGGCTGGCCGATGCCGGCGCGCGGGTGATCAAGGTCGAGCGGCCGGAGGGCGATTTCGCCCGCGGCTACGACCGGCACATCAGGGGCGACAGCGCCTATTTCGTCTTCCTCAATCGCGGCAAGCAGTCGGTGACGCTCGACTTCAAGAAGCCCGAGGATCTGGCGCTGCTGCATCGCATGATCGGCAAGGCCGATGTGCTGATCCAGAACCTCGCGCCGGGCGCGGCCAAGCGCGCCGGCTTCGGCGCCGAGGACATGCGCAAGCTCAATCCGCGCCTGATCACCGTCGACGTCTCTGGCTACGGCGATTTCGGGCCGTACAAGGAGCGGCGCGCCTACGACCTGCTGGTGCAGGCCGAGTCGGGCCTGGCCTCGATCACCGGCTCGCATCACGCACCCGGCCGCGTTGGCATCTCGGCCACCGATATCGGCACCGGCATGTTCGCGCATGCCGCGGTGCTCGAGGCGTTGATCGCGCGTGGCCGCGACGGCAAGGGCCGGCATATCGAGGTCTCGCTGTTCTCGGCCATGGCGGAGTGGATGGCGATCCCGCTGATGTCCTGGGAGTACAACAATTACGACTGGCCGCGGCTGGGCCTGACGCACCCCTTCATTGCGCCCTATGGCGTCTATCCTACCGGCGACGATGTGCCGGTACTGATCTCGATCCAGAACGACAACGAGTGGCGCCGCCTGTGTACCGGCGTGCTCGATCGGCCTGACATGCCCGACGATCCGCGCTTCGCCACGGGCGTGGCGCGCAACGCGATCCGCGACGAGACCAACGCCATCGTCGCCGAGGTCTTCAAGCGCCACACCTGGGACAGCATCACGGCGAAGCTGGAGAAAGCGCAGATCGCCTATGCCCGCGTCAGCTCGGTGAAGGACCTCGGCGGCCATCCGCAGGTGCGCCGCACCACCATCGGCACCGACAAGGGCGACGTCTCGCTGCCGGCGCTCGCCGCCACCATCGACGGGACGGTGCGGTCGCTCGGCAAGGTCCCCGCGCTCGGCGAACACAGCGACACGATCCGCGCCGAGTTCAAGTGATTCGCATGGCTGCACTACCTTCCCCCGCTCCGCGGGGGAAGGTGCCCGAAGGGCGGATGGGGGTGCCGGCATTGCGGTCAGTCACATTCATTGGGGTTGTCGCACCAACCACCCCTATCCGGCGCTTCGCGCCACCTTCCCCCGCCAGCGGAGGAAGGTAGGGTCAGCATGATCCCGGCTCGCCTCGCCTATTTCTTCGGCGCCTACTTTTTCGCGGGTGGCGCGGCGCTAAGCTACTGGGCGGTGTGGTTGCGCGATCGGGGCGTGGGCGACGCCGAGATTGGCACGATCTACATGGCACGCCAGTTCGTGACGGTGGCGGCGACCATCGCCGTGGGCTGGATCGCCCAACGCCTGGCCGGTACGCGCGGGCTGCTGATGGCGCTGCTGGCGGGCGCGCTCGCCATGGTCGTCGCCTACGAATTCTCTTACGGCTTCTGGCCCAATCTGATCGTCACCATGATTTGGGGCGCGATGTGGCACCCGCTGCTGTCGCTGGGCGATGGCAATGCCGTGGCGGTGACGCGCGAGCGCGGCATCGACTATGCCCGCGTGCGCGTCTGGGGCTCGGTGACCTTCATCGGCGGCGCGCTGGCCGCCGGCGTCGCGGTCGATCGCTGGGGACCACCCTGGGTGCTCTATCTGCTGGGCATCGGCGTGGTGCTGACGATCCCCGCCGCTTTGTGGCTGCCCACGCCGGCGTCGCGCAGCGCACCCGCCGATCGCGGCAAGGTCCGCGCCGGCGAGTTGCTGCGCAAGCCGACCTTCGTGCTGTTCCTCGTCGCCTGCGGCTTCTGCCAAGCCAGCCACGCCGTGCTCTACAGCTTCGGCACCTTGTCCTGGCGCGCCGCCGGCATCGACGACGTCGTGATCAGCCTGCTGTGGGGCGAGAGCGTGCTGATCGAGATCGGCCTGTTCATGATCGGCGGCGCGCTCACCGCGCGCTTCGGCGCCGTCGGCATGCTGGCGCTGGGCGCCGGCGGCGCGCTGGTGCGCTGGGCGGCGATGCCCTGGCTCGGCACCGACGTCGCCGCGCTGGTCGTGTTGCAGGCGCTGCACGCGCTGACCTTCGGCGCCACGCATCTGGCGGCGATGGCCTTTCTGCGCCAGGCGATCCCGACGCACGCGATGCCGCTGGCGCAGAGCCTGTACTACGGGCTGGCGAGCGGTCTCGTCATCGCCGTGGTGTTCCAGGTCTCGGGCACGCTCTATGCTCGCTTCGGCGGCGACGCCTTCTTCGCCATGGCGGCGCTGGCGGGCATCAGCCTGCTGGCGACGATCGCGCTGGCGCGCCGCTGGAAGGGCGAGGCACTGATCTAGGGAGGGCGAGGATGTCCAAGGTCGATCACGACACGCTGGTGGCGCTGAACGACGACTATATCCACTCGGTGCAGCATGCCGACGTGAAGCGTTTCGACGAAATCCTCGCCCGTGACTTCCGCTGCTCCAATCCCGACGGCTCGTTAGTCGATCGCGCAGGCTTCCTCGCCCAGACCGCCAAGCCGGTGACGATCACTGGTCTGCGCACGGAAGACGTCGAGATCCGACTGATGGGCGACTTCGCCATCATCCACGCGCGGACGCTCTACACCTCGGCCGAAGGCAAGCCCGGCCGCGGTCGCTACACCGATGTTTGGATCAAGCAGAGCGGGAAGTGGCTCTGCGTCTCAGCCCACGTCACGCGGAACTGATCGGTATCCCGGTATGTCATTCCGAGCGCAGCGAGGGATCTAGGGAAGACGCCTGGATCCCTCGCTGCGCTTGGGATGACAGCCGTGATTCACCGCGACCGGCCGCGGCCGGCGATGGTCCAGATGTCGACCAGGGTCTCGCCTTTGACGATGTGATAGGCGTCGTAGAGGTTGACTGTAGGGTCGCAATGCGGCGGCACCAGCACGACGCGCGCGCCCAGCGCCGGCGCGTCCTGGCCTTCTGGCGCGATCACCGCGCAGTGCTCGTCACCCATGAAGCGTGTCGTGCTGCCCGGGGCGGCGCCGGAGAGAATCTTCGGCGGGCCAGCCTCGGTCGCCATCGATTTCAGGCCGGAATCCATCGTTGCCATGCCCGCTGTGTTGCGACTCACCACGCGGGCGTCGATCTGCAGGGATTGCTCGAAGGTCGGCCGGTTCTCGCCGCGCAGGTCGCAGATATTGTACTGGTGATCCATGAAGACGTAGCTGCCGACCTGTAGCTCGGTGAAGACGCCCAGCTCGCAATCGATCTGGTGCGTGCCGGTGCCCGAACCCGTAATGATGCCAGGCTTGAGGTTCGCCTTGGCCAGCAGGTCGAGGATCCCCTTGAGGTACTCGGTGCGCTCAATGATCTGCTTGCGGCGCTCGCTGTAGTCCTCGATGTGCTGGTGCCGGCCGCAATAGAACTGCACGCCGGCGTATTTCAGCGATGGCAGGCTCGTGATCTTCTTCGCCAGCGCCACGACACCCTCGGGCGACGCGACGCCGGTGCGATGCAGGCCGGGGTCTATATCGATGATCACCGTCAGCAGCTGCTTCGCCGCCCTGGCCGCGTTGGCCAGCGCGTCGGCGTTATCAGGGTGATCGACGCAGACCATCAAGCCCTTGGCGCGCGCATTGAGCGCCATCAGGCGTTCGATCGCCGGCTGGGTGACGACCGGCGAGGTGATCAGCAGTCCGTCGATGCCGCCATCGGTCAAGGCCTCGGCCTCGCCCAGCTTGGCGCAGCAATTGCCCAGCGCCCCGGCGGCGATCTGCCGGCGCGAGATGTCCGGGCATTTGTGCGTCTTGGAATGCGGGCGCAGCGAGACGTTGTGCTTCCTCGCGAACGCAGCCATCGCCGCGATGTTGCGTTCCAGCATGTCGAGGTCGAGCGACAGCGACGGCGTATTGAGCAGGCCGCGCGAACCCTGCTGGCCAATCAGGTGGGCGTGCAGGCGGTGTGAGTCGGTAGGGTGCATTGCAACTCTCTTCGGGCCGTGCCGCTCCAGCGGCGCTCTTCAACTTACCCTAGCACGATCGCCGCTGGAGCGGCGCGGCCCGAAGATGTCTGCCACGCGAAAGCGGGAGGTTGCGGGGGTGTGGCCCGGGTGCCTATCGTTGGCAGCAGAACGAGCGTCCGATCGCGGAGGACAGCATGAAATTCGGCCTGTTCTATGAAATCTCCATTCCCCGGCCGTGGACGCCCGAGCGCGAGCGCGAGGTCTACAACAACTGCCTCGAGCAGGTGAAGCTGGCCGACCAGCTGGGCTTCTCCAACGTCTGGGCGGTCGAGCATCACTTCCTCGAGGAGTACTCGCACTGCTCGGCGCCGGAGCTGTTCCTCACCGCCTGCGCCATGGTGACCAAGAACATCCGTGTCGGCCACGGCATCGTGGTGTGCGTGCCGGAGTTCAACCACCCGATCAAGATCGCCGAGAAAACCGCGACGCTCGACATCCTCTCGGGCGGTCGGCTGGAGGTCGGCACGGGCCGTTCGGCGACGTGGACGGAGCTGGGTGGCTTCCGCGCCAACCCCGACACCACGAAGAAGAGCTGGGACGAGTTCGTGCGCTGCCTGCCCAAGATGTGGACGCAGGAGACCTTCGCCTATCAGGGCGAGTTCTGGTCGATGCCGGAGCGCACCATCCTGCCCAAGCCCTACCAGAAGCCGCACCCGCCGATGTGGGTGGCGGTGACCAGCCCGGGCACCGAGATCGACGCCGCCGATCGCGGCATGGGCAGCCTCGGCCTGTCCTTCGCCGGCTACGCCGAGCAGGAGAAGAAGATCAAGGAGTACCGCCGGCGCATCCAGCTCTGCGAGCCGGTCGGCTCGTTCGTCAACGAGCAGGTCGCGACCACCAACTTCCTCTTCTGCCACGAGGACGAGAAGATCGGCGTCGAGACCGGCAAGCGGCTGGGCAACACCTTCAACTATCTCGCCACGCAGCTGATCTCGACCCGCGAGGTTTTCTCCTCGCCGTCCTACCAGTCGCTCGGCCTGCTGCCAGCGCTGCGCCGGGCCGCCACCGGCCCCGACGCTTCGGAGCAGCAGACCGAGGGCATGGCCTATGGCGATCCCGCCCGCATCATCCGCGCGATCAAGCATTGGGAGTCGCTGGGCGTCGATTGCGTGAACTTCATCCTCAACGCCAACGAGACGATTCCGCAGGAGCAGGTGATGGCGAGCCTTCGCCTGTTCGGCAAGGAAGTCATGCCGGTCTTCGCCAGCAAGCCTTCCAATGTCGCGGCGGCGGAGTAGGCCATGCCCCTCTACGGAACGCTCGACATCACGCGCGACCCCAGGCGCCTGCCCACGGTGGCCAATCTCGACACCGAGGCGTGGGCGCTGCCCAAGGCCGAGATGATGCAGCTGCTGATCGAGGTGCCGCGGACCTCGACGGAAGGCCTGCTGCCCAAGGCGATGCACCCGGCGCTGCCGTCCTACGTGATCGCCGCCTTCACGCGCTATCCCGAAAGCCCGGTGGGCGCCTTCAACCTCGCGGTGCTGCGCCTGGGCAGCCGCGCCGGCGCCCACCCGCGCGGCTTCCTGCTGGGTGCGCTGGCCAGCACCGAGGCGGCGGCGAAGGAGTTGCGCAGCCGCTGGGGCTTCCCGGTCGAGCACGGCGAGGTGAAGTTCACGCGCCGCCATGATCGTGTCATGGGCACGGCGAAGAAGGATGGCAAGACCGTGCTCGACTGCGCACTGGTCGATCCGCAGCCGGTCGCCGGCTCCGACGTGCAGTACATCAACTGGGTGACCGCGGCCAACGCGCCGCTCGACGGCCAAACCACGCCGCTGCTGATCCAGGTCGATCCCAAATACGCCTTCCACAAATCCGAGCGCGGCAAGCCGCAGGTCTCGGCTTTCGACGCTTCGGCTTGGAACGCCGGCGATATCACGCTCGCCGATCCGATCATCGGCACCTGCTGCACTGTCGATACCGACCTGCCACGAATCCGCTTCGTGATGGATCCGCTCAAGCCGGTGTTCCAGGGCACGCGGCGTATCAGGGAGTCGCGCGCGGACGAGTAGCCGGCCCCGACGTGTGCGGCGCATTTCGGGGGAGGCGTTATGACGCTGAATAGCGCCAAGGATATCCATCTGATCTTCCACGCGGTGCACAAGCAGTTGCGCGTGCATGGTGGCGCTGGCGAGTTCCACTGGTCCACCGAGGCGCGCGGCGAGGGCGATTTCGCGGACCAGAAGCGCAATAACGGCAACACGCCGGTCGGGCGCTATTGGTGCGGCGAGCCGGTACCAATTCCCGCCCTCGATCGTGATGGCAAGAAGTTCGGCCCGTGGTTCATTCCGCTGCAGCCCGAGAAGGGCGTGGCGACGGGGCGGTCGGGGCTCGGCATCCATGGCGGTGGCAGCGACCTGTCCAGTCCACGAGCCGAATTCCAGGGATGGGAGACGACGCACGGCTGCATCCGTCTGCAGAACTTCGATGTGGAGCGTTTGGCGAAGTCGCTCGCCTACACGACGCGCACGGGCGGCGCCGCGCTGCTCACCGTCGACTGGACGCTCGGACCCTGGGCTCCGGGCACGCTGGGTTACATGTCCGCCGTCCCACGGGTGACACCCAAGCAGGTCAACGCCGCATCAGGGAAGAAGACGCCGAGCCGGTGATCGGCGCTAGCCGATGACGATCACGTCCGGATCTGGTGGATTGGCGTAGAGCTTGTCGACCAACGCCTTACGCCGCGTCAGCGTCGCGCGCTGGTTGATGTAGCCCTTGTCGGTCAGCTCGTGGCCGTCGACTGATGGTGGCTCGGTTATCAAGAGCGCGCGCTTGACCTGCATCGAGGAGCCGCGCGCGTCGCGGTTCATTGCCGCGATGCCATCCTTCAGGCGCGCGATGACAGCCGGATGGCGCAGCACGTCGGCAAGCGGCTGCTTGGCCTCGCTGTCGCCCGCGAGCAGGCGGCAGGCAGCAATGTTGGGGAAGCCGAGGATGGTGACGTCGCTCTTGTCCTGGCCGGCGATCACCGCGTCCTGCAGCACCGGCGTGGCGGCGGCGATCACCGTGGTGCGCAAGGTACCGACCAGCACGAAGGTGCCGGACATCAGCTTGAAGTCCTCGACCACGCGGCCGTCGAAGATCAGGCCCTGCGACGGGTCGGCGGGGTCGACGAAGCGGCCCGCGTCACCGATCTTGTAGAAGCCCTCCTCGTCGAACATCGTCGCTGTCAGCTCGGGCTGGCGGTGATAGCCTGGCGTCACGATGATGCCGCGCAGGCGCAGCTCGTAGCGGCCGTCCTCGCCGGTGGGAATCATCTTCAGCTCGACGCCGGGGAAGGGCAGGCCGATCAACCCGACGCGCTCGCTCGCCCAATGCACGCTGGTCGCCGTCGGCGCCGTCTCGGTGCAGCCCCAGCCGGTGACGAACGGGATGCGATAGCCGGTGTGGCGCACCGACAGCGCCTGCATGCGATCGTAGAGATCGTCGGGCAGGGTGGCGCCGCCATAGGCCAGTATCTTCAGATCGCGGAAGAAGACTCGCGCCAGATCGTGGTCGCGTTCCAGCGCGGTGGCCAGCATGGCGTAGCCGGCGGGCACGTTGGCGAAGTAGGTGGTCGGCACGTCGCGCAGATTGCGCAAGGTCTCGTCGAACAGGCCGGGCACCGGCCGTCCGTCGTCGATATAGGTCGTGCCGCCATCGGCGAGGTTGGCCTGGAAGGTGGCGTTGCCGCCCATGGTGTGGTTCCACGGCAGCCAGTCGAGCATCACGCCAGGCGGCTCGTCCGGCTTGCGTACGCGCGACATCTGCCCCATGGCGATGTTGGCGCACATCATCTCCTGCGTGTTGACCACGGCCTTGGGCATGCCGGTCGAGCCTGAGGTGAACAGGAACTTGCCCACGGTCTTGCCGTCGATCATCGCCAGCGAGCGCGCGACGGCGTCCGTCGGCGTGGTCGCTTCGAGCGCGGCGTAAGGCGTCGACTGCAGGCCTGGCGGCGCGTCGTCGACATGCACCAAGGTGACGCCCTCGAGCAGGCCTGCGGCGTCAAGCGAGGCGAGCGCCTTGGCGAACATCGTGCCGTTCTGCGTGAAGATCATCGCCGGGCGGATCAGCTTGACGATGTAGGCCAGCTTGGCGTGGTCCTGGCTCATCAGCGAATAGGCCGGCGAGGCCGGCGCCAGTGGCGCGCGCGCCTGCATCGCGGCCATGGTCAGCAGGCCGAACTCGATCGAGTTGCCGCTGATCGGCAGGATCGGCGTGTCGGGCCCGAAGCCGCGATCGAGGAGGGCTTGTGTCAGCGCGTCGACGCGCGCCTTCGCCTCGGCGTAGGTCACCGTCAGCCAGGCGCGATCCGCGCCGCGGCGTTGCGCCAGCCAGACGCGATCCGGCGCCTCGTCGGCCCATTTCGCCAGGAACGCGGGCACGTGGCGCTCGTAGGGGATCAGCTTGTGGCGTGAGCGCAGCACCATGCTGCCATCGGCGCGCCGGTCGAGCGCGACGTCGCGGCTCAGGAACTCGATCGGCCGGAACGGCGCCTTCATCGGGGTATCCAAGGACGTTTCTCCACCACGCGTGTTTTCTGGTTGCCGCCGGTGTAGCGGCCGCCGCGCATCCGGGCAATGATTGACAAAAGCAACTAACCGGTTGACGATCGTCGTCATGAGCGAGAGCGAACTGGACCGCCGCGTGCGCGCGATGCGCCGCTTCAGCCGTTTCTACACTGCGCGCATCGGCGCCCTGCGCGAGGGCTTGAACGACGGGCCGTTCAACCTGACCGAGGGGCGCATCATGTACGAGCTGACGCACCGCGACGGGCTCACGGCCAGCGAGCTGGTGCGCGAGCTGGGCGTCGACGCTGGCTATCTCAGCCGCATCCTGGCGAAGCTCGCGCGGCAGGGCCTGGTCGAGCGCGTGCGCTCGGCCGAGGATGGACGCCGCCAGCTGCTGGCGGCGACGCGCGCCGGGCGCAAGGCCTTCGCGCCGGTCGACCGCGCCTCGCAGGCCGAGCTCCGGACGATGCTGGCCAAGGTGGCCGAGCCCGACCAGCGCCGCTTACTCGAATCGATGGACGTCATCGAGCGCGTGCTGGGCGGCCATCGCGAGCGCGCGACCTACGTGCTGCGCCCGCATCGCATCGGCGATATGGGTTGGGTGGTGAGCCGCCACGGCACGCTCTACGCCGAGGAGTTCGGCTGGAACCACGAGTTCGAGGGGCTGGTGGCGGAGATCGCCAGCAAGTTCATCCGCGACTTCGATCCGGTGCGCGAGCGTTCGGTGATCGCCGAGAAGGACGGCCGGCCGGTAGGTTGCGCCTTCGTCGTGCGCGACAGCGCCCGGGTGGCGCGGCTGCGCATGGTGCTGGTCGAGCCCGAGACCCGCGGTAGCGGGCTGGGCCGCATGATGGTGCGCGAATGCGAGCGCTTCGCGCGCGAGACGGGCTATCGCAAGATGACTTTGTGGACACACGACGTGCTGGTCGCGGCGCGCGCGATCTACGCCTCCGAGGGCTATCGCCTGGTCGAGGAGGAGCGCTACCACAAGTTCGGCAAGGACCTGGTCGGCGAGACCTGGGAAAAGGCGCTGGCGTGAACGCCGCCTTGCCGATGCTCGCCGCGGCGACCAACGGCTTGCTGATCGGCGCGGCGATGGTCGCCAGCCGCTTCGCGCTCGAGCAGATGCCGCCGGCGACGCTCGCGCTCCTGCGCTACAGCGTCGGCGCGCTCTGCCTCCTGCCGCCGCTGCTGCTGATCCGCCGCCAGCGCTTCGAGCGCCGCGATCTGTTGCCGGTGGCGCTGCTGGGCATCGCGCAGTTCGGCGTCCTGATCGCGCTGTTGAACTGGGGTCTGCGGTTCATGCCAGCGGCGCGCGCGTCCCTAATTTTCGCGACATTTCCGCTGCTCACCATGCTGCTGGCCGCCGCCTTGCGGCTGGAGCGGATGACGCTCCTCAGGACGGCGGGCGTGTCGCTGAGCTTCGCCGGCGTGGCTTTTGTGTTGGGCGACAAGGCCTTGGGTGGCGAAGCGGGATGGTGGGGCGAGGTGGCGGTGTTCGCCTCGGCGCTGACCGGCGCGGTCTGTAGTGTATTCTACAAACCATATGTGTTGAAATATCCAGCGCTACAGGTGAGCTGGTTCGCCATGGTGGCGTCGGTCGCCTTTCTCCTGCCGTTGGCGACCGGCGAAGGGTTGTTCAGCCAGGAGACGCGCTTCGACGCGGCGGCGTGGGGCGCGGTTCTGTTCGTCGGCCTGGCCAGCGCCCTGGCCTATTTCCTCTGGCTCTACGCGCTGGCGCGTATCAGCCCGACGAGGGTGACCGTGTTCGTCTCCGTCAGCCCGCCGGCCGCCGCCCTGCTCGGCTGGGCGCTGCTGGGCGAGACGCTGTCGCCGCTCTTCCTTCTCGCCGTGGCCTGCCTCGCCTTCGGCCTGTGGCTGGCGCAGCGACCTACTTCCTGAAGCCGATATAGACCATGTACTCGCGCAGCGCGAGGTTCCACCACTCCATATACGCCCGGAAGCTCACGTCGACGTCGGCGCCCTTGGGGTTGACGTTCATCTTCAGGCGATAGCGGCCCTGCCCGTCGGTCGAGGCCTGCGCCAGCCGCTTGGTCTCGTTCCACTGGTTGAGCTGCTCCAAGGTCGGCCGCGGGTTCAGATCGTGGAAGCTGGCCCAGAACTGGTAGCTGCGGCAGCGTACCGGCTGCGCCTGCTTCTGGCAGTTGTAGAAAAAAATCAGGAAATTGATGTTCTGCGTCCTGCCCTCGATCTCCGGCTCGCCATCCTTGTCCGTCTGCACCTTGGCCGTGTTGCCCATCGACTGGAGGATGCGCACGAACTCCGCCGGATCGACGTCGCCGCTGGTCGCCGGCGTGATCTGCGCCGGGGCGATGGACGGGATGAGCGCCAGCGCGGCGGCCGCGAGCAGGGATCGAACAGACATCACGCGTCTCCTGATGTGAGGCCGACACTGTAGTCGACGCGGTTGGTTCCGCGAAGCGGATGGTGGGCGCCCCCTGCGCGAAAATGACCGTTCATTCCACTGGCGATTTGCGCCAGAGTCCGTGCAGCGCCGCACGAGGGGAGACCACGATGGATTTCGAATACACGGACCGCACCAAGGATTTGCTGGAGCGGATGCACAAATTCATGGACGAGGTAATCTACCCGGCCGAGCCCGTGTACGAGCAGCAGATGGAGAGCGCCAAGGACCGCTGGCAGCTCCCGGCCGTCATGGAGGAGTGCAAGGCCGAGGCGCGCAAGCGCGGCCTGTGGAACATGTTCCTGCCCAAGGATCGCGACAGCGGCGACACGCACGGCACGATGGGCCTGTCGAACCTCGAATACGCGCCGATTTGCGAGGTGCTGGGCCGCTCGAGCATCGCCTCCGAGGCGACCAACTGCTCGGCGCCCGACACCGGCAACATGGAAGTCTTCGCCCGCTACGCCTCGCCGGCGCTGCAGAAGAAGTGGCTCACCCCGCTGCTCAACGGCGAGATCCGCTCCTGCTTCGCCATGACCGAGCCGGCGGTGGCGTCGTCGGACGCCAAGAACATCGAGAGCCGCATCGAGAGCGACGGCGATCACTACGTGATCAACGGCCGCAAGTGGTGGTCCTCGGGCATGGGCGATCCGCGCTGCAAGGTCATCGTCTTCATGGGCAAGAGCGACCCCAACGCGCCGCCGTACCGCCAGCAGTCGATGATCGTCGTGCCGCGCGACACACCCGGCATCAAGATCGTCAAGATGCTGCACGTCTTCGGCTATGACGACGCGCCGCACGGCCACGCAGAGGTGATCTACGACAACGTGCGCGTGCCGAAGGACCACATGCTGCTTGGCGAGGGCCGCGGCTTCGAGATCGCCCAGGGCCGCCTCGGGCCGGGCCGTATCCATCACTGCATGCGCGCGATCGGCGTGGCGGAACGCGCGCTGGAGATGGCGATCAAGCGCGCCAAGAGCCGCGTCGCCTTCGGCCAGCGCGTCTCGGAGATGGGCGTCACCAAGGCGCATGTCGCCGACATGCGCATGGAAATCGACATGGCCCGCCTGCTGGTGCTCAAGGCGGCCTGGGCGATGGACAAGTTCGGCAACAAGGAAGCGCGCCAGCAGATCGCCATGATCAAGGTCGCGGTGCCGAACATCACGTCGAAGGTCGTCGACCGCTGCTTGCAGCTGCACGGCGCGGGTGGCGTCTCGCAGGTCTTCAAGCTCGCCAGCATGTACGCCCACCAGCGCACCCTGCGCCTGGCCGACGGCCCGGACGAGGTCCATCGCGACCAGGTCGGCCGCATGGAGATCGCCAAGCACAACTGATCGCCGTCGCGCGTTCAGCTAAAGGCCGCCGAAAGGCGGCCTTTCTTTTTTCTTCTCCCCGCGAAGCTTAGGGGCCGTCCGCGGCCCCTAAGCTTCGCGGGGAGAAGGAGTATCCGTCTAACTCATATGCGATCGAACGGAACTCTCTGTCATCCCGAGCGCAGCGAGGGATCTAGTCCGGCACTAGATCCCTCGCTGCGCTCGGGATGACAGGCTGCCTAGATTGAACTGAATGTGCCCAGGAGTGCCGCTTTGCCCCCGGGGTCTCGGATGCTAGAACGCGCCGAATTCCACACACGAGGGACAAGATGGTCGCGCAGATCGGGCACTACATCGGGAACAAGAGCGTCGCCGGCAGCAGCGGCCGCACCGGTGACATCACCAACCCGGCGACCGGCGAGGTCACGGCCAAGGTCGCCTTCGCCTCGGCGGGCGAGATCGACGCGGCGGTGCAGGTCGCGAAGAAGGCGCAGCTCGCCTGGGCCAACACGCCGCCGCTGCGCCGCCAGCGCGTGATGTTCAATCTCAAGGGCCTGATCGAGAAGCGCATCGACGATCTGGCGCGTCATCTGTCGCTGGAGCACGGCAAGACCTTCGACGACGCCAAGGGCGAGGTTGGCCGCGGGCTGGAGGTCGTGGAGTTCGCCTGCGGCATCGCCCACCACATGCGCGGCGATTTCACCGAGCAGGTCGCCTCGGACATGGACTCGTGGTCGATCCGCCAGCCGCTGGGCGTGGTCGCCGGCATCACGCCGTTCAACTTCCCGATCATGATTCCGTGCTGGATGGGCGCGATGGCGGTGGCTTGCGGCAACGCCTTCATCCTCAAGCCGTCGGAGAAGGATCCCAGCGCGCCGATGCTGCTGGCCGAGCTCTACGCCGAGGCCGGCGCGCCGGCCGGCATCTTCCAGGTGCTCAACGGCGACAAGGTCGCGGTCGACGCGCTGCTGGAGCATCCCGATGTGCCGGCGATCTCCTTCGTCGGTTCCACGGCGATCGGCGAGTACGTCTATCACAAGGGCACGGCGATGAATAAGCGCGTGCAGGCGCTGTGTGGGGCGAAGAACCACATGGTGATCATGCCCGACGCCGATCTCGACCAGGCGACCGACGCGCTGATCGGCGCCGGCTATGGCGCCGCCGGCGAGCGCTGCATGGCGATCTCCGTCGCCGTCGCCGTGGGCGGTGTCGGCGACAAGCTGATTGAGAAGCTGGCGCCGCGCGTGGCGGCGCTGAAGGTCGGGCCGGGGCTGGATCCGCAGTCGGAGATGGGCCCGCTGGTAACGCGCCAACACCGCGACAAGGTGATGGGCTATGTCGACCAGGGCGTGAAGGAAGGCGCCAAGCTGGTGGTCGATGGCCGCGGGCTGAAGCTGCAGGGCTACGAGAACGGCAACTTCATGGGCGGCTGCCTGTTCGACAACGTCAAGTCGGACATGACCATTTACAAGGACGAGATCTTCGGGCCGGTGCTGTCGATCGTGCGCACCGACGGCTTCGACGAGGCGATCAAGCTGGTCAACGACCACGCCTATGGCAACGGCACGGCGATCTTCACCCGCGACGGCGACGCCGCGCGCACCTTCGCCAACAACGTCAAGATCGGCATGGTCGGAATCAACGTGCCGATCCCGGTGCCGGTCGCCTATCACAGCTTCGGCGGCTGGAAGGCCTCGGTGTTCGGCGACCACGGCATCTACGGCATGGAAGGCGTGCGCTTCTACACCAAGCTCAAGACCATCACCGCGCGCTGGCCCACCGGCATCCGCGCCGGCGCCGAGTTCAATTTCCGGGCACGGACGTAAGCCGTCATTGGGACCGCCGGCGGGACGCCGGCGGTCCCAGCAAGATCTCGGTTCTCGGCGTTCGAACAGCAGGTCCGTGGTGTAGAGGTGGCACGCGTGGATACGACGATCGAAGCGAAAGACCCGCCGCCGACCGAGCGGCGTTTCCGCATGGCTGACGGCATCGAGCTGGTCGCCGATACCTGGGGCTCACCCGATCATCAGCCGGCGGTCCTGCTGCATGGCGGCGGCCAGACGCGGCATGCCTGGAAGCGTACCGCGTCGGTGCTTGCGGGTCATGGCTACTACGCCATCGCCGCGGATCTGCGCGGCCATGGCGACAGCGGCTGGTCGCCGGATGGCGGTTACGCGATCGACAGATTCGCCGATGATGTACGCACCTTGGCCGCCAGCCTGCCGCGCAAGCCGATCCTGATCGGCGCGTCGCTCGGCGGTATCGCCAGCCTGATCGCGGCCGACGAAGCGCCCAGCCCGATCGCCGTCGCCCTGGTGCTGGTCGACATCACGCCGCGCGTCGATGCCGTTGGCGTCAGCCGGATCCGCGGCTTCATGGCGGCGCATATCGATGACGGCTTCGCAACCTTGGAAGACGCCGCCGACGCGATCGCGGCCTACCTGCCGCATCGCCCGCGACCGAAGAAGCTCGACGGGCTGCGCAAGAACCTACGGCTGGGTGCCGATGGCCGCTATCGCTGGCACTACGATCCGGCGTTCGTGCGCGACGACAGGCGTCGCGGCGACGCCAATCGCGAGGCGCGCCTGACGGCGGCGGCGCGGAACCTCGACGTGCCCGTGCTGCTGGTGCGCGGCGGATCGAGCGAGCTGGTGTCGGAGGAGATCGCCCGGGAGTTCGTGTCGCGCGTGCCCAATGCGCGCTACGTCGACGTGCAGGGCGCCGCGCACATGGTGGCCGGCGACGTCAACGATCCCTTCACCGAGCAGGTCGTCGGCTTCCTGGGTAGTCTGCGGTCGTAAATCTGATTCCCCCTCCCCGCCTGCGGGGAGAGGGTTAGGGTGAGGGGCTGATTCAAGTAACGCACCGCCGTCGTGCGCAACCTGTGGCTCCCCCTCACCCCGACCCTTTCCCCGCCTGCGGGGAGAGGGAGAAGAAACCACCTGCGACCTCACCCGCCCCGATTTCTGCACAATCGGGGCGGAGCTTGGCGGCGACCGAAACACCGGGGAGGTCGCCATGTCCGTCCGGTTCGTCGCGCTCGCGTCCATCCTCGTGCCATCAATGCTCGGCGTCGCCGGTTGCGCCGTCGTCGGCGCGGTGGGTGGCGCGGTGGGCAGCTCTATCGCCTCCACCATCGCCATCGACGGCGCCAAGCGCATGGTCATGGGCGATCCGGCGGAGCGCGAGCGCGCCAAGGCGGCTTACGCGCGCGCGCCGCGCTGCGCCGACATCGCGCGCCAGGGCACGCAGAACGGTCTGCTCGCCACGATCGTGCACGACGCATCGTGGCTCGATGCGTACGAGGCGCCCGGCGGCCGGCGCGTGACGCCGGGGCGCGGCAACGCGCTGCTGCTGGTCGACTATGAGATCGTCAATCGCGCCGACGATGGCGTGCTGGTGACGCCGCGCCGATTGCTGGTGGCGCGCGCCGACGGCGAGACGACGCCCGAGAGCACCGACGAGCCGTCAGGCGACGCCAACGCCGCCGAGATCGACGAGCTGGCGCTCGAAGCCGGCGCTACCCGGCGCGCGATCGCACTGTTCGACGTACCGCGCGAGGAGCACGCGTTACTGGTGCCCAACGGCCGGAAGGCCGAGGATCCCGCGCCGACCTGGCTCGAAGGCTGCCGCCTGCCCGCGCCGGCGAAGCCGTAGGTCAAGCTCCGCTGAGCAGGGCTATCGCATACGGGTTTTCCTCCCTCTCCCCGCGAGCGGGGAGAGGGAGGAAGACCGCTACCGCTTCTTCTCGATGTTCCAGAACACCGTCACCGCCGATTCGATGTTGCCGCTGATCGAGGTGCGGCGCGCGATCGGCTGGTTCCACTGGCCGAGGAAGATGTGCGTCGGGTACTCGACGATGCGCATCTGGATCGCCTCGACGATCTCGCGCTGCTTGGCGAGGTCCGTCGCCCGCGCGAAGTCGGCGCGCAGCTCGACCAGCTTGGCATCGCAGGCCCAGCCGAACCAGGCGCCGTCGCAGGCCGCGTTGGTCATCGAGTTGACCAGCGGGTTGACGATGTCGACCGAGGCGGCCGCCGTCAGCAGCGCGTTCCAGCCGACCGGTGGCGGCTCCTTCTTGGCGCGTCGCGCCACCAGGGTCGACCAGTCCATCTGCTGCATGTCGACCTTCAGCCCGATGCGCTCCATCTGCGCCTTGGCGACCGGCGCCAGGTTGTTGAGCACGTAGAGATCGGTCGTGCCCAGCAGCACCACCGGCGTGCCGTCATAGCCGGCTTCCCGGACCAGCGCCCGGGCCTTCTCGATGTTCGACTGGAGCTTGTCCTCCCAGCCCTTGGTCGAGGCCAGCGGCGTGTCGCACATGAACATCGCCATGCAGGTGCGATAGTACTTGGGATCGCCGATCACGGCCTTCAGGTAGTCCTCCTGGTTGAAGCCGTAGAGCAGCGCCTGGCGGATCTTCGGGTTGTCGAACGGCTTGTGCAGCACGTTGAAGCGGAAGAGGTACTGCAGGCCCAGCGGATTGGCGGCGAACAGCTCGATGTTCTTGTCCTTGGCGAAGAGCGGGAACAGGTCGAACTGCGGCGATTCGATCATGTCGATCTCGCCGTTGATCAACGCGTTGACCACCGTCTGCTGATCCGACATCGCTACCCATTCGACGCGGTCGACCTTGGCGACCTTGCCGCCGGCCAGGCCCGAAGGTGGCTCGGCGCGCGGCTTGTACTTCGGGTTCTTGACGTAGACCGTCTTGTCGCCCGGCTTCCACTCGTCACGCTTGAAGATGAACGGGCCCGAGCCGGTGGTGTCGGAGAGCTGGGTGAAGGGATCGGTCTCGGCCACGCGCTTGGGCATGATAAACAGCGTGCCCGAGGGCTTGGAGAGCGCCATCATCAGTAGCGGCGAGGCCTCGGTGAGCACGACGCGGAAGGTCTTGGCGTCGACCTCGACCATCTCCTTGACGACCTTCATCATCAGCTGGCCAAGCGGATCGCGCGCCGCCCAGCGCTTGATCGAGGGGATGACGTCAGCCGACGTGACCGGCGGTCCGTCGTGCCACTCCAGCCCGTCGCGCAGCTTGAAGGTGTAGGTGAGCTTGTCGTCCGACACGGTCCAGGTGTCGACCATCTGCGGCTGGACCTGCAGCTTGCCGTCCACCGCGAACAGCGTGTCGTAGATCATGTAGCCGTGGTTGCGCACGATGTAGGCCGTCGTCCAGATCGGATCGATGACCTTGAGGTCCGAGTGGTTGACCACGCGCAAGGTGGTCTGCGCGCCGGCCATGCCGGCTCCAATACTCAACGCCGACGCGAACGCGAACGCAGACGCCAACAAACGGATCGGTCGCATATGGAGTCCTCCCAATTCGTTCCATGGCGCGGCTTGCCGCCGCTGTTCGTGGAGGGGAACGTAGCGGCGCTATGATGGACATGCCGGGCGGGGCCGGGCAAGGGCCGATTCATGGCTCGGGCAGCGCCGCTCCAGCGGCGCTCATGATGCGTCGTTGGAGCGACGCGGCCCAAAGATCATGAATGTCGCTGTTTTGGTCGGGGCGCGCCACTCCAGTGGCGCGCCTTCTCGACTGGCCATCGCACCGCTGGAGTGGCGCGCCCCCAGCCTTGAAGGCCATATGCGATCGCCATGGGGCGACCCCGTGACGACAGGGTGCTGCCGATTTGCGGCGTGTTGCTCTAAAGTCAGTGGCGACATCGCCGGAGGAAACGCATGACCATTGCCACCATCCTGACGCCGCGCGTCATCGTCATCGGCGGCGGTGCCGTGGCGCAGGTCGCCGACACCTTGAAGCAGGTCGGCGGCACGCGGCCGCTGGTGGTCACCGACAAGTTCATGGTCAAGAGCGGCAAGCTCGCGGCCTGCACCGACGCGCTGGCCAAGGCCGGCGTCCAGTTCGACGTGTTCTCCGACACGATCGAGGATCCGACCACCGACGTGATCGAGGCCGGCGTCGCGGCGCTGAAGGCCGGCAACTACGACAGCCTGGTGGCCTTCGGCGGTGGCTCGCCGATCGATACGGCCAAGGCGATGAGCGTGCTGGCGGCCAATGGCGGCAAGATGCGCCAGTACAAGGTGCCCAACCCGATTCCCAAGCAAGGTCTGCCGCTGGTGGCGATCCCGACCACCGCCGGCACCGGCTCGGAGGTGACGCGCTTCACCGTGATCACCGACACGGAGACCGACGAGAAGATGCTGATCGCCGGCGTGCCCTGCATGGCCGCCGCCGCCATCGTCGACTACGAGCTGACGCTCACCAAGCCGTATCGCCTGACCGCCGACACCGGCATCGACTCGCTGACCCACGCCATCGAGGCCTATGTCAGCAAGCGCGCCAGCCCGCACGCCGACAGTATGGCGCGATCGGCGATGCGGTTGATCCACGACAATATCCGCATCGTCTGCGATCAGCCCGACAACCGCGCGGCGCGCGAGAAGATGATGCTGGCCGCCACGCAGGCCGGTATGGCGTTCTCCAACTCCTCGGTGGCGCTGGTGCACGGCATGAGCCGGCCAATCGGCGCCTTCTTCCACGTGCCACATGGCCTCTCCAACGCCATGCTGCTGCCGGCGATCACCGCCTTCTCGGCCAACGCCGCGCTCGACCGCTACGCCGACTGCGCGCGCGCCATGGGCGTGGCCGGCGAGGAGGTCTCCGACCAGACCGCGGTGGCGTTGCTGCTGGATTCGCTGACGAAGCTCAACACCGACCTCAAGGTGCCGACGCCCAAGGCCTACGGCATCGACGAGTCCAGGTATGTGTCACTGATGCCGACCATGGCCGAGCAAGCGCTGGCGTCGGGTTCGCCCAACAACAACCCGCGCGTGCCGACGAAGGACGAGATCGTCGAGCTGTACAAGCGGGTGTGGGCGTAGGCAGACATGCGGCCGCTCGGACTCTGGAGCGATTCGCGCTGGACCTAGGGCCTCGGCGCCATTCCTGCCGCCTTCGCGGGCTGCACGCTCGGCATATTGTGGGCGACCTCCCCTTGGGCTGGGGTGCCGATCGAGTGGGTTATCGTTATGGGCGTTCCAGCTGGTTTGGTCCTCAGCCTGTGCAGCGTGTTCGGCTACGACATGGTTGCGGCCAACCCTCGTCTGCATGTCGTTGTGCGCTGGATCGCGCTCTGCCCGCTGACCTGGCTGTTCCTGTCGATGTTCTTGATTCCTGTGTTCATCACGAACGCCGACTACGGTTTGCTAGTTATCGCGCCGCTCGCCACGGCCCACGCGATCTGGGCGGCGTTGTTCCTCATCGGACGCCGAGCACCTGAAGACTGACGATCAGATGGCGTCGACAGGGGAGGGCGGGTCGATCGGCCAGCGCTTGCGCTCGTGGGCCTCGATCAGGGTCGCGAGCACGTCAAAGCGATCGGCTTCCAGCGTGCCCCTCCGCCGCGGGTGATCGAAGTACTTCTCGATCGCGCGCAGCGCCGCGTCATAGTCGGCCTCCGTCCGGATCGGCTTGATCTTCACTGTACGCGCTTCGCGTCGATCCTCTCGCACTCGGCATGCGCGTCGACATGTCGGAGGCCATCGCGGCGTGCGACACGGCCGGGGCTCGAGGAAGAACCTCTTGCGCATGGTAGCGCCGGCCCCCATGTCGGTTTGCCGGTGTGCGGCATTGGGTTGTTCGCGCAGCCACACTGAAGCTGCGCGAACTTCCAGGACAGGCCCGCGCGATTGTCGCCCGGGTGATGAACCAAAAATGGATGAACCGCTGATGGACGGCGATTTCCGCCCGTAGGGCGGTCGTGTCGTTTCGCGGGATATCGTCGTCGCGATCAACCAGCGTGCGTCGCCGCGCGCGTTGGCGCCTGCCCGATTCGCGTGGTGGTTCATTGGACCTGGCCCTTGGAAGCCCGTCGCCGGTTCTGTTGTCGAGTAGTCGACGGAGGCGCGGACATGGCAGCGTTCTTCGGCCGTGTGGCCGCGTCCCTGCGCGCTTGGCATCTGCCCGCCTTGTTCGTTGTCTTCGCCGCCGCGCGCCTGGTCGCGCTGGCCGCTGGCGTCGAGCCGATCTCGCGGATGCCCGATCACTGGCAGTTCCAGAACCCGCAGATTCTGCGCGACGATCTTGTCGCCGGGCTTTGGTACATGCACAGCCAGCCGCCACTGTGGAACCTGCTCTACGGCCTGTCGCTGAAGCTGTTCGGCGACGCGGCGCTGCTCTACGCAACGGCCATGGCGTCGAACCTGCTGTCGGTCGTGCTCATCTATCGCCTTGTCACGCGGCTGAGCGGCGCGATCGGCTTGGGCTTCGTCGCCGCTGCGATCTTCGCGGTGATGCCGGCGGCGCTGCTCTACGAGAACTTCCCGCTGTCGACCAGCTTCGTCGCGGCCATGGTGCTGCTGGCGACATGGAGCGCGATCGAGCTCGACGGACCACAGCGCCGTGCCGCCTTCCTGGGCTTCGTGCTGGCCATGTGGACCCTGACCTTGAGTCGCGCGACGTTCCACATCGCCATGGTGCCGCTGGCCTGTGCGCTGGCCTGCCTACCCTGGCGCGATGCGTGGCCGCGTCGCTTCCTGCCCTTGCTGGCAGCGTCGATCTCGCTGCCGCTGCTGGTCTACGCCAAGAACCTGATGCTGTTCGACACGTTCGCCGCGAGCTCATGGGGACCGATGAACGCGGCGCGCATGGTGACCGTCGAGGTGCCTCGTCCGGCGCTACGCGAGGCGATGCAGCGCGGCGGCTGCGATCCAATTGTCGAGCTTGGCGCCTTCGCCTGGACCAAGGTCTATCGGCCGTACGTGCAGCACGACGCCCGGTTCGTCGACACCAGCCGGCGGTTGGACGACGCTCGGCCCTATCTGCGCGACTACAATTCGCTTGAGATCCTAAGCGCTGCCGATCGGTTCTCCAAGGCGGTGCCGTGCATGATCGCGGCGGCGCCCGACATCTATCTCAAGAACGTACGTCGCGCGGTGCGCATCTTCCTCAGCGCCAGCCACCACTACATCTATATCGGCAGCGGTCACGACGGGCCCTCGGCGAGCGGTGACAACGTCGGAAGCCTACGGTCCTATATCGACATGTTCGACCGCGCGCTGTGGCTACCGATCGGCGGCGGAGCCGACAAGTCGCACGCGCCGTCGCTGACGGTGGTGCTGGTCGTCGCGGTTTGGCTGACCGCATGGGTGTTCGCGCGGCGCTGGATGTCGTGGCGCGGCCGCGACGAGACGCTGCGCTCGCGCGCCTTCGTCGTCGGCTCGCTGTTCTTCGCCATCGGGCTCGCGACCTGCCTGGTCGAGGTGCTGGAGAACAACCGCTTCCGCCACGAGGTCGAGCCGCTGATGTTCGTCTTCGCCGCCTTGTCAGTGGCGCTGGCGGCGCGGAACCTTCGGCCTGTGCGCCTTCAGGAGAAGGCCTTGAAGGTGATGTAGGTGTATGTGTCCTTGATGCCGGGCAGGGTCTGCACGCGGCTGGTGACGAAGTGGCCGATATCGGTGGCGTCGTCGAGATAGCATTTCATCAGCAGGTCGTAGGAGCCGGAGATCGAGTGGACCTCCGACACCTGTTCGACGCTCTGCACGGCGTTATCGGCGACGGCGTAGGCCTTGCCGAGCTCGCACTTCACCAGGATGAAGATCGTCTGCATCAGCTCTCGCCGTCGGCCTCGGCCGCGCCCGCCGTGGGCCGCGGCGGCGGCCGGCGGCGCGGCGTCACCGGGCGGGCCAGGAAGGTGGGCACGGCGTCGCCGAAGCCGACCACCGAGGGGCCGTCGTCGCGATCACGGCCGCGGCCGCGACGGCGGTCGCGACGATCGTCGTCCTGGCGCATCGCCTCGTGGCGCGGCTCGTCGCGCCGCGGCCGCTCTTCGCGCTCGCGGCGGCGTTCGCGCGGCGCCTCGTCGCGTGGCCGTTCCTCGCGCTCGCCGCGGGCGCGGGTCGGGCCCTCGTAGCCGCCGGTCTCGGTCACGCCGCCGTCGCGCGGGCGGTCGCGGTCGCGATCCCGGCCACGCCGGCGCTCGCGTCGCTCCGGACGCTCACGCTCGGGCCGATCACCTTGCGGGCGGGCCTCGGCATCGGCGGCCCCTTGTGCCGCCACGGTATCGGGCGGCGGCTGCAAATCGTCGATGCCGTCGCGATCCTGGTCGCGGCCGTGGTCGCGTCGGGGGCGGCGCTCGTCGCGACCCCGTCCTTCGCCGCCACGGCCGCGGCCGCGCTCTGGCCGACCGCGCCCGCGGCCCCGGCCACGCCTTCGGCCATCGCCGCCTTCGGGATCGAACTCGACCGCGTCGAAGCCGGGCACCGCGACGCGCGGGATCGGCTTGCCGATCAGCTTCTCGATGTTCTCGACCAGGCCGCCGTCGTCGGGGCTGGCCAGGGTGTAGGCGACGCCGGTCTTGCCAGCGCGGCCGGTGCGGCCGATGCGATGGACGTAGTCGTCGGGATGGAACGGCGCGTCGAAATTGAAGACGTGGCTGAGATCGTCGATGTCCAGCCCGCGGGCGGCGACGTCGGAGGCGACCAGCAGGCGGATCTCGCCCAGCTTGAAGCGCTCCAGCGTCTCCATGCGCACCGCCTGCGTCATGTCGCCGTGCAGCGCGCCGACGCTGAAGCCGTGCTTGCGCAAGGACTGGAACAGGATGTCGACGTCCTTCTTGCGGTTGCAGAAGATCAGCGCGTTCTTGACGTCCTCGTCGCGGATCAGCCGGCGCAGCGCCTCGCGCTTGTCCTCCGCGTGCACGATCGCCAGGCCCTGCTTGACGGTCGAGGCCGTGGTCGCCGGCCGCGCCACCGTGACTTCCTTGGGATTCATCAGGAAGGCGTCGGCCAGCTTGCGGATCTCCGGCGGCATGGTGGCCGAGAAGAACAACGTCTGGCGGATGGTCGGCATCAGCGAGACGATGCGCTCGACATCGGGGATGAAGCCCATGTCGAGCATGCGGTCGGCCTCGTCGATGACGAGGATCTTCACGTCGTTGAGCAGCACCTTGCCGCGCTCGAAATGATCGAGCAGGCGGCCCGGCGTGGCGATCAGCACGTCGACGCCGCGGTCGAGGATCTTCTCCTGGTCGTCGAACGACATGCCGCCGATGAGGAGCGCCATCGAGAGCTTGTTGTACTTGCCGTAGACCTCGAAGGACTCGGCGACCTGGGCGGCCAGCTCGCGCGTCGGCTCGAGGATCAGCGAGCGCGGCATGCGGGCGCGGGCGCGGCCGGAAGCCAGGATGTCGATCATCGGCAGGGTGAAACCGGCGGTCTTGCCGGTGCCGGTCTGGGCGCAGCCCAGCACGTCGCGTCCCATGAGGACGTAGGGGATCGCCTGCTCCTGGATCGGCGTGGGCGTCGTGTAGCCCGTCTCGGCGACCGCCTTCAGAACTTCGGGGCTCAGCCCCAACTCATCGAAAGTCATTGATATTCCGGAATAATCCGCCGTCTGCGGGCGCCTTGCCCGGGCTCGGCGGCAGGGCCTCCGTCTCTTTCGGACGTGTCGAGCCCATGGTTCTGAACGGACTGAATATCGGGGTTCGCGTTTCGCCTGTCAACGCGCATGCTGCGACGCAAAACGGTCATGCGGCCATTGCCGGTCAAGGGCTTACGGCGCGGCGTCGTTGCGCTCGCCCTTCGCCTCGTCGATGATCGCGCCGACGGGAGGAGGGCCGGTGGCTCATCGAGACGATCGCTTCGACATGGCCGCGAACCCGCCGTTTCGCGAGCGCGAGCGGATGTCGATCGCCACCTCGCTGGCCGGTCTGGCGCTCGTTCTGGGCGCCATCGCGTCGATCCAGGTGCCCGCGGAAGACCAGGCGCTGCAGGGTCTCGTCTTCGGCTTCGTCCTGGGCGCCGCCTACGCCGTGACCGCGCTCGGCGGCCGCGTATTCGAGTTCCGCGTGCTGGCGCCCGGCCTCTGGCTCCTGCTCGCGACGAGCTCGGTCCTGTGGTTTGTCACGCTGAAGCATCAATTCGCCTTCGCCTCGATGACGGCGTTCGTGGTCGGTCAAGGTCTGTGCGCGGGCTTCGCGATCCTCCTGCGCGACAAGCCGTGGTGGACCGGCGTGCTGTTGCCGGCGTTCACAGGCCTGACCGTCGAATGGCTGCTGTTCGCCTACGCCGATCCGCGCATCGTGCTGCTCACCCGCATCGAGGGCACGGACGCCGACAGGTTGATGGGCAGCGAGACCACGCTCGCGGCGGCCCTCGCGGCGGCCGCGGCCACGGCAGTGCGGCTGACGCGACAGGACGCCCGGTCGCGACCGTCATGAGCGCCTGGCGGCCCAAATACATCACGTTCGACTGCTACGGCACGCTGATCGACTTCCGCATCGCCGACGCGACTCGCGAGCGGCTTGCGCACACGCTCGACGAGCCCGATATGGCGCGCCTCGTCGCCGATTTCGCCGCCTATCGACGCGACGAGGTACTGGGCGACTGGAAACCCTACGCCCAGGTCATCCACGACGCGCTGGAGCGCGCCTGCCGGCGCAACGCCGTCGACTTCCGGCCCGAGGACGCGCGCGCGATCTACGATCGCATCCCGAGCTGGGGGCCGCATCCCGACGTGCCTAAGGCGCTCGCCGCGCTGTCCAGGGAGTTCCCGCTGGTGATCCTGTCGAACGCCGCCGATGCGCAGATCGGCGCCAACGTCGCGACGCTCGGCGCGCCGTTCCACGCCGTCTTCACCGCCGAGCAGGCGCGTGCCTATAAGCCGCGCCTGCGCGCCTTCGAGTACATGCTCGACCGGCTGGGCTGTGGGCCGCAGGACGTGTTGCATTGTTCCTCCTCGTTCCGCTACGACCTGATGCCGGCCCACGATCTCGGCATCTGCCACAAGGTCTGGGTCAATCGCGGCCACGAGCCGGCCAATCCGGGCTATGGCTACGTCGAGATCAAGGACGTTTCCGGGCTGCCCGCCGTGGTGGGCCTGTGATGCGGCGCGCTGGGATTCTGGCTTTTGTCGGCGTGGTGACGTGATGGCCCCCTTGCGGTACTGGGAAGACATCGAGATCGGGCACACCTACGCGCTCGGCAGCGTGACCCTGAGCGAAGCGGAGATCGTCGCCTTTGCGCGTCAGTTCGACCCGCAGCCCTTCCACATCGATCGCGCGGCGGCCGAGGCGTCGATGTTCGGCGGCATCATCGCCAGCGGCTGGCACACGTGTTCAGCGATGATGCGCCTGCTGGCCGACAATTTCCTGCATCCCGAGACCAGCCTAGGCTCGCCCGGCATCGACGAGGTACGCTGGCCCAAGCCGGTGCGTGCCGGCGACACCATCACCGCCTCGCTCTCCGTGACCGGAAAGCGCGCCTCGGCGAGCAAGCCGTTCATGGGCCTGGCGTTCTACGACTGGACCGCCGTCAACCAGCGCGGCGAGACCGTCGCTGTGATGAAGGGTACCAACCTCATTCGTCGGCGACCGGCAAGCTGATCGCTGTCCGCATCACGTCGGCGCGAGCTAGCCGTCGCGCGGACGTGACCCGTCGTGTTGTCCCTCTCCCGCGAGTGTGACGTCCATCACGCGTCCATTGCTCGTATGCCTGATGCCAACGATGGATCGCGGTGCTCAATAGCCCTTCGCTATCGCGCTCCGTGATACCCAGGCGTTACAGGCGCGATGATGCGCTGAACGAGGGAGACGATCATGAGCGAAGGACGTTTGATGACGATGGCGCGCGCGCTGCTGTGCGCCGGCATGATGGTGGCGATGGTGGCCCCGGCGACGCGCGCCGACGACGGCGTGGCCGAGGAGGCGCGGATCGAGCGACCGGCGCCGGTCCTCGAGCAGTGCCCCTGCCCACCGCCGCCGCGCTGATCAGCTCGCCGGCGTTCCGCATCGCGCGCTTCCCCGGTCGCGCGATGCGGTTGCCGGTTGCGCTGGGTCGCGCGTCGCGCATGATGGTGCGATGTCGTCGTCCCTTCATGTCGCGAAGATGAAAGTCGCCCGCGCCCGCGATCCCTGGCGGTCGGCGGGCTGATCGCATGCCCGGTCCCTTGCGCTATTGGGAAGACCTCGAGCTCGGCCGCGTCTATCCGATCGGCGTCCACGACTTCACCGAGGAGGCGATCGTCGCCTTCGCCACGCGCTTCGATCCGCAAGGCTTCCACATTGATCGCGCCGCGGCCGAGGCCTCGATGTTCGGCGGTATCATCGCCAGCGGCTGGCACATCTGCTCGGCGATGATGCGCCTGCTGGTCGACAATTTCGGCCATCCCGAGACCAGCATGGGCGGTGCCGGCCTGCACGATATACGCTGGCATTTGCCGGTGCGGCCCGGCGACCGGTTGACCGCCAGCGTCAAGATCGTCGAGAAGAAGCCCCTGTCGAGCCGCGCCGATGTCGGCCTCGTGTTCAAGAACTACGAGGCCTTCAACCAGCGCGGCGAGCTGGCCCTGACCATGCAGGGTCGCGAATTCATCCGCCGCAAGCCGGCGGGCGCGGGGGAGGATGGTATGGCTCAGGCGGTGAAGGGCATCGACCACGCGGTCGTCGTGGTCGACGACATCGACCAGGCCGAGCGGGCGTGGAAGCGCCTGGGCTTCGCCCTGCAGCCGCGCGGTTTCCACACCAGGCTGGGCACCGCCAACCACCTGATGATCTTCGCCGACAATTATTTCGAGCTGCTGGGCGTCGTCGAGCCCAACGAGTTCAACGCCGAACGACGCTCGATGCTGAAGAACAAAGGCGAGGGGCTGGCCAACGCCGCCCTGCGTACCGACGGCGCCGACATCGCGCACAAGGCGTGGACCGAGGCCGGGCTGCAGCCCGACGCCGTGCTCGATTTCGACCGCGAGGTCGAGATCTCCGGCCGTAAGGAGCGCGCCGCCTTCCGCACCGTGCGCCTGGGTACCAGGCGCGCCAAGCTGCTGGGCTATTTCGTTTGTGAGCACCGCACGCCGCAATTCGTCTACCGGCCGGAATGGGCCAGGCATCCCAACGGCGTGAAGGCGCTGGCCGGCGCCGTGGTGATCGCCGAAGACCCGTTCCTCGACGAGGACTACGTCACGCGCGTCTTCGGTGCGTCGTCGGTCAAGCGCGAGGATGGCGACCTGCTGGTCGAAAGCGGCGGCACGCCGATCCGGTTCATGACGCGGGCGCGCTTCGAGGCGCGCCATCCCGGCGTGACGCCGGGCCGCGGCGGCGACCATCCGGCGTTGCTGCGTTTCGCGGTGGCCGATCCGATGGCGACGGCGGCGCTGCTGTCGGCGAAAGGGCTCGCCTACGCCCGCCCGGCCGATGGCCGCGTCATCGTATCGGCCAAGGACGCGACCGGCGTCTGCGTCGAGTTCGTGAAGGGCTGATACCCGATGAACCTCGCGGTCCCGCCGGCGATCGACCTCGCCGACGTCAAGTCGTTCGGCTTCCTGACAACGGAGCATCTGCGCTTCGCCGATGTCGACGCCAATGGGCACATCAACAACGTGGCCTTCGTGACCTTCTTCGAGAACGCGCGCATCCGCTATCTCCAGGAGCAGCTTAAGGGCCTGCGCGTGCTGACCGGCGCCGAGGTCGTCGTGGCGCATATCGAGCTCGATCTGAAGCGGCAGATGTTCTACCCCGGCACGATCCGCGCCGGCGCGCGGCTGATCGAGCTGCGCCGTTCCTCGCTGGTGATCGGCCAGGCGATCTTCGACCAGGAGGGACGCTGCGCCGCCACGGGCCACGTCGTGCTGGTGTCGATCGACAAGTCGAGCGGCCGCGGCCGGCCGATCGTGGACGAGGCGCGCGCGACGATGACGCGCCTGATGGAAGCCCCCGGAGGCGTGTTGTGAAGAGCATCCCCGAGGGTTTCGTCGAGTTTCCGGTGCTCGATCGCTTCGTTCAGCTCTCCGGCCCGCTGATGATGAAGCCGGAGCCCGACGGCCTGCGCGTCGGATTGCTGCTCGACGACCGCCACGGCAATCCGATGGGCGTCGCGCATGGCGGGCTGCTGGTCACTGTCGCCGACATGGTGATGGGCGTCGGCAGCGGCTTCGCCACCGGCATGCACTGGCCGCACCCGACCATCACCTTGAACTGCGACTTCGTGCGCGGCGCCAAGCTCGGCCACTGGCTCGAGGGCAAGGCCATCGTCACGCGGCGCACGATCAATTTCTGCTTCTGCCGCACCGAGCTGGTGTGCGACGGCGAGATCGTGCTCAACGCGTCGGGCGTGTTCCGGGTGCCCGACCTCGATCGCGTTCCTGAGCAGTTCCGGCCGCCGCGATCGACATGAGCATCACGCGTGCCGCCCTGCTGCGAACGGCCGCCGGTGGCGCGCTGGCGTCGGCGCTGGGCGGCCGTGCATCGGCGCAGGTGACGATGGCGCGCCGCCGCATCCCCTCGAGCGGCGAGATGCTGCCGGTGATCGGGCTGGGCACCTGGCTCACCTTCGATCATCCGCCGCAGCGCCGCGCGCCTTTGGGCGAGGTGCTGCGCGCGTTGTTCGACAATGGCGGCTCGGTGATCGACAGCTCGCCGATGTATGGCCAATCCGAAGCGGCGGTCGGCGAGCTGCTGACGGCGGCGAACGCGCGCGACAAGGCCTTCATCGCCACCAAGGTATGGACTCAAGGCCAGCAGGCGGGCATCGACCAGATGCGCCGCTCGATGGAATCGCTGCGCACCGGCCCCCGTATCGAGCTGATGCAGGTGCACAATCTCGTGGATTGGCGCGCGCATCTGGCGACCTTGCGCGCCTGGAAGGCCGAGGGCCGCGTGCGCTATCTCGGCGTCACGCACTATCTGGCGTCGGCGCATGACGAGCTCGAGGCGGTGATGCGCGCCGAGGCGCTCGACTTCGTGCAGCTCAACTACGCGCTCAACGATCGCGCCGCCGAACGGCCCCTGCTGCCGCTGGCCGCCGAACGCGGCATCGCCGTGATCGTCAATCAGCCTTTCGGTGGCGGCGGGCTGATCCGGCAGATGTCGCAGAAGCCGCTCCCTGCCTGGGCGGCGGAGATCGACTGCGTGAGTTGGGCGCAGATCCTGCTGAAATTCGTGCTCGGCCATCCCGCCGTGACCTGCGCCATTCCCGGCACGGGCCGGCCCGAGCACATGCGCGACAATGCACGCGCCGGCTTCGGTACGCTGCCTGATGCGGCGATGCGAACCCGCATGATCGCCACGCTCGACGGCTGATAACAGGGCAGGGCCGCCCTGCGCTGCCGTCGCTTGCGTGGATCGCGCGTCTGTCCGTACATCGTCTACCTTCCCCCGCCGCGGGGGAAGGCAAGGACAAGCGAAGGAGGAAACATGCCGGGGCCGTTGCACGGGGTGAGGATCGTCGACATGACGGCCGTTCTGCTCGGGCCGTTCGCGACACAGCATCTCGCCGACATGGGCGCCGACGTGATCAAGATCGAGCCGCCGGAAGGGGACCTGCTACGCGTATCGGGGAAGGGTCGCTCGCCCGACATGGGTCCGATCTACATGGCCGCCGGTCGCAACAAGCGCTCGGTCTGCCTCGACCTGAAGAAGCCCGCCGCGCTCGCGGTCGTGAAGAAGATGATCGAGAGCGCCGACATCTTCATCCACAACAGCCGACCGCAGGCGATCGAGCGCCTGGGCCTGGGCTACGAGGATCTGAAGAAGATCAACCCCCGCATCATCTACGCCTACTCGCTGGGCTACAAACGCAAGGGTCCTTACGGCCACAAGCCGGCCTTCGACGACCTCGTGCAGGGCGCGAGCGGCGCCGCCTCGCTGCAGGCGCGCATCGACGGGCTCAGGCCCAAATTCATGCCCAGTCTGATCGCCGACAAGACCACCGGCCTGCATCTCGCCGTCGCCGTGCTCGGCGCGCTCTACCACCGCACGCAAAGCGGCGAGGGGCAGATGATCGAGGTGCCGATGCTCGAGACGCTGGTGTCGTTCTTCCTCACCGATCATTTGTTCGGCCGTACTTTCGATCCGCCGACCGGCACGATGGGCTACGACCGCATCATCAACAAATACCGTCACCCGTTCCCGACTAAGGACGGCTACATCTGCGCGCTGCCCTACACCGACAAGCACTGGGAGCGCTTCTTCGAGATGGCCAACCGGCCCGATCTCGCCAAGGAGCCGAAGTTCGTCGATAAGCGCCAGCGCGCGGCGCATTTCGACGAACTCTATCAGGTGCTCGATTCGATCCTGAAAATCCGCACGACCAAGGAATGGCTCGACCTGTTCGACGAGGCCGATATCCCGGCCATGCCGGTCAACACCCTGGAAGGGCTGCTCAAGGACGAGCATCTCACCGCCACCGGCTTCTTCACCGAGCGCCAGCATCCCACCGAGGGCAAGATCACCACCTTCGCCTCGCCGCTCGATTTCGAGAAGACCAAGACTGAATACCGCCGCCACGCCCCGCGCGTCGGCGCCGACGGTCTGGAGGTGATGAAGGAGTTTGGCTACAGCGACGCGGATATCGCGAAGCTCAAGCACGAGAAGGCACTGCTGTTCCCCGCTTCAGCCGCGTAGTTCTTCGTTCTCCCCACCTTCGCGGGGAGAAGGCCATGCGCGTCAGATCAGCGGCAGTTCGGGCAGTCCGTCGTCGCCGATCGGGAAGGTCGCGAACCAGTCGCGCCGCGTGCCCGAGAGCATGGTGAGCATCGCGCGGCGCGTCGGCGGGAAGGCGCAGGCCGGGCCGAAGGTCAGGTCGCGCAGCCAGCCGACAGGCCGCGCGTCGCCCTGGTAGAACGGCGTCAGCCAACGGCTGACGAAACTGTAGAGCGAGAGCGTGTGTCGGCGTGTCGTTTCGAAAAGCTTTAGTGCGTCGTCGAGCGAGGCGGTGCACGCCAGCGCGCCGGCCAGGGTCGCGGCGTCGGCCAGCGCGAGATTGGCGCCCATGCCGAGTTGCGGCGACATGCCGTGTGCGCAATCGCCGAGGAACAGCACGCGCTCGCGGCGGAAGCCCGACATCACCACGTCGCGATAGGTCGCCTCGGCGAACTGGTCGAACGACGTCAGCGACACCAGCAGCGGTTCGAGCTCGGGCCAGATGTCGAGCAGCTCGATCTTGAGCGCGGGCAAGCCGCGGGCGCGCACGGCTTTCATCTCGGCGACGCGCAGGCTCCAGAACAAGGTGACGTCGTCGTTGTCGTCGCCGCCCGGCGCCACGCCCACGGGCAGCACGCCGGCCATATGGCGATTGCCGCGGAAGCGCTGGCGCAGCAGGCCGGCGAAACGCCGCTCGGGGTCGGGCAGGGTCGCCCAGAAACAACCCCAGGCGTAGAGCGTCGCGCGATGTGTCGGCGCCAGGCTTTCGCGCAGCCTGGAGTGCGCGCCGTCGCAGACCAGCACCAGGTCGAACGGCCCCGCCTTGCGGCCGTCGGCGGTGGCGATAGTGGTGCCATCGATCGCGGCGACGTCGAAGCCGGTGATCAAGGTCGCCGGCGCGCGCTTGAGCCGCTCGAACAGCAGGGTGAACAGCGCGCCGCGATGTAGTCCGAGGCCATGCAGGCGCTGATCGAGATCGCCGTAGCGCAGGTCGAGCACGCTGTGGCCGAGGTCGGAACGGCCGTCGATGCCGTCGACCCGCGCGCCGGCTTTCAAGGCGTCGTCGTACAGGCCCAGCCGTCGCAACACGCGCAAGCCGGTGGGCTGGATCAGCAGCCCGACACCCAGCGGCTGCGGCCGCTCGAAGCGCTCCAGCACGGTGACCGTATGGCCGGCCTCCGACAGCAGGATCGCCGCCGTCATGCCCGCGACGCCGCAGCCAACGATTCCGATGTGCAAGGGTCTCTTCCGTCTGGCGAACTACCGTTTCGCGGCCGGCTTGCCCGTCGCGGCTCGACGGATAGTATGCCCGCGATCTAACTGAACAGGGCGTCATTTCACCGCCGGCGTGCGGTGTGCGCCCGCATGCGGAGGACGACCGATGGATCTGGCGTTCACCAAGGAAGACATCGCGTTTCGCGACGAGGTGCGCGACTTCGTCGCCAAGAACCTGCCCAAGGACATCGCCGACAAAGTGGCCGGCGGCAAGCATCTCGAGCGCGACGACTACATGCGCTGGCAGCAGGCGCTGGGGCGCCAGGGCTGGCTTGTCTACACCTGGCCGAAGAAGCATGGCGGGCCGGGCTGGACGATCACCCAGCGCTACATCTTCGAGAACACCTGCGCCGAGATGAACGCGCCGAGTATCATCCCTTTCGGCAGCAAGATGGTCGGGCCGGTGATCTACACCTTCGGCAACGACGAGCAGAAGCAGCGCTTCCTGCCTGATATCCGCGAGTCGAGCGTGTGGTGGTGCCAGGGCTATTCGGAGCCCGGCTCCGGATCGGATCTCGCCTCGCTGCGCACCAAGGCGGTGCGCGAGGGCGACCACTACATCGTCAATGGCTCGAAGACCTGGAACACAATGGGCCACTGGGCCGACTGGATTTTCTGCCTCGTGCGCACCAACCCCGAGGCCAAGCAGCAGGAGGGCATCTCCTTCCTGCTGATCGACATGAAGACGCCGGGCATCACTGTTAAGCCGATCATCATGGCCGATGGTGGCCACGAGGTGAACGAGGTGTTCTTCGATAATGTCCGGGTGCCGGCGGAGAATCTCGTCGGCAAGGAAGGCGAGGGCTGGACGTATGCGAAGTTCCTGCTCGCCAACGAGCGGCTGGGCATCGCGGCGATCCCGCAATCCAAGCGCGGCGTCGAGGGGCTGAAGCAGATGGCGAAGTCCGAGCGGGACGGCGCCGGCAAGACGTTGATCGATGACGCCTCGTTCCGCGAGAAGATCGCCGATCTGGAGATCCAGGTGACGGCGCTGGAGTACACCGAGCTGCGCGCGCTCTCGGCGATGGCCGCCGGCGGCGCGCCGGGGCCGGAGGTGTCCTTCCTCAAGATCCGCGGCTCGGAGATTCAGCAGCGCATCACTGAACTCGCCGTCGAGGCGGTGGGCTACTACGCCATGCCGTACCAGCCGGCGCTGCTGTGGCACGGCGCGAACGAGGAGCCGATCGGCCCCGACTACGCCCATTTGGCCGCACCACGTTATTTCAACGTGCGGAAGACGAGCATTTACGGCGGCTCCAACGAGATCCAGAAGAACGTCATCTCCAAGATGGTGCTGGGGCTGTAGGAGACGGCTTACCTTCCCCCCCTCCGGGGGAAGGTAAAAAGAGGGATCGACACGATGGATCTGGCTCTTTCCGCCGAGGATCGCGCTTTCGCCGACGAGGTGCGGGCCTTCGCGCGCGCGAACCTGTCGCCGGCGACGATCGCCAAGACGCGCAGCGGTCGCCACTATGATCGCGACGACCATCTCGCCTGGCAACGCGCGCTCGGCAAGCGCGGCTGGCACGTTTACACGTGGCCAAAGAAGTATGGCGGGCCGGGCTGGAGCGTCACGCAACGCTTCCTGTTCGAGAACGTGCTGGCCGAGGAGGGCGCGCCACGCATCCTGCCGTTCGGGCCGAAGATGGTTGGGCCGGTGATCTACACCTTCGGCAACGAGGAGCAGAAGCGGCGCTTCCTGCCGGATATCGTCACGTCGAACATCCTGTGGTGCCAGGGATATTCCGAGCCGGGCTCGGGCTCGGACCTCGCCTCGTTGCGCACGCGCGCGGTGCGCGACGGCGACCACTACGTCGTCAACGGCCAGAAGACCTGGACCTCGGCAGCGCATTGGGCCGACTGGATCTTCTGTCTCGTGCGCACCGATACGGATGCCAAGCCGCAGGAGGGCATCTCCTTCCTGCTGATCGACATGAAGAGCCCGGGCATCACGGTGAAGCCGATCATCATGCTCGACGGCGCGCACCACGTGAACGACGTGTTCTTCGACAATGTGCGCGTGCCGGCCGTCAATCTGATCGGCAAGGAAGGCGAGGGCTGGACCTACGCCAAGTTCCTGCTTGCCAACGAGCGCCTGGGCATCGCCGAGGTCGCGGCCTCCAAGCGCGGCGTGCAGGGCCTGCGCGATATCGCGCGCGCCGAGCTGGCCGACGACGGCGGCAAGCTGATCGACGACATGGGCTTCCGCGAGAAGATCGCCGATCTCGACCTGCAGCTTTCGGCGCTGGAGATGAGCGAGCTGCGCGCGCTGTCGACCATGCAGCTTGGCGGCGCGCCGGGGCCGGAGGTCTCGATCCTCAAGATCCGCGGTTCGGAAATCCAGCAGCGCATCGCCGAGCTGGCCTGCGAGGCGGTCGGCAACTACGCGATGCCGTATCAGCCCGAGCTGCTGTTCCGTGACAGCAACGAATCGCCGATCGGGCCGGCCCACGCCGTGCCCGCCGCCGCGCGTTATCTCAACATGCGCAAGACCTCGATCTACGGCGGCACGAACGAGATCCAGAAGAACGTGATTTCCAAGATGGTGCTGGGGCTGTAAGCAGCAAGGAACGCGCGTCGCCGCGGCCGGAGGGAGCTGAGCAATGGACCTGTCGTATTCCGACGAGCAAAAGCAGATCAAGGAAGGCGTCGAGCGCTTCGTGCGCGAGCAGTACGCGTTCGACACCCGCCGCAAGATCGCGGGGAGCGAGAAGGGCTGGCTGCCGGAGAACTGGGCGAAGTTCGCCGAGCTCGGCTGGCTGGGCATGAGCTTCTCCGAGGCCGATGGCGGCTTCGGCGGCGGCGCGATCGAGACCATGATCGCCATGGAGGCCTTCGGCTCCGGCCTGGTGCTCGAGCCCTACCTGCCGACCGTGGTGATGGGCGGTGGCCTGCTGGCGGCCGGCGGCAGCGCGGCGCAGAAAGAAGCGCTCCTGGCGCCGATGATCGCCGGCGAGAAGCAGTTCGCCGTGGCCTATGTCGAGAAGCAGGCGCGCTTCAACCTGGCCGACGTCGCCGTCGTGGCGAAGAAGGACGGCGCCGGCTACGCCATCAGCGGCCACAAGGGCGTGGTCTACAACGCCGCCTCGGCCGACACGATCTTCGTCACCGCGCGCACGTCGGGCGGCCAGCGTGACGAGAAGGGCATCACCGTCTTCGCCGTCGACGCCAAGTCGGCCGGCATCACGCGCCGCGACTACCCGACCCAGGACGCGCTGCGCGCCTCGGAGCTGACCTTCGACAACGTCAAGGTCGGCGCCGATTCCGTGGTCGGCAAGGTCGACGACGGCCACGCGCTCTTCGAGGGCGTGATCGACCGCTCGATCGTCGCGCTGTGCGCCGAGGCGGTGGGCTGCATGGACGCCATCAACAAGGCGACCTTGGAGTACATCAAGACCCGCAAGCAGTTCGGCGTGCCGATCGGCAAGTTCCAGGTGCTGCAGCACCGCATGGTCGATTGCTTCACCAACGCCCAGGAAGCGCGCTCGATGACGCTCATGGCGGCGCTGAAGATCGACGACGCCGACGCCACGGTGCGCAAGAAGGCGGCCTCGGGCGCCAAGGTGCAGATCGGCAAGTCGGGCAAGTTCTGCGGCCAGAGCGCGGTGCAGATGCACGGCGGCATGGGCGTCACCGACGAGCTCTCGGTCAGCCACTACTTCAAGCGGCTGACCATGATCGAGACCCTGTTCGGCAACCAGCAGCACCACCTCAGCCGCTACGCCAACCTCTCGGTCGCGGCGTAAGGCGCCAAGAGCGCTCCACCTCGCGCGAAGCCCCGGCCATTGGCCGGGGCTTCTTCGCTGGTGGCTACTCGTCCGGCTTCGGGCCGATCTCGAGGTTGCGGCCCTTGAGGCTGGGGTAACGGTCGTGAATCCAGGGGCGTATCCACTTGTGGTCGCCCTCGGGTTGCGATTTGTACTCCGCGATGAAGGCGCGGTAGTCGGCGTCGATGGCACCGTTGCCGCCGGGTTGGAAGGTCGAGCCGAAGCTGACGCAGCCTAAGCCGTCGCCCAGTGCGTAGAGGTCGTGCGCGGCGTATATGTACCCGGCGATCGGTCGCGCCTCGACGCCGAACGACGGCATGAAGGTCGCGCTGCGTCTCGAACACGAGAATATCGCCGCCAGCACGCGCTTCGCCCGCATCATCCCGCCGTAGTCGCCGGCGCCGAGCCCGGAGCGACGGAAGCACTGAAGCAGTTTGGTCGTCGTCAGCCAGCCGCGCGCGACACGGCGCATTTTCGGCGTCGGCTTGCCGTCCTTGTCGCGAAGTCCGCCGTAATTGTGCAGCAGCTGCTCGAGATTGGCGTCGGGGTGTCGCTTGCGTTGGTGCAGGAGTGCGTGCCACGTCAGGTGGATCGCCCGCCGAGTATCGCCCAACACATAGGCGTCGACGTCGCGCCACCAACCCTTGGGAAGCTGGTCGACCGGTTGGCCGGCGAGGGGCGTGCCGTCGAAGAACCCCTTGAGCGTGCCGGTCTTGCCGACCTGCGTCTGCATCAGGATGATGGTCTCGCGCTCGACCTGGCCGAAGCCGACGGCATGGTTGCCCCGGCTCTCGGTCTCGGTCGATGGCCCCTTCAGCCAGTCCGCGTGGTTGAACTTGGTCTGCCGGATGTTCGAGAACTGGGTCTCCTCCCAGAAGATCGCGGCCACCGTCTCCCACGGCACGAAGCCCACCAGATCCTTGTCGTAGCACTCCTCCTCGTAGTGCTTGCGGATCAGCCCGGCCATCGCGAAGTAGTCTTGTTGCTTGTTGTCCGGATCGCCGATGCCCATGGATATCTCCGAGAGTGAGCGTACACTCGCATCCTTTTGTCAAACGCGACCGAGGTCAACTGTTTCGAGATCCTTTCGCGACACGAAAGGCATGGCAGGTACGTGCCGCTGTGCCTCAAATTCACAGTCGCCTATAGCCGGGCGCACGAGTAATCTGAACCAACGTTCACAAACAAGCGTTCGACAAGAGGGAACTCCGCATGGTCGGCATCACCGGGTATGGCGCCTACGTCCCCAGGCTGCGGCTCAGCCGGCAGGCCGTGTACGACGCCAACAAGTGGTTCGCGCCGGGCCTGCGCGGTCAGGCCAAGGGCGAGCGCGCGATGGCCAACTGGGACGAGGATTCCGTCACGATGGGTGTCGAGGCGGCGCGCGACTGCCTCAACGGTACCGACCCGAAGTCCTTGCGCAACCTGTTTTTCGCCTCGACGACCTTGCCCTTCAAGGATCGCCAGAACGCGGGGGTGATCGGCACGGCGCTGACCGTCGAGCAGGGGCTGATGGCCTCCGATGTCGCGGGCTCGCAGAAGGCGGGCACCTCGGCGCTGATCGCCGGGCTCACCGCCGCGCAGAGCGGCGCGCCCACCTTGGTCGTCGCCGCCGAGAAGCGCATGGCACGCGTCGCCTCGGCCAACGAACTGCAGTTCGGCGACGGCGCGGCGGCGATGCTGTGCGGCACCGACAAGGTGATCGCCAAGCTGCTCGCGCACCACTCCGTGTCGATGGATTTCGTCGATCACTTCCGCGGCGACGAGAGCGACTTCGACTACACCTGGGAAGAGCGCTGGATCCGCGACGAAGGCTACGTGAAGATCGTGCCGCCGGCAGTCAAGGCGGCGCTGGCGGCCGCCAAGCTCAAGGGCGCCGACATCAACCACTTCGTCATGCCCGCCCTGATGGCGGCGATTCCCAAGCAGATGGCCAAGATGTGCGGCGTCGCCGAGACGGCGGTGCGCGACAATCTCGGCGCCAATCTCGGCGACACCGGCGCCGCGCATTCGCTGATGGTGCTGGCGCACACCTTGGAGAGCGCCAAGCCGGGCGAGCGCATCATGGTGCTGGCCTTCGGCCAGGGTCTCGACGTGGTGATCCTCGAGGTCACCGAGGAGATCGCCAAGCTCAGCAAGCGCCGCGGCGTGTCGGGCTGGCTGGCGCGCGGCAAGGTCGAGACGAATTACATGAAGTTCCTCGCCTTCAACGACATGCTGCCGATCGACAAGGGCATGCGCGCGGAGTTCGACAAGAAGACCGCGCTTTCCGTGCTGTGGCGCAAGCGCGACATGATCTACGGCCTGGTCGGCGGCAAGTGCCGGGTGTGTGGCACGGTGCAGTTCCCCAAGAGCCAGGTCTGCGTCAATCCGAACTGCCACGCGATGGACAGCCAGGACGACTACAGCATGCAGGGCCTTGAGGCCGCGGTGATGTCGTTCACCGCCGATTCGCTCACCTACTCGCCGGATCCGCCGGCCTATTACGGCATGATCACCTTCCCCGAGGGCGGCCGCTTCATGGCCGACTTCACCGACTCGGACAAGGAACAGGTCAAGGTCGGCGCCAAGATGCGCATGACCTTCCGCATCCGCGATAACGATCAGATGCGCGGCGGCTTCAAGCGATATTTCTGGAAGGCGGCGCCGGCCTGATCGGCGCGATTGTATCTAGGGCTACCGGGTAAAGCGCACGACAACAAACAGGAGACGTGCCATGGCCAAGGGTATCAAGGACAAAGTCGCCATTCTCGGCATGGGTTGCTCCAAGTTCGGCGAGCGCTGGGAAAGCGGCGCCGAGGAGCTGATGCTGGAGGCGTTCAAGGAATGCCTGTCCGATTCCGGCATCGACAAGAAGCAGCTTCAGGCGGCGTGGTTCTCGACCGCGATCGACGAGGTGCATGTCGGCAAGTCGGGCATTCCGCTCAGCACCACGCTGCGCCTGCCCAACATCCCGGTGACGCATGTCGAGAACATGTGCGCGTCGGGCACCGAGGCCTTCCGCGGCGCCTGCTACGCGGTGGCGTCGGGCGCGGTCGACTTCGCCCTGGCGCTGGGCGTCGAGAAGCTCAAGGACACCGGCTACGGCGGTCTGCCCGGCGGACGCGGTGGCCCGCTGCAGGCGCTGTGGAGCGCCAACGGCACGGCGCCGGGCAACTTCGCCCAGCTCGCCACCGCCTATCAGACGGCGCATGGCGTGGCGGATGCCGATCTCAAGCGCGCCATCGGCCACGTGTCGTGGAAGAGCCACCAGAACGGCGCCAAGAACCCCAAGGCCCACCTCCAGAAGGCGGTGGACATGGACACGATCCTCAACGCGCCGATGATCGCCTCGCCGCTCGGCCTGTTCGATTGCTGCGGCGTGTCGGATGGCGCGGCGGCGGCGATCGTCACCACGCCGGAGATCGCCAAGTCGCTCGGCAAGCACGACATCGTCAGCGTCAAGGCGCTGCAGCTCTCGGTCTCCAACGGCTCGGAGTCGGGCCACAACTCGTGGGACGGCAGCTACTTCCACACCACGCGCATCGCCTCGAAGAAGGCCTATGAGGAGGCCGGCATCAAGGATCCGCGCAAGGAAGTCTCGATGTTCGAGGTGCACGACTGCTTCTCGGTCACCGAGCTGGTGACCATGGAGGACCTGCACATCTCCGAGACCGGCAAGGGCTGGAAGGACGTGCTCGACGGCTTCTACGACGCCGACGGCAAGATCCCCTGCCAGATCGATGGCGGCCTGAAGTGCTTCGGCCACCCGATCGGCGCCTCGGGCCTGCGCATGCTCTATGAGATGTACCTGCAGTTCCAGGGCCGCGCCGGCGCGCGCCAGCTCAAGGATCCGCGCATCGGCATGACGCACAACCTCGGCGGCGCGCCGCGCGAGAACGTCTCGTCGATCTCGATCGTCGGCCGCTACGAGTAGGCATCGAAGGAAGACGAACCACAGAGGCACCGGGTGCCTCTGTGGTTTTCTTTTGTGGGAGGACGCCAGGCATGCTCGACAAGAAACACATCGGCCACAAGTTCAACGCCTTCACCGCCACGGTCGAGGCCGGCAAGATCCGCCTCTTCTGCAAGGCCATCGGCGAAGACAATCCGATCTACAGCGACGAGAAGGCCGCCAAGGCCGCGGGCTATCGCGCGATCCCTGCGCCGCCGACCTTCCTGACCGCGCTGACCAACGACGACCCCGACAAGGGCGGGCTGTTGCGCCTGCTCAACGTCGATATCGGCCTGATCCTGCATGGCGAGCAGCACTACGAGTACCTGGCGCCGGTGCATGTCGGCGACCGCGTCACCTGCCAGAGCCAGGTCATGGACATCTACGACAAGAAGGGCGGCGCGCTCTGGTTCGTGGTGTCGGAGGCCGAGCTCAAGGACGAGGCGACGGGCAAGCTGGTCGCCAAGGCGCGCGGCGTGACCGTCGTGCGCAATCCGAACGCGGGCAAGAGCTGAGGAGGGACGATCCATGGCAAACGCGCCGAAATTCGCCGACGTGAAGGTGGGCGACGAGATTCCCAAGCTCGTGCTGCCGCCGATCAGCCGCCACCAGCTCGCGCTCTATTGCGGCGGCTCGGGCGACCACAACCCGATCCACGTCGACATCGACTTCGCCAAGAAGTTCGGATTCAAGGACGTCTTCGCCCACGGCATGCTGTCGATGGCCTTTCTCGGCCGCGTCGTCACCGGCTGGGTGCCGCAGAAGCAGGTGCGCGGCCTGGGCACGCGTTTCACCTCGATCACCTGGGTCGGCGACGTCATCACGGTGAGCGGCAAGGTGACCGGCAAGCGCGAGGCCAACGGCGAGAAGGTCGTCGACCTCGAGGTGCGCTGCACCAACCAGAACGGCCAGGACACGCTGCAGGGCCACGCGACGGTCGCGCTGGTGTAACGGCAACGACTGTCCTCCCGAGCGCGGCGAGGGATCCAGGGTAATCCTAGATCCCTCGCTGCGCTCGGGATGACAGCATCACCGAAGAAGGATCGAACTATGGGTCAGGTTGACGGCCGCGTGGCCATTGTCACGGGTTCGGGCCGCGGCATCGGCCGCGAAATCGCGCTGCGCCTGGTGCGCGACGGCGCCAAGGTCGTGGTCAACGATCTCGACGAGGGTCCCGCCAAGGAGACGGTGGACCTGATCACCAAGATGGGCGGCAAGGCCGTCGCCTGTAACGGCGACGTCTCGGCCAAGGATTTCGGCGACCGCATCGTCAAGACCGCGATCGACGCCTTCGGCGACTGCCACATCGTGGTGAACAACGCCGGCTACACTTGGGACAGCGTCATCCAGAAGATGACCGACGAGCAGTGGTACGCCATCCTCGACGTGCATCTGACCGCTCCGTTTCGCGTGCTGCGCGCCTTCCAGCAACATTTCCGCGCCGCTGTCGACAAGGAGCGCGCCGAGGGCAAGCGCGTCGTGCGCAAGGTGGTCAACATCTCCTCGACCTCGGGCGTCAACGGCAACGCCGGCCAGTCGAACTACTCCGCCGGCAAGGCCGGCATCGTCGGGCTGACCAAGACCTTGGCCAAGGAGTTCGGACGCTACGACGTGACGGTCAACGCCGTGGCCTTCGGCTACATCCAGACGCGCCTGACCAAGCCGCTCAGCGCCGGCGAGGACGGCACCATCGAGGTGCAGGGCCGCCAGGTGAAGGTCGGCGTGCAGGGCGGCCGCATCGCCGCCATGAACCAGATGATCCCGCTGGGCCGCGGCGGCCTGCCCGAGGAGGCGGCCGGGTCGGTCTACCTCTTCTGCAGCCCCGACAGCGACTATGTCAGCGGCCAGTGCCTGGTGGTGAACGGCGGGCTGTAGTTCGCACGACGTACCTTCCCTCTCCTGGGGAAGGGAAGGTGAACTTGTCGCCGTAACGAGGCGGTGCGAGGATGGCGACGAACATGTCCATCGCCACCTTTCCGTTCGACGGCGCGCAGGATCTGAGGCTCGAGATCCTGCGCCGCGCGCCGCTGTTCTCCGGCCTCGACGACACCGCCCTGATGGCCGTGGCCGACCGCATGGACTCGGTGATGGTCGAGGGCGGCAAGCCGCTGTTCTCCGCCGGCGATCCGGGCGACTCGCTGTACGTCGTGGCCAGCGGCTACCTCGCGGTGTTCGATCCGCCCGGCCCCGACGGCATCCCCCGCATCATCGCCGAGATTCCGGCCGGCGACATCGTCGGCGAGTTGGCGCTGATCGGCCATCGCCGGCGCTCGCACACCGTCGCCGCCATCCGCGATAGCGAGGCGTTCAGGCTGAGCCGGGCCGATTTCGAGCGCCTGATCAGCGCGCATCCCGAGGCGTTGGTCGGCCTGGTGCACAAGCTGGTCGAGCGCTACGGCTCGCCGCCGCGCCTGGTGAAGCGTCCGCCGCGCACCATCGCGCTGATCCCGCACGGCCCCGGCGCGCCCTGCGAGCGCTTCGCCAAGGAGCTGTCGGAGGCGTTCTGCCGTCTGCATGGCGGGCCCAAGGTCGAGATCATCGGCCCCGAGGCCGCCGGCGCGCCGCTCGATCGCCTGCAACGCGCCGAGGCCGAAGCGACCTTCGTCGTCTATCGTGCCGATCCCACGGAATCCGACTGGACGCATCGTTGCCTGCGTCAGGCCGACCTGATGCTGGTGGTCGCCGCCGCCGGGCCGCCACCGGAGGAGCCGCAGCTCATCGACCGGCTCGACAGGTCTGGTGCGCTGCGCGAGGGCCCGTATCGTCCCCGGCGCGAACTGGTGCTGGTGCGCGAGAAGCCGCTGATCCGGCCGGGCACGACCTCGCCCTGGCTCGGCCACAACGATTACGCGCTGCACCATCACGTGCGGTTGGGCTCGACGCAGGAGTTCGACCGGCTGGCGCGCGTCGTCGTCAACCGCGCGATCGGCATCGTCATGGCCGGCGGCGGCGCGCGCGGCTTCGCCCATATCGGCGTGGTGCGCGCGCTGCGCGAGGCGGGCGTGCCGATCGACATGGCCGGCGGCAGCAGCATGGGCGCGATCGTGGCGGCGGCCACGGCGGCGGGCTGGGACTACCGCGAGATGAACGCGCGCTTCCATCGCGCCTTCGTCCAGAAAAATCCACTGGGCGACTACACCGTGCCGTTCGTCTCGCTCTACGCCGGCAAGCGTGTCGACAGCCTGCTGCACCTCGCCTTCGGCTCGGTCGACATCGAGGATCTGCCGGCGCCGTTCTACTGCGTCACCGCCAACCTCACCCTGCAGGGCCGCGACGTGCAGCGCCGCGGACCGCTGGCGCACTGGCTGCGCGCCTCGGTGTCGATCCCCGGCGTGCTGCCGCCCGTCGTGCATCGCGGCGAGGTCCATGTCGACGGCGGCGTGATCGACAACTTCCCGGTTTCGCCAATGCGCGCCATGGGCCGCGGCCCGGTGATCGGCATCGACATCGACACCGGCGGCGCGATGTCGGCCGGCGAGAGCGTCGGCGATTCCTGGTCGGCCAGCGAGTTCATACGCCGTCTGGTGTGGAAACGCGGCGAGACCCTGCCGATCCCTTCGATCGTGCGCATCATGCTGCGCTCCGCCCTGATCGGCAGTACCGAACGCTCGCTGCTCGACCGCGAACGCGTCGATCTGCTGGTGACGCCGCCGATGATCGATTTCGACCTGCTCGACTGGACCGGCTTCGAACGCGCCGTCGAGATCGGCTACCGCCACACGCAAAGCATGCTCGACAAGATCGAGGGCGGGCAGCTCACCGACAGATTGCTGGCGGCCTGACCGAGGCGACCTTCTTCCTTCCCCCCCGCAGGGGGAAGGCAGGCTCTATAGCCACGGCGCTTTCGCCCATTCAAGCGCCTGATCCAACCGGTCGTGGCCCCAGAAGAGCTCGTCATCGACGGTGAAGGCGGGGGCGCCGTAGATGCCGCGGGCGATGGCGTCTTCGGTCTGGGTTTTCAGGCGGGCTTTGTTCTCGGGGCTCGTCGCGCGCTCGAGGACGGAGGCGGGCAGGCAGAGGCGTTGGACGATGTCGGCCACCACCGCCGGATCGCCGATGTCGCGGTCCTCGACGAAATTTGCGCGGAAGACGGCGCGCGAGAAATTGGCGATCCAGCCGTCCTCGGCGCCGATCAGGGCGACGCGCGCGGCGTGCAGGCCGTTGCGTGGCAGCACGGTGGGCTTGTTCCACAGCAGCAGGTACTTCGCCGCCTGGCGCTGCATGTCGCGCCACATATTGGTGCCCTTGGCCGGGTAGAGGTTGAAGGGCGAGGTCGCCCAGCCCTGCGCGGCGAAGATCGGCCCTAGCAGGAAGGGGCGCCAGCGCACCGTGACGCCGGCAACCCGTGCGGCGCCCTCGATGCGCTCGGCAGCGAGGTAGGAATAGGTGCTGGCGAACTCGTACCAGAAATCAACCGCCGGCGCGGACATCGGCGCTACTCCGCCGGGTGCGGCGTGGCGGTGGCCGGTGTGGCGTGCGCTTCGCGCCGGCGGGCGAGGTAGGTGTAGGCGGTGGGCACGACGAAGAGGGTGAACACGGTGCCGAAGGTCAGGCCGCCGACGATCACCCAGCCGATCGCCTGGCGGCTCTCGCCACCGGCGCCGGTCGCGTAGGCCAAGGGCAGCGCGCCCAGCACCATCGCGCCCGTCGTCATCAGGATCGGGCGCAGGCGCAAGGTGGCGGCTTCCTTCACCGCCTCGACCTTGGCCATTCCCTGCTCCTGGAGCTGGTTGGCGAACTCGACGATCAGGATGCCATGCTTGGTGATCAGTCCTATGAGCGTGACGAGTCCGATCTGGCTGTAGACGTTGAGCGTGTTACCGGTGAAGTACAGCGCCAGCAGCGCCCCGGTCATGGTCAGCGGCACGGTGAGCATGATGATCAGCGGATCGATGAAGCTCTCGAACTGCGCTGCCAGCACCAGGAAGATGAAGACCAACGCCATCAGGAAGGTCTCGTACAGGCCGCGCGAGGACTGCTTGAACTCGCGACTCGTGCCGTTGTAGTCGATGCGGATGGTGCCGGGCAGCTGCTTGGCCGCCTCGTCCATGAACTCCAGCGCGTCGCCCAGCGCGCAGCCGCCGACCAGGTTGGCCGACACTGTCGAGGCGCGCAGCTTGTTGAAGTGGTTGAGCTCCTTGGGTGCCACCGTCTCGTTGTAGGTGATCAGGGTCGATAGCGGGATCATCTGGCCCGATCGCGCGCGCACGAAGATCTCGTTGAGCTGGCTGGGCGCCACGCGGTCGGCGTCGGCGACCTGGACCATGACGTCGTACTGCTTGCCCTCGCGCTTGAAGCGCGTGACCTGGCGGCCGCCCATCATGGTCTCGAGCGTGCGCCCGATGGTCTCGACCTCGACGCCCAGCAGCGCCGCCTTCTCGCGGTCGGGCCGCACGCGTAGATCGGGCTTGTTGAGCTTGAGGTCGGAATCGAGCGCGGTCAGGCAGGGATTGGTGCGCGCGATCGCCATCATCTGGCTGGTCGCCTGATCGAGCACCGCATAGGGCTGCGTCGTCAGCAGCACGACCTGCACCGGCTTATCCGACGTGCGCAGGCCGAAGGAGGGTGGGTTGATCGGGAAGGCGACGATGCCGGTGATGCGCTGCGCCAGAGGGCGGGCCAGCTCGGTGATCCGCTGCTGCTTGACGGTGCGCTCCTCCCACGGCTTCAGGCGGGCGAAGGCGAGCAGGCGGGTGACATCGGGGAAGCCGACGATGACCAGCAGCTTCTCGACGTTCTCGCTGATCTCCGGCCGGCCCATCGCGGCGCTGCGAAGGTAGATGTCCTCGAGGCGATGGCCATAGGCCATGGTGAAGTCGATGGTCGAGCCTTCCGGCGCGAAGCCGATATTGGAGACGAAGCCGCGGTCCTCGCTGGGCGCCAGCTCGGCGGGGATCTTGGTGAACAGCCAGCCGGCGGCGCCGGCGGCGACGAGGCCGATCACGATCACCAGCGGCCGCGCGCTGAAGGTCCAGCCCAGCAGCCGGCGATAGCTGTTGTTCATGCCCTCCAGCAAGCGCTCGCCCACGCGGTAGAACAGGTTGGGCTTGGCCTCGTGCTTGAGCATCTTCGAGCACATCATCGGCGAGAGCGTCAGCGCTACGAAGCCGGAAACGATCACCGATCCCGCCAAGGTCAGCGCGAACTCGATGAACAGGCGGCCGGTGCGGCCGGTCTGGAAGGCCACCGGCGCGTACACCGCGGCCAGCGTGATGGTCATGGCGATGACGGCGAAGGCGATCTCGCGGCTGCCCTTGAGCGCCGCCTCGAAGGGCTTCATGCCCTGCTCGACATAGCGCGAGATGTTCTCGAGCATGACGATGGCGTCGTCGACCACCAGGCCGATCGCCAGCACCATGGCCAGCAGGGTCAGCGTGTTGATCGAGAATCCCAGCAGCATCATCATGGTGAAGGTGCCGATCAGCGACACCGGGATGGTCACCAGCGGCACCAAGGTGGCGCGGAACGAGCGCAGGAAGAGGAAAATCACCAGCACGACCAGGACCACGGCTTCGCCAATGGTGCGGAAGACGTTGTCGATCGAGCGCTCGATGAAGACGGTGCTGTCGAAGGCGATATCGGCGGAGATGCCCGGCGGCAGCTCGGCGAGGATCTGCGGCAGGCGGCGCTTGGCCTCGGTAGCGACGGAGAGCGGATTGGCCGTCGACTGCTTGATGATGCCGACATTGACCGCCGGCCTGCCGTTGAAGCGGGTCAGCACGCGCTGGTCGCGCGGTCCGAGTTCGGCGCGGCCGACGTCGCGCAGCCGCACCAGATAGCCCTCGTTGTCGCGCAGGATCAGGTTCTCGAACTGCGCAGGCGTGCGCAGGTCGGTCTCGGCGAGAATGGTGAACTCGCGCTGGGTGCTCTCGATCCGGCCGGAGGGGATCTCGACGTTCTGCCGGCGCAGCGCGTTCTCGACGTCCTGCGCGGTGACGCGGTAGGCGGCCATGCGCACGCGGTCAAGCCAGATGCGCATGGCGAAGGTGCGCTCGCCGAAGATGCGCAGCTGTGAGACGCCGTCGATGGTCTGCAGCTGATCCTTCACGAAGCGGTCGATGTAGTCGGTGATCTCGAGCTGGGAGATGGTATCGCTGTTGAAGGCGATGAACAGCACCGGGAAGGCGTCGGCCTCGACCTTGGCGATCACCGGCTCGTCGATCTCGGCCGGCAGGCGCGAGCGCACGCGGCTGACCCGATCGCGCACGTCGGCGGCGGCCGAATCGACGTTGCGCGTCAGGCGGAACTTCACCGTGATCTGGCTGCGCTCGGCGCGGCTGAACGAGGTCATCAGCTCGATGCCGTCGATGCCGTAGAGCGATTCCTCGAGCGGCTGCGTGACCTGGCTCTCGACGATCTCGGCCGAAGCGCCGCGATAGGTGACGTCGACCGTCAAGGTCGGCTCGTCGATGTTGGGATACTCGCGGATGGTCAGGCGCTGCCAGCTGACCAGGCCCAGCAGCACCAGCGTCAAGCTCAGCACGGTAGCGAAGACCGGCCGGCGGATCGAGATGTCGGACAGGGTCATGGCGAGGCCGGTGTGTCTCCCTCACCCCGCGGGCGGGGAGAGGGTTGGGGTGAGGGGGGCGTACGACGGCCTCGGTCGACGTCAGATGAACGCCAGCCCCTCAGCCCGATCCTCTCCGCGCAGGCGGGCAGCGGGGGTGAAGAGATGTCGATCATCGTCATCGCGCTCACCCGCCCTTGCCGGGTGGGTTGGGAGTGGTGGCGGTCGATGGCGCGCCGCCGGGCGTCGGGGCGGAAGCGCCGCTGGCCGGTTTGGGCGCGCCAGCGGGAGGCGGGCCGGGTGGGCGCTGACCGCCTGGTGGCACGATGGTCACCGGCATGCCCGGGCGCGGCAGCTTCAGGTGGCCGGCGGTGATCACCATATCGTTGGGCGTCAGCCCCTCCACGATCTCGACCTGGCCCTTCTCGCGTTGGCCGGCGCGCACGAATGTCGGCACCGACTTGCCGTCAACGACGCGGTAGACCTGCACGCGATCGCCTACCGGCACGATCGCCTGCTCGGGCACGAACATCGCGTTCTCGCGCGTGGCGAGCGTGACGGCGACACGCCCGAAGACGCCGGGGCGCAGCGTATCGCCCGGGTTGTCGACGATGGCGCGGATGACGATCGAGCGGCCGGCCTCGTCGACCAGCGGATCGATGGCGTAGACCTTGCCGGGAAACTCGCGCCCGGCGAAGGCGTCGACTGTCACGGCGATCGGCTGGCCGACGCGCACCGCCGGCAGGAAGGATTCGGGGATGCGGAAGTCGACCTTCAGCGGATCGATCTGCTCGAGATTCACGACGTCCGCGCCGGCGACGAGGTAGCTGCCGACCGAGACGCGGCGCAGGCCGACCACGCCGTCGAAGGGCGCGATCAGCGTGTACTTCTCGACCCGCGCCTTGGCGAGCTGCACGGCGGCTTCGTCGCGGCGAAGCGCGGCGCGCGCCTCGTCGACCGCCTTCTCGGTGCCGGCCTGACGCGCCACCAGCGATGTCGCGCGCTCGAAATTGGCCCGCGACAGCGCCAGCGACGCTTCGGCCTGCGCCAGTGCCGCCTCGTCGAGCGTGGCGTCGAGGCGCACCAGCACCTGGCCCTTGGTGACCTTCTCGCCTTCCCGGAAATTGAACTCCTTGACCCGGCTGGCGAGCTCCGGCCGCACCATCACCGCTTCGTTGGAGCGGAAGGTGCCGACGGCCAGCACACTCTGGCGCGCGGTGCCGATGGTGACCTTCACCGCTTCGACGCCCACGGCCGGCGGCGGCGTACCCGGCTTGGCCGCACCACCGGGCGGTGGCGCCCCTGGCTTGGCCGGCGCCGACGCGGTGAAATCGGGCGGTTTGGCGCCCGGACCCATATTGTACCACCACCACGCCCCGCCGCCGGCGGCCGCGAGCAGGATGGAGGCGGCGATCGCCACCTTGTGTCGCATGAAGCCGATGTCTCCAGCCTTGCCGGCGCCGCCGCGTCTCGTGCGCGACTATGCCGGGACCCGTCCCCGGTCGTAGCCGGCAGTTTACCGCCAATCCGCTGCGGGAGGGATGCGAAATCCGGACCAGGACGCCCGGGAGACGCATGGTCACAGGCCGTTACAGGATGCTGACCGGGCGTGCTATGGCGTGGCGGATGAATGATTTGTCTCACCTACATCGCCCGGCGCCGGGCGCATGGCGGCGCCCGCGGGGGGAAGGGACATGATCCGCCGTCTCTACGACTGGGTGATCGGCCTGGCCGGCCATCGCCACGCCATTCCGGCGATGGGGACGGTGTCGTTCCTCGAGAGCTCTTTCTTCCCCATCCCGCCCGACGTCATGCTGGTACCCATGGTGCTGGCGCGGCGCGACAAGGCGTGGACCATCGCCACGGTCTGCACCGTGACCTCGGTGCTGGGCGGCCTCTTTGGCTATGCCATCGGCTATTACCTGTTCGAGACCATTGGCGCCTGGGTAGTGAAGCTCTACAGCCTGCAGGGCGCGCTCGACAATTTCCGCGCCGGCTTCGAGCGCTACGGCGTCTGGATCATCCTGATCAAGGGCCTGACACCGATCCCCTACAAGCTGGTGACCATCGCCAGCGGCGCTGCACACTTCGACCTTTTCACCTTCGTCTGGGCCTCAATCCTCACCCGGGGCGCGCGCTTCTTCCTGGTGGCCGCCCTGCTGTGGAAGTTCGGCGAGCCGATCCGCGCCTTCATCGAGAAGCGGCTGACTTTGCTGACTTGGCTGTTCCTGATCGCCCTGATCGGCGGCTTCGTCGCGTTCCGCTATCTGTTCTGACGATGATCGTCACGTCTCGACACACCAACGCGCTGCGCTGCGCTTCGGGATCGTGGCGCATCTGGTCGCTGTCCGACGGCTATGTTGAGCTGCCGGCCGAGCTGCTCAAGGAGCCCGACGGCCGCGAAGCCTTCGCCAATCTCGCCAGGATCGTGATCGCCCGGGACGCGGCGGCGAAGTCCCTGGCCGAGAGGCATCTGCGGCGACGTGATCCATGTGCACGCCGCGCAATTCGCTCGCCCGGAGTTGACCTGGACCTACGGGGCAAGGATATGCGTTCCGACCTTTGCCATAATCGTGGTCTGACATCCGCGCCATGACCCTGAGCGCCGCCCTGTCGATGCCGACCGCTGGCCCGACCATTCGCCCGGCATTGCTGGTCCTGGTCGGCAGCGGCGGGCTGCTGCTGGGCGCGCTGGCCTTCCAGCATGTCGGCAAGATGCCGCCTTGCGCGCTGTGCTATTGGCAGCGCTACGGCCATATCGCCGCCCTCGGTATCGCCTGGCTGGCGCTGTGGCCTTTGCCGCGGCCGGCGCGGCTGGGGGTGCTGACGCTGGCCGGCCTGGCGCTGCTGGTGACCGCCGGCATCGCCGCCTATCACGTCGGCGTCGAATGGAAATGGTGGCCCGGGCCGCAGACCTGCGCGCCAGCCAGTGGCGGTTTTGCCGGCACCATCGACGAGATCAAGCGGCGCATCATGGGCACGCCGATGGTGCGCTGCGATTCGATCCCGTGGTCGATGCTGGGCCTGTCGATGGCCGGCTGGAACGGCGTGGCCTCGCTGCTGCTGGGCGTCGGCGCGCTGTCGCTGACCTGGAGGCGATGATGACCAGGCGCACCGGCGAGGGCGCGATGCCCGGCGATCCTACCGCGCGCGACATCGTCGAGCGCGTGATCCGCGTCGACCAGGCCGGCGAGTACGGCGCCATCCGCATCTACGAGGGCCAGCTCGCCGCGTTGCGCGCCACCGGGCGCGCCAATGGCGAAACGGCGCGCAAGATCGAGCACATGCTGCGCCAGGAGCGTCGGCACAACGAGGTCTTCGACAAGCTGCTGGTCGAGCGCCGCGTACGGCCGACGGCGCTGCAGCCGCTGTGGTCGGTGGCCGGCTTCGCGCTCGGCGCCGCCACCGCCTTGCTCGGCGACCAGGCGGCGATGGCCTGCACCGTGGCGGTCGAGGAGACGATCGATCAGCACTACGCCGCCCAGCGCGACCAGCTCGGCGACGACGAGGCCAGCTTGCGCGAGACGGTCGAGAGTTTCCGCAAAGACGAGCTGGCGCACCGCGACGAAGCGCTGGCGTCGGGCGCCGAGCAGGCCCCGGCCTATGAGGCATTGAGCGCCGCCATCCGTGCCGGCTCGCGCCTCGCCATCTGGCTCAGCACGCGCATCTGATTCCTGACGCCACGGGGTTCCAGGGCCGACAGGCGCGTGGACAGCCCGCGGTTGCGTCGTTACCAATGGGTTCCGGCCGCACGATGATCGTGCCACGGCGCCGGGTCGAGGCGGCGAACATGGCTATTCTGAAAAAGGGCATGGTGGGCGAGCCGGTCAAGCGGATGCAGGCGAAGCTCGGCGTGACGGCGGATGGCGATTTCGGCCCCGGCACGGAGAAGGCGCTGCGCGACTATCAGGCGGCCAACGGGTTGGCGGTCGATGGTGTCGCCGGACCGGACACCTTCATGCACATGAAGCTCTACGAGTTGGTGCTGCTGATGAACGGCTCGCGCGGCGAGACGGTGAAGAAGGTTCAGGCCGAGCTGGGCGTCACCGCCGATGGCATCTACGGCCCGGCAACCGCCAAGGTCGTGCAGGCGTTCCAGGCCAAGAACGGCCTGGTCGCCGACGGCCTGGTCGGCCCCGACACCTTGGAGAAGATGACCGCTTTCGCCGAGTTCACGCCCGACGTGGTGGCGCGATCGGTCGCCAGCGAGGATAGCGCCGAGGCCCCCAAGGCGCCGGAAAGCGAAGCGCCCGGTGCCGCGCCGGCCCCCGAACGGCGCAGCCTGTGGGCGCGCGTGAAGGGGCTGTTCTCCTGACAAGCGGGCCTGCGGGCCCGGTCATCGCCACTTCGGTCAAGGCGCGAAGCCCAAGCGCAGCGTCTTGACCTATAGCTTCCCCACCCCCCTTTAGGGGGTGGGGAAGCTGGGGACGTTGGCACCCCGTCGGAAGGGGGTTGGCACCCCGTCGGAAGCCCCCGTCGGCACCCCGTTGGAAGACGTCGGCACCCCGTTGGTACCCCGTCGGAAGACCGTTGGAAGGCACGGCATCGGCGCTCACTCCTCGGCGTTTCCGATGGCGACGTCGCCTGGCAGCCGCTCCTATGCGGTAACGATTCTGGGGAAATCTCTGGCGACATGGTGCGGTGGACGATGCTGTGTTTTGAGTAATTTGTAAATTATCAATTTATAGAAATTTAAGATACTGCGCCGCGCGTTGAAATCTTTCAAGAAAAGTGTACATTCACTCACTTGCGTTGATGAGGGGGAGGCGATCGCGTGACCAAGACGACCAAGGTGAAGGATTCCAAGAACCGAGAGTTCCGTACCGTGACGCAGAAGACCCAGGTCACCTGCGGGCCGGCCTGCTGCCTGATCATGTGGGCGAACGTCTACGACGCCGATCCCCAAGCCGACGAGGGCGGGGTGATTGCGCTCAGCAAGGCATTTCCCAAGCCGTGGAACGCTGTCACCGGCGCGGAGATCAACAACCTCTCGAGCGTGCTGCGCCAGATGGGCGTGCGCACCAAGGTCGAGACCTATACGAACAACGGCGAGTTGAAGAAGGCGCTGACCACCAAGATCAAGCCCAAGAAGCCGGCGCTGGTATTCGTCGAATGGGAGGTGGATGCCAACGTGAAAGGCCACTTCGCCGTCTGCTCCGCGACGACAGCGTCGGAGGACAGATATACCGTCCTCGACCCGATGTACGGGCTGCAGGAGATGGTCGGCCTGCCATTCTACTATCCCTACACGAGCGGTGACGAAGTGATCTCGCTGAAGTTCACCGGCGCCGTGGCCTTCGTCGAGTAGGCGGGGCGAGACATCACCCGCGTGCGTTCCGGATCGCACGCCAGACGCGCTCGGGCGTTGCCGGCATCTCGATATGCTCGACGCCGAGATCGCCCAGCGCGTCGACGATGGCGTTGACGATCACGCCCAGCGCCGGGGTGATGCCGCCTTCGCCGCCGCCGCGCAGGCCCAGCGGATGCGTCGTCGAGGGCACCTCGCTGATCTCGGTGGTGAAGAACGGCAGATCGAGGGCGCGCGGCATGGCGTAGTCCATGAACGAAGCGCTCAGCATCTGGCCTTCATCGTCGTAGACGCAATGCTCCATCAGCGCCTGGCCGGCGCCCTGGGCGATGCCGCCATGGGTCTGGCCGTGCAGGATCAAGGGATTGACCGCGCGGCCGACATCGTCGATCGCGTGATAGGCGACGATGCGCGTCGTGCCGGTCTCGGCGTCGACCTCGACCTCGCAGGCATGCCAGCCATAGGGATAGGCGCCGACGCGGCTGTCGACCTCGCCGGTGCCGGCGATCGGGCCGTGCCGCTCGGCCAGCGTCAACAGGCCGACGCCGCGGTCCGTGCCCTTCACGGTGAAGCGACCTTCGGCGAAGGCGATGTCGGCGGGATCGGCTTCGAGCGCCTCCGCCGCCAGCTCGGTCGCGCGCGCGATGATCGCGCCGGAGGCGTGGTGGATCGTGGTCGCGGCCATGCGCATCGAGCGGCCGGAATGGGAGCCGCCGCCGGCCCGCACGCGTTGCGTGTCGCCGGCCACCAGGCGAACGCGCGACGCCGCGATGCCAAGCCACTCGGCGATCAGCTGCGCGAAGCTGGTGGCGTGTCCCTGGCCGGCCGACAGCGTGCCGATCACCACCTCGACGACGCCCTCGGGCAGCACGGTGACCTCGGCGCGTTCCTGCGGCGCGCCGCTTTGCGATTCGACGTAGCCACCCAGGCCGATGCCGCGCCGCAGCCCGCGCGCCGCCGCCTCCGCGCGCCGCGCGGCGAAGCCGTCCCAGTCCGAAAGCTTCAGGATGCGCTCGAGCGTGCCGGCGTAATCGCCGCTGTCGTAGGTCACGCCGAAGGCGTTGGTGTAGGGCATCGCCGTCGGCGGCACGAGATTGCGCCGGCGCAGCGCCACGCGATCGAAGCCGTGCCGCCGCGCGGCGAGATCGATCAGCCGCTCGATCATGAACATGGTCTCCGGCCGCCCGGCGCTGCGATAGGGCGCGGTCGGCGGCGTGTTGCTCATCACGGCACGGGCGCGCGCCGTAGCGGGCAGGCGATACAGGCTGGTCATCACCTGCGTGCCCTTGGTCAGCGGGATGAACGAGGCGGTGTAGGCGCCGACATTCGACAGGCCCGACGCCTGGAGCGCGAGGAAGGTTCCCTCGGCGTCGAGCGCCAGCGCGGCTTCGGCGCGCAGGTCGCGGCCCTGGTAGTCGCTGACGAAGCCCTCCTGGCGCGTCGCCGTCCACTTCACCGGCCGCCCGATCCGCCGCGCCGCCCACGCCACCAGCGCGAACTCCGGATAGAAGAAATTGCGGGTGCCGAAATTGCCGCCGGTATCCTCGGCGATCGCCCGCACGCGCTCGGGCTCGACGCCCAGGATCATCGCCAGCTCGCGCTTGGGCCGCACCACGCCGCCGCCGCCGGCGTAGAGCGCGTACGTGCCGTCCGTGGCGTCGTAGGCCGCCAGCGCCGCGCGCGGTTCCATCGGCACGCCGGTGACGCGCTGGATCAGGCTGTCGAGGCGCACGATGTGTGTCGCGCGCGCGAAGGCCGCGGCGACGGCGTCGCGTGCGCCTACCTCGGCGTCGACGGCGAGGTTGTCGGGCCGGTCGTCCCACAGCGCCGGCGCGTCGGGCGCGATGGCGCGGGCGCTGTCGCTCACCGCCGGCAGCGGATGGTAGTCGACCTCGACCAGCTCGGCGGCGTCGTGGGCGATCGCCAGGGTCTCCGCGACGACGAAGGCCACCGCCTCGCCGACATGGCGGGCCGCGTCGATCGCCAGCACCGGCTGGCGCACCACGCGATGCGGCGAGCCGTCGGTGTTGGGCAGCTTGATGTCGGGCGGGCTCATCGCCGTGGGGATATGCGGGATCGGACGCAGGCCGTCGGCGAGCAGCTCGGCGCCGGTCAGCACCGCCAGCACGCCCGGCAGCGCGCGCGCCCGCGTCGTGTCGATGCCGACGATCCTGGCATGCGCATGCGGCGAGCGCAGCACGACGGCGTGGGTTTGCCCCGGCAGGTTGAAATCGTCGCTATACCGACCGCGCCCCGTCAGCAGCCGGACATCCTCGAACCGCGGCAACGACGCGCCGATGCCGTCTTTCATCTACCTTCCCTCGCGAGCGGGGGAAGGCAAGAGCTCGTCATCACGGCCGGCGCAGCAGTACGTCGTCCGGCACGCCCGCTTCGTAACGCCGCACCATCTCGTCCGGATCGAAAGCGACCCCGATCGGGTTCTTCAGGAACGCCTCGGTTTGCAGATACGCCGCCGCGGCTTCTTTCGTGGGATACGCGTCGACCTGCAGCTCGATCGAGGTACCATCGGGGTCGTGATAGTACATCGACACGGTGGGGCCGTGATTGATCGGCCGGTAGGGCACGATGCCCTGCGCCTTCAGCCGCTTGTACGTCGACAGCAGATCGCCCAGGCTGCGATAGCCATAGGCGAAATGCGCCAGGCCCCAGGCCTTTGCGTCCGGCGCGTGCAGATCGGGCACGTTGACGATGGCCAGCCGATGATGCTCGTCGTCGTAGGTCAGGAAGCAGATACGGCCGTCGTCGAACACCGTGCGCGCGTTGAGCACGGTCTCGTACCAGCGCCGCATGGCGTCGTATTTGGTGGTGCGCACGACGAAATGCGCGAAGATCGCCGGCGACACCGGCTTGCCGTCGAGCGGGCGCTTCAGATTGTCGGCGGTCGAGTCCATGGGTCACCTCGCGGCGGCTGAAACGGCTGGCCGACAATACTCCCTTCCCCCTCCGGAGGAAGGTGGATCATAGTCGCGGCATGACTCCCGAATTCCTCATCACCACCTTCATCGTCGTCGCCTCGCCCGGCACCGGCGTGCTCTACACCCTGGCCGCCGGGTTGACGCGCGGCGCGCGCGCCAGCGTCGTTGCCGCCTTCGGCTGCACCTTGGGCATCGTGCCGCACATGGCGGCGGCGATCCTCGGGCTGGCGGCACTCCTGCACACCAGCGCGCTCGCCTTCGAGATCTTCAAGTATGTCGGCGTCGCCTATCTGCTGTGGATGGCGTGGAGCACGCTGAAGGAACGCGGCGCGCTCGCGGTCGACGAGCGCGCGGTGACGGGCGATCGCGGATTCCTGCGGGTGACCATCGAGGCCATCCTGATCAACATTCTCAATCCCAAGCTCTCGATCTTCTTCCTCGCCTTCCTGCCGCAGTTTGTCAGTACAGGGCAGGAGCGGCCGCTCGCCGGCATGCTGAGCCTGAGCGCCGTCTTCATGCTGATGACCTTCGCCGTCTTCGTCGTCTACGGCCTGCTCGCCGCCGCGATCCGCGACCACGTGATCTCACGCCCACGCGTACTCACCTGGATGCGCCGCACCTTCGCCGCGGCGTTCGTGGCGCTGGGCGCGAAGCTGGCGTTGGCGGATCGGTAATCGACAGCGTTTTGGATGGTCGGGGCGCGCCAATGCAGTGGCGCGCCCTCAGCGTTACGACTCCAGCTCGCTGTCCCAGTACAGGAAATCCCGCCAGCTCTGGTGCAGGTGGTTGGGCGGGAACGCCCGGCCGTTCTCCTGCAGCTCGGCGGTCGAGGGCTCGTAGGGCGCGCGCACCGGGTACATGCCGGCCTGCTTGGGCAGCTTGTCGCCCTTCAGCAAGTTGCACGGGCTGCAGGCGGTGACGACGTTGCGCCACGAGGTGATGCCGCCGCGCGAGCGCGGCACGACGTGGTCGAAGGTCAGATCGGGCGCGTTGAACGGCTCGGCGCAGTACTGGCAGGTGAAACTGTCGCGCAGGAAGACGTTGAAGCGCGTGAAGGCCGGGCGGCGCTCGGCTGGCACGAATTCCTTCAGCGCGATGACGCTGGGCAGGCGCATTTCCAGGCTCGGGCTGCGCACGCGGCGGTCATATTCGGCGACGACGTTGACACGATCGAGGAACACCGCCTTGACGGCGTCCTGCCAGCTCCACAGCGACAAGGGAAAGTAGGACAACGGCCGAAAATCGGCGTTCAGCACCAGAGCGGGACAAGCCTCAGGCGCCGTATACATGGCTATCGACTCTGCGCGACGAAGCGCGCGCGGTGTGCTTCGTACGTCATGGCGCGCGCATAGTGGCCGATGGCTTTCGAAAACACAACGGGTTGAATCGGCGCAGGTGTGACGGGCGTGTGAAGTGTCTGTGGCACAAAGGGTGCGGCCGCTTTCTCCCTCTCCCCGTGTACGGGGAGAGGGAAGCACTACTCTGCCGCCGCCTTCAGGCTCGTCGGCACCGGCTGGCCGGCGAAGAGCGCGGCGCGGGCGGCTTCGTACTCGCGCGTCAGGCGGTCGACGATCTCGGCCGCCGGCGGGATGTCGACGATCTGGCCGACGCCCTGGCCGGCGCCCCAGATGTCGCGCCAAGCCTTGGTCTTCATGTTGCCGCCCGAGCCGAAGTTCATCTTGCTCTTGTCGGCGGTCGGCAGGTTGTCGGGGTCGAGACCCGCGGCGGCGATCGAACGCTTGAGGTAGTTGCCGTGCACGCCGGTGAAGAGGTTGGTGTAGACGATCTCCTCGCCCGAGCTCTCGACGATGCACTGCTTGTTGCCCTCGGAGGCGTTGGCCTCCTTCGACGCCGTGAAGCGCGTGCCGATATAGGCGAGGTCGGCGCCCACGGCCTGCGCCGCCAGGACGGACGCGCCGTTGGCGATCGAGCCGGAGAGCAGGATGCAGCCGTCGTAGAACTGGCGCACCTCGGGGACCAGCGCGAAGGGTGACAGCGCGCCGGCATGGCCGCCGGCGCCGGCACAGACCAGGATCAGGCCGTCGACGCCGGCCTGTAGCGCGCGCTTGGCGTGCTTGGTGTTGATGACGTCGTGGAACACCAGGCAGCCATAGCGATGCGCCGACTTCACCACATCGTCGGGTGCGCGCAGCGAGGTGATCTGGATCGGCACCTGGTACTTCTCGCAGAGATCGACGTCATGCTGCAGGCGATCGTTGGAGCTGTGCACGATCTGGTTGACCGCGAAGGGCGCCACGATCTTCTCGGGATGCTTGGCCTTGTACTCGGCGAGCTCGCCGGTGATGCGCTTGAGCCACTCCTCGAGCAGCTCCTTGGGCCGCGCGTTGAGCGCCGGGAAGGAGCCAACGATGCCCGCCTTGCACTGCTCGATGACGAGGTCGGGATTGGACTGGATGAACAGCGGCGCGCCGACCACGGGGATGCGCAGCTTGCCGTGCAGCTTGGCGGGGAGAGCCATCGGTCAATCTTCTCCTGTCACTTGATCAGTTCGTAGGGCCCGCCCTTCTCGAGGGCGCGTTTGTAGGCGGGTCGCGCCTGGATGCGCTGGACGAAGGCCGAGAGCTTGGGCAGCTGCTTGAACAGCGGCGAGCGCGCGGCTGAGGCCTCAAGCGGGAAGCTCATCTGGATGTCGGCGGCGGAGAACGCCGCGCCGGCGAACCACTCGCTCTTCTGCAGCTCGCCTTCCAGGAACATGAAATGCGTACCGAGCTGCGGGTTGAGCAGCGCTTTGTCCGCGCCGGCGGAGATTGCTTTGGCAACCGGCCGCATCAGAAACGGCACGCGCGAGGGCAGGCGGCCGAACACCAGCTTCATGAACAGAAGCGGCATCAGCGAGCCTTCGGCGTAGTGCAGGAAGTAGCGGTAGCGCAGATGCTCCGGCGTGCCCGCCGCCGGCTTGAGCTTCCCGTCACCATAGGTCTCGGCGAGGTACTCGAGGATCGCGCCCGACTCGGCGAGCGTCTTGTCGCCGTCGGTGATCACCGGCGACTTTCCCAGCGGATGCACGGCGCGCAGCGAGGCCGGCGCCTGCATCGACGGCTCGCGCTCGTAGCGCTTGACCTGGTAGTCGAGCCCAAGCTCCTCCAACGCCCACAGGATACGCTGCGAACGCGAGTTGTTGAGGTGATGGACGACGATCATGGCGTGGGCCTCTTACCTTCCCCCTCCGGGGGAAGGTAATGATTCAAAGCGTCCCTGGCCGCCAGTTGCCGTGGAAGCCGGCGGGCACGCGATGGGACAGATGGGCCAGCGCGATGGGGCCCTTGTCAACGCCGGAGGCGTCGAACACCGCGAGATCGCTGCGGTTTTCCGCTCCGCGATAGATCGTCGTCACCAGCCAGCCATCGCCCTCGGCCGCCGCCTCGCCGCGCGGCACGAAAATCGGCTCGCCGCAGTAGTCGCCGTTGGGCGGTTGCCAGTGCAGGACCTTGCGCGTGGCGAGGTCGATATGCGCCAGGCCCGAGCGCTTCTCGCGCTCGCCGTCGGTCTCAGTTGGCACGCCGGCCTGGAAATAGCCGTGACGGTTGGGCAGGCAGGCGAAGCGTTCGTCGAGCCGGGGAAATTCACCGGGATGATTGTCGATCTGCTCCTCGCGGTAGGCGTTGCTGTTGCCGGCGGGATCGAAGATCCAGCGCACCAAGGTCGCTTGCGGCGAATGCTTGGTCGGCATCGAGCCGTCGGGCAGCGGGAAGAGTGGCGCGACCGGATACTTCATCATGTCGCAGACGATCTTGCCGTCGGCCGAGTCGTAGGCGTTGAGCGGGTGGAACACGTAGCAGGCATCGCCAGTGATCCACTTCACGTCGGCCACCGTGCCGTCGCGCGGGATCAGCGCGACATGCGTGCCCTTGTCCGGCTCCCAGGCGAAGGCCGGCTGGCCCTTCATGGCGCGCTCCATGGAGCCGGTGAGCGGGAAGACCGGCAGGATGATCCAGCGCTCGGTGACGACGAAGTCGTGGATCATGCTGGAATACGGCGCGTTGAAGCGCTCCTTGCGCTTGAGCGCACCGTCGGCGCCGACGATGATGATGTCGATCTCCGACGTGAAGCGGCCGGCCGCCGAGTAGGCGAAGGCCACCATGTCGCCGGTGTGCGGATCGATCTTGGGATGCGCGGTGAAGCGGCCGACCTTGCCATCCCAGTCGCGATAGCCTTTGGGCATGAGCGTCTTGGCGTCGACCTCGAACGGCGCGTGCGCTTCCTCCAGCGCCAGCAGGCGATCGCCATGCCAGACGACGTTGGTATTGGCGATGGTCGAGTCAAAGCCCCAGTGCTTCTGGTCGGTCCACATCGGGTTGCCAAAGGCGCCGATCAGCGCCTCACCGGCCTTGTTCTCGAGCTCCCATTTCGGCGTGCGCACCCAGCGATTGCGGTAGGAGACGCGGCCGTCCTCGACGTGGAAGGCGTGCAGCATGCCGTCGCCGGCGAACCAGTGATAGAAACCGCGCGGCGCGAATTGCGGGTTCGGCCCGTTGCGATAGAGGGTGCCGCATAGTTCCTTCGGCATCTCGCCGGTTATCGGCAGATGATCCGCGTCACACTCCATGTGCAGCGGCGCGTAGTAGCCGCGCAGGAAGGGATGGTCGGGGAAAGCCTTGGCCATGAGCGCGCCTCCACAGGGGAGAATTTTAAGGGTAACGCTGTGAATTTATAGAACGTAACGCCGTGGTGTCGTTTACGCAAGTGGCGACTATTCGGATGCGGGCGGCTCCTGGGGCGGCACGAACATGCGGCCGAAGTAGAAGCTGCCGGCCAGGCCGATGCCGAGGATGAACAGGCCGCTGCCCAGCACGGTCGAGGTCACGCCGAAGCTCTCGAACAACACCGTGGCGCCGAGGCTGGCGATCAGTTGGACACCGGCCATCAGCGCCAGGCGGATGCGGAAGACGCGCGCGATATCGGCGCCGCGGAACACCGTCTGCAGCCGCGTGATCATCGGGATGAAGAAGAACGGCCCGCCGATGCCGGCGATCAGGGCCGTCAGCACCATCGCCGGCAGCAGCCAGCCGGGCTGCACCGCCCAGGTCGCCAGCGCCATCAGCACGAAGCCGCCGCCCATGGCTATGTAGCCGAAGTACATCACCTGCAGCGGCCGGCGGAAACGCACCGAGCCGACATAGAGGTTGGCGAGGAGATCGCCCACGCCATAGGCGCCCATGATCACGCCATAGGCGGCGAGGTCCTCGATGCCGAGGAAGCGCGGATCGTAGGTCTTCACCAGCAGCGCCACGCCGAGCATGAGCGTGACCATCCACGGTCCGTTCACCATGGCGTTGCTCAGCATCAGGATCGTCATCACCCGGTCGCGGAACAGCACCAGGCGATAGCCGATCGCCATGCTCGAGAGCAGGCCGCGCCAGCCCGGGTCGATCTTGGGAATGTCGGCCGGATCGCGCTGGATACGGGCGCGGATCGAGAACACCGCCGCCGCCGCCGCCAGCATGCCCAGCGCCGTGACGCTGAGGAAATGGATGACGGGGATCAGCGCCGAGAGCAGTGCGGCGATCGCCGGACCGAGCAGTCGCGCGAGACGCCACGTCGTGTCGAGCAGGCCGTTGACCGCCTGCAGCCACGCCTTGTCGCGCACCAGCGTGGGCACGACCGACTGCAACGCCGGCGCGTAGAAGGTGCGCAGGATCGCCAGGCCGACCACCGTCGTGATCAACAGCCCCAAGGTCACGCTATAGAACGTGCCCAGCAGCACCGGCATCATCACGATCGCCGCCGACAGCAGGCTCACCGCCACCATGGTGCGGTCGGGCTTCCAGCGCTCGGCGATGGCGCCGGCGGTCAGCCCGACGACCAGCATCGTCGCGTTCTGCGCCGCGGTGACCAGCGGCGCCTGATTGCCGGCGATCTCGACCGCGAGCCAGACGATGGCGACGCGAAAGACATCCTCGCCGGTGGTCGAGGCCGCCATGCCGAGCCAGAGGATGGCGATGGCGCGATCCTTGAACGGCCGCAGGATGGGCAGCATCAGCGCGTTTTCCTCCCTCTCCCCGCTTGCGGGGAGAGGGTCGGGGTGAGGGGCTGCGTCAGGTAGCGCACCACTGCCCTGCGCCACCTGCGAGTCCCCCTCACCCTAATCCTCTCCCCGCGAGCGGGGAGAGGGAATCCAAGATCTAGGTGAGTCTTCATCACAGCCGCTTCTCGAGCACCACTTCGTAGTCGCCGAAGCCGGCCTTGCGGTAAGCGCGGATCGCCTGGTCGTTGTTGGCCAGCGAGCCCAGGCGCAGGCGCGTCACCCCGTGCGGGCGCACGCGCCGCTCGGCCTCGGCGACGAGCAACGCGGCGATGTCACGGCCGCGCAGCGCCGGCACGACGAAGACGTCGGAAATGTAGCCGAAGACGTTGGAGTCGGCGGTCTCCGCCGGGGCGTCGTCGGTCTCGATACGGCAGGCCATGTAGCCGACGCGTTGATCGCCGTCGAAGGCGACGACGATGCAGCCGTGATCGGTCGCGATCTTGCCGTGGATCTTGTTGAAATAGGCCTCGGCGATCTCGGCGCCGGGCAGGCGCGTGTCGTGCAGCGCGCGTTCGTGGTCGTTGAGCGCGGCGATGGCGTCGAGCAGAAACGGACGGTCCTCGAGCGTAGCGTCGCGCAGGACGATACTCAGCGCGCCCATATTCCGGCGTCCTTCGAGGCGAAGCCCAGCGCGCGATAGGTCGCGTCGACCAACGACTGGCCGCGCTCGTTCATCAGCAGGCCGGGGCCCATGCGGTTCATGCTGTAGCCGAAGCTCAGCCCGTTGGCCGGATCGGCGAAGCCCAGCGAGCCACCGGCGCCGACATGGCCGAACGCAGTGGGACCCATGATCACGCTGTCGCACGCCTCGCCCCAGATCTGGGGCGCCAGGCTGCGCTTGCGGTTGTCCATCGACTTCATGAAGCCCAGCGCGAAGCGCGTGGGGATGCGCAGGGTGGCGTCATCGTGCGTCGCCATCGACACCTCGCTCATGCGTGCGAGCGTCGCCTTGTCGACCAGCGCGCCGCCGCCATTGGCCAGCGGCGCGTACATGCCGGCGAGACCGCGTGCGTTGGTGACGCCGTTGGCGGCGCCGATCTCGGCGGCGCGGCCCTCGCGGGTGTTGGCACCACCCGAGCGCCATCTGCCGTTGTTGAAATAGAACAGCGCGGGGATCGACTGGGGTTCCTTGGCCAGGGCGATCATGAACGGCGTGCGCGCGTCCTTCGCCGCGTAGACGAAGGGGATGATCGGCGCGACGCGCGGCTCGATCGCCTCCGGCAGGCCGATCCAGAAATCGACACCCAACGGCCGGGCGATCTCGTCCTGGAAGAACGTGCCGAGCGACTTGCCGGATACGCGTCGCACCATCTCGCCGACCGTCCAGCCGAAGGTGAAGCCGTGATAGCCGTTGCGCGTGCCCGGCTCCCAGAATGGCGCCTCGGCCGCCAGCCGACTGGTCCAGTGGTGCCAGTCGTAGGACGATTCCTTGTCGACGGGATCGCGCAGCGCCGGCACCGCCGCGGAATGATCGAGCATCATGCGCGTGGTGACGCGCTCCTTGCCCCGGGCGGCGAATTCCGGCCAGCGCTCTTTCACCGGCGCGTCGATGTCGAGCTGGCCGCGGCTCGAGAGCACATGTGCGCAGATCGCGGTCGCGCCTTTGGTGCAGGAGAACACGACGCTGACCGTGTCGCGCGTCCACGGCGCGCTGGTCTTGGGATTGGCCAGCCCGCCCCATAGATCGACCTTGGTCTCGCCGCCCAGCGTGACGCAGACCGAGGCGCCGACCTCGCCGTTGACGCGGAAATTGTCGATAAAGGCCCGCGCCACGCCATCGAAGCCCGGCGCGACTTTTCCTTCGACGATCGACGTGTCGCCGACTTTCTCTTTCAGCGCGCTCATGTCGTTTTCACCCCGAAGGCGCGCAGCAGGAAGCGCGCGCATTGTTCCAGGCCATGGCCGTCGATCGAATGGCCGACGCCCTTGGCGGCGTAGCTGCCGACCCGCACGCCCACCGTCTTCAGCGCCGTCTCGGCGCGATCCATCATCTCGAACGGCACCATGGGATCGGCGTCACCGTGGATCAGCAGCACCGGCGGCTTCGACTTGATCTCGGCCGCCAAGGTGTCGATGCCAGGCAGCAGGCCGGAGAAGCCGACGATGCCGGCGAGCTCCTTCTCGCGCCGCAACCCGACATGCAGCGCCATCATCGTGCCCTGAGAGAACCCGACCAACGCGGTGTCGGCCTCGGTCAGCCCGTACTCGGCCAGCAGGGTTTCGAGGAAGGTCTCGACGAAGGGCGCCGCGCCGCGCACCCCGGCCAGCATCAAATGCGGATCCAGGCTGGAGATGCCGAACCACTGATAGCCGAAGGGATTGCCCTCGCAGGGGTAGGGCGCGTTGGGTGCGTGAAAGGCGACGTCGGGCATCAGCGGCGCCAATGGCTCGGCCAGGCCGATCAGGTCGTTGCCGTCGGCGCCGTAGCCGTGCAGCAAGACCACCAGCTTCTTGGGCTTGCCGCCGCTCAAGGGGTCGTGCACCGCGCCTTCGAGCTCGAACATCAGGACCTCCGACGCGCCGCGGTCTTTTTCTTCGCCGCTTTCTTCTTAGCAATCTTCTTCTTCGCCGCGGGCTTCTTCGGCGCGGCCGCGCGCGCGGCCTTGCGTTCTTGCTTCGCCAGACGTTCGGCCTCGCGGCGCGCGACGGCGGCCGGGCTGTCGCTGAAATCCGGCATGTTGTGGCGGTAGTGCCAGAGGAACAGCGACGCCACCGTGCGCCATGGCCGCCAGGCCTCGGCCATCTTCAGGAGCTTCTTCGGGTCGGGACGTCGGCGCAGGCCGAAGAAATGCTGCGCGGCGACGATGATGCCGAGATCGTTGGCCGGCATGACATCGGGGCGGCCGAGAGCGAACATCATGTAGATCTCGGCGGTCCAACGGCCGATGCCCTTGGCCTGCGTCAGCATGGCGATCACGGCTTCGTCGTCGAGTTCGGGCAGCGCCTCGAAGACGATGCGCTTCTCCGCCGTGTCGAGCGCCAGCGAGCGTGCGAACTTCACCTTGTTGTTGCTGAGGCCGCAGGCGCGCAGCTGCTCGTCGCTGAACCCCAGCAGGCGCTCGGGCGTCATCGGATTCACCAGGGCCGCGACGCGATCCCAGATGCTGCGCGCGGCGTAGACCGAGACCTGCTGGCCGACGATGGCGCGCAGCAGCGCGGCGTAGCCTTCATCGGCGCGGCGCAAAGGCGGCGGGCCGTAGGTCGCGAGTCCGGCGGCGAAGCGCTGATCAATCGTGCCCAGCGCGGCCATGCCTTCCAGCACATGCTGGTCGGTGAGACGAAACGGAATCGACATGGCCGGCGACATAGCACGGCGTTCCGAAGCGCGCTAACGTCGCGGGCCATGTCCTCCGTGGTCACCCGCTTCGCGCCCAGCCCGACCGGCTATCTCCATCTCGGCCACGCCTTCTCGGCGCTCACCGCGTGGCACGCCGCGCGCGACGTTGGCGGCCGCTTTCTGCTGCGTATCGAGGACATCGACATCCGCCGCTGCAAGGCGGAATTCACCGAGGCGATCCTGGTCGATCTCGCCTGGCTCGGTCTCGACTGGGATGGCGAAGTGCGCCGCCAGTCCAGGCACTTCGATGATTACGGCGCCGCGCTCGACCGGCTCGGCGGCATGGGCCTGGTCTATCCCTGCTTCTGCACCCGCGCCGACATCGCCGCCGCGCAGAGCGCGCCGCATGGTCCCGACGGCCCGCTCTATCCCGGCACGTGCCGCCATCGTACTCCAGAGGAACGCCGTCAGTTGATGCAAGCCGGCACCGAGTTCGCGCTCCGCCTCGACGTCGAGAAGGCGGCGGCCGCCGCCGGGCCCTACCGCTTCCACGATGCGCTGTGCGGCGACGTCGAGGGCGATCCGCTACTGTTCGGCGACGTGGTGATCGCGCGCAAGGACACGCCGACCAGCTACCACCTCGCCGTCACCGTCGACGACCATCTGCAGGGCGTCACCCTGGTGACGCGCGGCGAGGACCTCTATCCCGCCACGCATGTCCATGTGCTGCTGCAACGCCTGCTGGACTACGCCACGCCGCGTTACGCCCATCACCGGCTGCTGACCGACGCCGACGGCCGCCGCTTCGCCAAGCGCGACCGCTCGCTGACGCTGCGCGCGATGCGCGAGTCGGGCGTCTCGGCCGCCGAGGTCCGCCGCCAGGCAGGCTTCGTCTAGGCGGCCTTCTTCTTCGGCTTCTTCATGCCGACGGCAACCTCCGCCGCGCTACCAAACAACTGAGAGAGCACCGGCATGCCATTTTGGTAGTCCCTGGCTTTGCTCTCCACCTCGTCTTTCGTCATGAAGGGAAAGCGCGCCCAGATGTCGGAGTTCGACTTGATCAGCTTCGTCCAGGCGTAGAACAGCGGGCTCGCGGGATTGATCAGGTGGGCGTCGACGTCCGGCGCGAAGGGATAGCGCGTAACGTAGGGGTTCGTGTTGCCATGCCCCGAGCAACTATGTCCCCAGAACGTGACGGTACCGCCGAGCATCCCGGCGAGCTTCTCGCAGAAGCCGCTTCGGCCGCCGAGTTGGCAGGCGTAGAAGATCACCTGACAGCCCGGAGCGGCGGCCGTCCTGATGGCATCCGACAGTCGTTTGAGATCGCCCATGCCAATGTTGGCGGAGCCGATCCTGTTGCGATCGCCGTGGCCGAAATAGGCGATCACGTCGAGCATGGTCGACTTTTCGATGGCCTTGAGCATCTTGTTGCGGTCGTCGACGTCGTCGAGCAGGACTGGCTTGTCGAGGCCCCACAAGTTCGAGAAGTACTTCGCGCCGGGAACGAAGACGCCGGTGGCGTCCTTGTAGCCGATGCCGTTTTCGGGATTGATGCCTGCCTTGTTGACGCTCTGAGCCAGAACCAGACCGCGCATTGATCGTCTCCCCCTTCGTCTTGGGTCATCCTCTTATCGCCGCTCCAAGCCTCTTGCGCTGTTCCCTGCGGCACACTTCATTGCGCGACGTCGCGATCGTGCCTGGGCGCGTTGCGGCGAGCCCAGGCGTCAAGCAGCGGGCCATAGGCCGGCGCCAGCGGCGGGTTGACCATCTTCAGGATCGCGGCCAGGGCGTAGCCATTGGCCGGACGCGTGGACCACGAGTCGAGCATCGGTCCGTAGAGCTCGGCGACCGGCGGGTTCACGCGCTTGAGGATGCCCGCCAGCACGCGCTGGCAGCCCAGTCCCGGCGCGCAGCCGGCCAGGCGCAGCCAGTCGTCGAGCGGCGCGTCACAGACCGGCGCCTGGCCGGGGTTGATCTGGCGGATAATGCGGACCAGCTCTTCGCGGCTGGCGGCTGAAAGGAAAGCGGACATGGTGGCCTCCGGCGCGGGAGGATCACCATGTCGCCATCCGTGGCCAACGGCTGTTCCCTAGGTCACACTGCCTTGCGCGCGCGCAGATCGGCGATGGCGGCCTGGTCGTAGCCCAACTCGGCGAGGATCTCGTCTGTATGCTCTCCGGCCTCCGGCGCACCATGGTGCTCGTCGAGCGCCGTACGGCTCATGCCGATGGGCTGGTTCACCAGGTGGATCTCGCCCAGCGTCTTGTGCTGGACCGCGACTTCCATCTTGTTGTGGATCACCTGCTCGTCGGCGAAGACCTGGTCCATCGAGTAGATGTGGCCGCAAGGCACGCCGCCCTTGTTCAACGCGTCGACCCAGTGCTGGCTGGTCTTGCCCTTGGTGATCGCGTTGATCTGCGCGTTCATCTCGACGCGGTTCTTCGAGCGATCCGCGGGCGTCTTGAACAGCGGATCGGTCTTCCAGTCGTCGCGCCCCATGATGGCGCAGAAGCGCTCCCAGATCGCGCCGGGCGAGGTGGCGATGTTGATATGGCCGTCGCTGGTGACGAACACGCCCGTGGGAATGCCGGTGGGGTGATCGTTGCCGGCCTGCGGCGCCACCTTGCGATCCATAGTCCAGCGCGCCGCTTGGAAGTCGCACAGCGCCAGCAACGCCTGCAAGAGCGAGGTGTGTACCCACTGGCCCTCGCCCGAGGTCTCGCGCTCCAGCAACGCGGCGAGGATGCCGAAGGAGAGGTAGATGCCGGCGCTCGAATCGGCCACGGCGATGCCGGCGCGCACCGGCCCCTGGCCGGGAATACCGGTGACCGACATCAGGCCGCTCATGCCCTGGGCGATCTGGTCGTAGCCGGGTCGGTTCGCATACGGCCCGCTCTGGCCGAAGCCGGAGATGCTGCCCAGCACGATGCGCTTGTTGATCGAGCGCAGGGTCTCGTAGTCGAGCCCGAGCCGCTTCTTCACATCGGGCCGGTAATTCTCGACCACGACGTCCGAGACCTTCACCAGCTTGTGCAGCACGGCGCGGCCTTCCTCGGTCTTGAGGTTGAGCGTGATCGAGCGCCGGTTGCGCTGCAGGTTCTGGAAGTCGCTGCCATGGCGGCCGCCGCCCAGGATCTCGACCGTGCCCGAATCTTCGATCTTGATGACGTCGGCGCCCCAATCGGCGAGCTGGCGCGCCGCGGTGGGGCCGGCTCGGGCACGGGTGAGGTCGAGGACCTTGAAGCGGGCCAGCGGTCCGGTGCGGCGAGTACGCGTGTCGGGCATCGGTCGAATGTCTCGTTGTTTGAGCCAACTCTGCTAGCATCGCGCGGAACGAACACCGCTGTCGAGGAGCCGGCTATGGCGCTTCCGTCCGATCCGAATTGCGTCTTCTGCAAGATCGTCGCCGGTACGATCCCGTGCTTCCGCCTCTACGACGATGAGACGACCATCGCCTTCATGGATATCAACCCGGCCAACGAGGGCCACGCCCTCGCCGTCGCCAAGGGCCACTGGCCGACCGTGCACGACATCCCCGCCGACGTGCTGGGTGCCGTCGCGCGCACGGCGCAACGCGTTGCGAAGGCGGTGCACAAGACCCTGAATCCCGACGGCATCAACCTGATCCAGGCCAACGGCCCGGGCGCGGCGCAAAGCGTGCCGCACCTGCACATCCACATCCTGCCGCGCTGGAACAACGACGGCCTGGCGATCAACTGGCATCCGAAGCCGGGCGACATGGCGAAGATCAAGGCTCTCCACGAGCGTATCCTCGCCAACATGGCATGACGTGTCTTTTCCTGCCCCTTCCCGGTGAAGGGATAAGAACACGTGTCCTCGCCAACACGGGCCGAGACGTGCTTAGATCGAGTCAGGAAGATATGTCGTTGGGGAGGATCTTATGCGCGCGTTCCGCGCCGCCGGGCTGATCGCTGGCCTGACCATCACAGTACTCGCGTCGCCCGCGTTCGCGCAGGGCAAGCTCAACATGTACTGCACCGCCAACGAGGAGTGGTGCAAGGTCATGGCCAACGAGTTCAACAAGAAGACCGGCATCGACATCGCCTTCACGCGCCGCGGCACCGGCGAGACCTACGCGATGCTCAAGGCCGAGAAGGACAACCCCAAGGGCGACATCTGGTGGGGTGGCACCGGCGATCCGCATCTGCAGGCCGCCGAGGAGAAGCTCACCGTCAAGTACGAGCCGGCGATCCTCAAGGAGCTACATCCCTGGGCCAAGGCGCAGTGGGACCGCAGCGGCGGTCGCACGGTCGGCATCTACATGGGCGCCATCGGCTTCGTCTACAACAAGGAAGTCGCGGCCAAGAAGGGCGTGACGCCACCGGCCTGCTGGGCCGATCTGCTGAAGCCGGAATTCAAGGGCGAGATCCAGATGCCCAACCCGCACTCGTCGGGCACCGCCTACACGACGATCGCCACGCTCGTGCAGCTCTGGGGCGAGGACAAGGCCTTCGAGTACCTGAAGCAGCTGCACGCCAGTATCAACCAGTACACCAAGCAGGGCCCGGCGCCGGGCCAGGCGGCGGCGCGTGGTGAGACCATGATCGCGATCACGTTCCTGCACGACGGCGCCATGAGCAAGCGGCGCGGCTTCCCGGTCGAAGGCGTGGCGCCGTGCGAGGGCACGGGCTACGAGATCGGCTCGATGTCGATCATCGACGGCGCGCGCAATCTCGCCAACGCCAAGCGCTACTACGACTTCGCGCTGTCGGTCGACGGCCAGAGGCTGGCCGACGCCGGCGAGAGCTACCAGGCGCCGTCGAACCGGGGCACGCCGCCGTCGCCGTACTCGCCGGATCTCTCGAAGATCAAGCTGATCGACTACGACTTCGCCAAGTACGGCTCGAGCGCCGAGCGTCGCCGCCTGCTGGCGCGCTGGGACGCCGAGCTGAAGGTCGGCGCGCCGAAGTAGCGCCGGCCTCGCTCCTTCATGTCGCGTGCCGCACGCTGGTGGCTCGCCGTCGGCTGGGCGGCGATGCTGCTGCTGCCGTGGTACGCGCTCGAGGACGGGCTCTTCTCGTTCGTCTGGCTGCGCGATCCCTGGGGCGAGGACGCCGCGCCTCTGATCGTGCAGGTGCTGCGCCATGGCCGCATCTGGCTCGCGCCGCTGCTGCTGGCGTTCGCCGTGCCGTTGCTCTTCGCCTTCGTTCTTCCCCCGGAGGGGGAAGCACGAAGGCGGCGAGCGGCAATCATCCTGATGCTGTGCGGCGCGCTGGGGCTGGTCTGGCTGTTCGGCCAGGGCTTCGCCATCGGCGCGCGCGGCCTGAGCTGGGGCTGGGCGAAGGATCTCTACGGCGATTTCGAGGGCCGCCAGTTTGGCCTCGGCTATGGCGGCATGATCGTCGCCGTCGCACTGCTCTTCCTGCTTACCGAGGGCTGGGCGCGGCGCGGCGCCTTGCGCGGCGACGCCTTCGTACTGGGCTCGATCGGCATCGTCGTGGCCACCACGATCCTCTTCGTCTTTCTGCCCGTCGGCCTCGTGCTGGTTGGTGCGGCGCGCGTCGAGGACGGCTGGTCGCTGCTCGCGGTGGCCAAGCGTGTCACGTCGTCGGATATCTGGTCGCTGGGCTGCTTCGTTGGCGCCACCTGCGGCACGTTCTGGAAGACCCTGCTGCTCGCCGTCGTGGTCGGCGCATTATCGACGGCGCTGGGCACCGCCTTCGCGCTGCTTGCGGTGCGCATGGGTTTCCGCTGGCAGGGCGCGCTGCGGCTCTTCGCGCTGCTGCCGATCATCACGCCGCCCTTCGTCGTCGGCCTCGCCATCATCCTGCTGGTCGGCCGCACCGGCGCGTTGACGGTGCTGATGGACGACTGGTTCGGCATCCCGCCGACGCGCTGGATCTACGGCTTCCCTGGCATGGCGCTGGCGCAGACGCTGAGCTTCACGCCCATCGCCTTCCTGATCATGATCGGCGTGGTGCAGGGCATCAGCCCGACCATGGAGGAGGCGGCGCTGACCTTGCGCGCCTCGCCTGCGCGGCTGTTTCGCACCATCACCCTGCCGCTGATGCGGCCCGGCCTCGCCAACGCCTTCCTGGTCGGCGTGCTGGAGAGCATCTCCGATCTCGGCAACCCGGTGATCCTCGCCGGCAATTACGACGTGCTGTCGGTGCAGATCTATTTCGCGCTGGTCGGCGCGCAGGTCGATGGCGGCCGCGCCGCCGGCCTCGCCATCGTGCTGCTCGGCCTGGCGCTCGCGGTCTTCGTGCTGCAGGCCTTCTGGCTCGGCGACCGCTCCTACACCACAGTCGCCGGCAAGGGCGACACCGGTACGCACGCACCGCTGCCGCCGGCGGTCCGCCACGCCGTCTACTGGACCGCGCTGCCGTGGATCGGGATCACCATCGCGGTATACGCCACCATCGCGTTCGGTGGCTTCGTCACCAATGTCGGGCGCGACCACTCCTTCACCCTGAGCCACTTCGTCGATCTGTTCTCGATCGAATCCGGCGCCGGCGGCCTGGCGTGGACCGGTGGCGCCTGGAAGTCGCTGGGCACGACGCTCGAGACCGCGCTGATCGCCGCGCCGTTGACCGCGCTGCTCGGCTTGCTCATCGCCTACGTGCTGTCGCGTCAGGTCTTCGCCGGCAAGGGCGCCTTCGAGTTCATCACCATGCTGAGCTTCGCCATTCCCGGCACGGTGATCGGGCTGAGCTACATCGTCGCCTTCAACACGCCGCCGGTCGAGCTTACCGGCACCATGGCGATCCTGGTGATCTGCTTCATCTTCCGCGACATGCCTGTCGGTATCCGCGCCGGCGTCGCGGCGCTCAGTCAGATCGACCGCAGTCTCGACGAGAGCTCGCTCACCCTCAGGCATGGCGGCTTCGCCACGGTGCGCCGCGTGATCCTGCCGCTGATCCGCCCGGCCATCGTCGCCGCCTTGGTGTTCGGCCTGGTACGCGCCATGACCTCGCTGTCGGCGGTGATCTTCCTCGCGACCGCGCGGCACAATTTGTCGACGACGTACATCGTGGCGCAGATCGAGACGGCGCGCTTCGGCACCGCCATCGCCTATTCGGCAGCGCTGATCGCCATCATGGCCGCGCTGATTCTCGCCATCCAATGGCTGGTGGGCGAGCGGCGCCTGGGCCGCCGCGCGCTCCAGACATGACCTGGACGGACCCATGAGCACGCCCGCCGCCGTCGAGTTCACCAATGTTAGCCGCCGCTTCGGGCCGGTGGTCGCCGTCGACTCGATCTCCTTCCGCGTCGAGCCCGGTACCCTGGTGACCTTGCTCGGACCCTCGGGCTGCGGCAAGACCACGACCTTGCGCATGATCGCCGGACTGGAGATGCCGAGCGATGGCGCCATCCGCATCGGCGAGCGCGACGTCACGCGCGTCTCAGCCGCCGAGCGCGACGTGTCGATGGTGTTCCAGTCCTACGCGCTCTTCCCGCACATGAACGTGCTGGAGAATGTCGGCTATGGGCTGGCCGTCTCGCCCATGACCGCCGCGCAGCGCGACGAGAAGGCGCGCGCCTTTCTGCGCAAGGTCGGGCTGGAGGGCTACGAGAAGCGCCAGATCGGTGCGCTGTCGGGCGGTCAGCAACAGCGCGTGGCGCTGGCGCGCGCCTTGGTGCTCGAGCCGCAGGTGCTGCTGTTCGACGAGCCACTCAGCAACCTCGACGCCAAGCTGCGCCGGCGCATGCGCGACGAGATCCGTGACCTCCAGCGCGAGCTTGGCATCACCGCCGTCTACGTCACCCATGACCAGGAGGAGGCGATGGCCGTCTCCGACAAGATCGTGGTGATGAAGGATGGCCATATCGCGCAGATGGGCACGCCCGACGAGCTCTACGAGGCGCCGGTCGATCGATTCGTCGCCGATTTCATCGGCGGCGCGAACCTGATCGATTGCGAGATCGCCGGCGTGGAGGGCGATACGGCCCGCGTCGCCGTCGGCGGCACGACCCTCTCTCAGCCGGCGCGTGGTCTTCGCTCCGGTCCCGCGACGCTCGCCATCCGCTACGCCGCCGTGCGCTTGCAAGCGGGCGGAGCCGGCGCGCTGACCGGCACCGTGCGCAAAGCCACCTATCTCGGCTCGCACCGGGAGTTCACCATCGACTCGCCGATCGGCGAGTTGTTCGTGATCGAGCCCGACCTCTCGAACAGCCTCACCGTCGGCGCCCCCGTCGCCATCACCTTCCGCGACCGCGGCCTGGCGCTGGTGGCGCGTTGAACTCCCTTCTCCCCGCCTTTGCGGGGGGAAGGAGAATCACTGCTTTTCCGCCGCCTTCATCGCCTCGACGCGACGCGCGATCTCGTCGAAGTCGAGCAGGCCGACGGGATTGTCTCGGCGCGGGCTGAAGAAGCGGGCGTAGGCGAAGCGCTCGCGGCTGACTTCCTCCAGGCGCTTTAGCTCATCGAGCGGCTCGATGTGGTCGTCGACCCGCCAGTCGAAGTCGGCATAGTCCTCGGTCGAGACGATCTTCAGCGCCGCCGATTGCTTGCCGCGCTTGTCACCGCCCACTGCTTCGCCGGCGCGCAGCGACTCGATCAGGCGGCGCGGGAAGGAAAGCTGCGCGTTGGCCTCGTAGAAGCGCGCCGTCTCCTCGATCACCTGCGGCCCGGCCAGCATGTTGCCCGCGACCGAGAAGGTCTCGCGCACGAGATGGCCGCACCAGTCCACGCACTTGGCGCCGGTATGCGCGGCGATGCCGCCGCGGGCGTCCTGGATGTGCAGCTGGCGATGGTCGCGGCCATCGTCGGCCGAGGTCAGCAGACGCACCGCGTCGGCGGCACCTACGTCCTCGCGCAGCAGGCGGATGCCGCGCGTGCCGTACATCGCGTTGGTGTTGGCCTGCGTGGCGATCGCGCCGACGCCGCTTTCCAGGTGCGGCACGCGCGCGCCGACACAGAAAGACTTGGTGGCGACGCAGACGCCGAACGCGCCGCTCTTGGGGTCACGCGCGACGATCGACCAGGTCATGGAAATCCCCTCCGCTCAGGAAGGGGGAAACTATCAGGCCGCAGGCGGCAGGTTCACCCATTCCGGCACAAGCGGCTTCAAGATCGCCTCACCGGCCGTCAGCTTCGCGCCGGATCCGCGCGCCTTGTCGAGCGCCTCCAGCCGCAGCAGCGCCAGGCCCTGTGTGCCCAAGCCCGAGCGCATCTCGCCGGCCTCCTGGCCGTCGATCGTCACCACCGTGCCGGGCGCCGGCATCGGGCCGTCGACCGCCACCGGCAACAGGCGCTTCTTCACCAGCCCGCGATACTTGGTGCGAGCGGTGAGCTCCTGGCCCATGTAGCAGCCCTTCTTCCAGTCGACGCCGTGCAATTCGTCGAAACCGCTTTCGAGCAGCAGCGCCTTCTCGACGGGCAGGTCGCGGCTGCCATCCGGCACACCCAAGGTCAGGCGCACGTGGTCCCAAGACTCGAACGGCGCCGAGGCGAAGCCGCGAGTCGGCAGCATGGTGGCGATATGTCCGTCGGGCGCGATGATGCGAACACCCAGGCCGGACAGGCGGGGATCGACATAGGCGACGGCGTCGTCGATCGCGACCGCCGCGCCCGGCTCGTCGCGTAGGCCCAACGCCGCGGAGGCACCCGCGCCATGCGCGGCGGCGACTTCCCAGCCGGTGCCGCGATTCTCGATCGTCACCTTCGAGCGCAGCTTGTACATCGAGAGCTTCTTGGCGAGATCGGCGGCACGATCGCGCTCGACCTCCAGCAGCAACGCGCCGCCCGCTTCGACGATGAACATGTCGAACAGGAATCTGCCCTGCGGCGTAAGCAACGCGGCGTGGATCGCACGGTCAGGCGCCACGCGGCTGACGTCGTTCGACACCAGCCCCTGCAGGAAGTCGCGGCGGTCGTCGCCCAGCACTGCGATCACGCCGCGGTGACCGAGGGACGAAAAACTGAGCCCCGTCATGGTCGGTGTGCTCCTGATAGTCTTGACCCTTCAAAGTGGGCAGCGAACGCGCCGCCCGCAAGGGCCTTTCGCGCAATGGGTGCGCGGGTTATGTCCTTCTCCCCGTGTAGGCCGGGAGAAGAAAGGACGGGGTAGCATGGCGGAAACCTACGATCTGATCGTCGCCGGCGGCGAGTGCTTCACCACGGCGGGTTTGGCGCGGGCCGATGTCGGTGTCCGGGGCGGCCGCTTCGTGGCGATCGGCGATCTGTCGGCGGCGTCGGCTGGCGAACGTTTCGACGCGCGTGGGTTGACCGTGCTGCCCGGCGTGATCGACAGCCAGGTGCATTTCCGCGAGCCCGGGCTAGAGCACAAGGAAGATCTCGAGAGCGGCACGCGCGGTGCCGTGCTGGGTGGCGTCACCGCCGTCTTCGAGATGCCCAACACCAAGCCCAGTACGCTGACCGCCGAAGACCTCGCGGCCAAGCTGGCGCTGGCCAAGGGCCGGGCGTGGTGCGACTACGCCTTCTACATGGGCGGCTCGGCCGAGAACGTCGAGCAGCTGCCGATGCTGGAGCGCCTGCCGGGCTGTTGCGGCGTGAAGGTCTTCATGGGCGCCTCGACCGGCACCTTGCTGGTGCCCGACGATCCGACGCTGGATCGCATCCTCGCCAATGGCTCGCGCCGCATGGCGGTGCACTGCGAGGACGAGGAGCGCATGAACGCGCGCAAGCATCTGGGCAAGGTGCCGGGTGCCACGGCGCATTTGCATCCGGTGATGCGCGACGTGGAGTCGGCGCTGATCGCGACGCAACGCCTGATCCGCCTGGCGCGCAAGCATGGCCGGCGCGTGCACGTCCTGCACGTGACGACCGAGGAAGAGATGGCGTTTCTCGCCGATCACAAGGACGTCGCCAGCGTCGAGGCCACGCCCCAGCATCTCACCTTGTTCGCGCCCGATTGCTACGACCGGCTGGGTACCTTCGCACAGATGAACCCGCCGATCCGCGAGGCGCGCCACCGCGAGGGGCTGTGGCGCGCAGTACGCGACGGTACGGTGGATGTCATCGGCTCCGACCACGCGCCGCACACCAAGGAAGAAAAGTCGCAGCCGTTTCCCAATTCGCCCTCCGGCATGCCCGGTGTGCAAACCCTGCTGCCGCTGCTGCTCGATCACCTCGCAGCCGGCCGTTTGACTCTGGCGCGTCTCGTCGATCTGACTTCGGCCGGCGCGCAACGCATCTTTGGTTTGGCGCGCAAGGGCCGTATCGCGCTGGGCTACGACGCCGACCTCACCGTTGTCGACCTGAAGTCGAAGCGCGAAATCACCGAGAAATGGATGGCGACCAAGTCAGGCTGGACGCCGTATGCCGGCATGACGGTGACCGGCTGGCCCAAGGCGACGATCATCCGCGGCCGCGTGGTGATGCGCGAGGACGAATTGGTCGGCCCGCCGGCCGGCGAGGCGCTGCGCTTCATGGAGACGCTGCGGCCCGAGGTTTGATTTGGGAGCGCCGGCAGGACGCCGGCGCTCCCAGAATGAGGAGACGAAGCGTATGGCGACATTCAAGGCGCTGGTGTCAGAGCAGGGCGCCGACCGTAAGGTCACGAGCGCGATCCGCGAGCTCGACAAGGCGACGCTGCCGGCCGGCGACGTCACGGTGAAAGTCGAGTACTCGACCCTGAACTACAAGGACGGGCTGGTGCTGACCTCGGGTGGCGGACTGGTGAAGACCTGGCCGCATGTCGGTGGCATCGATCTCGCGGGCACCGTCGAGGAGTCGTCGAACACCGGCTTCAAGCCCGGCGATCGCGTCGTGCTCAACGGCTATCGCGTCGGCGAGCTGCACTGGGGCGGCTACGCGACCAGGGCGCGGGTGAAGGGCGACTGGCTGGTGAAACTGCCCGAGTCGATCACCACCAAGCGCGCCATGGCGATCGGCACCGCCGGCTACACCTCGATGCTCTGCGTCGCGGCGCTCGAGCGGCACGGGCTCAAGCCGTCGCAGGGCGAGGTGCTGGTGACCGGCGCGGCCGGCGGCGTCGGCAGCGTCGCGGTCGCGATTCTCGCCAGGCTTGGCTACCAGGTGGTCGCCGCCACCGGCAGGCCGAGCGAGGCCGACTATCTCAAGAGCCTCGGTGCCGCGACGATCATGGAGCGCAAGGAGCTGACCGAGGCACCCGACCGGCCGCTGCTGTCGGAGCGCTTCGCCGGCGTCGTCGACACGGTCTCCGGCGTTATGCTGGCGCGCGCGCTATCGATGACGAAGTACGGCGGCGCGGCGGCGGTCTGCGGCCTGGCGGGCGGTGCGGCCTTCCCCGGCAACATCCTGCCCTTCATCCTGCGCGGCGTGTCGATGCTGGGCATCGAATCGGTGATGCTGCCGATGGCGCCGCGTCTGGAGGCATGGCGGAGGCTCGCCACCGACCTGCCGCTCGACAAGCTCGACGCCATGGTGGTGGGCGCGACGCTCGCCGACCTGCCCGGCCTGGCGCCAAGGATCCTCAAGGGCGAGGTGCGCGGCCGCGTCGTGGTCGACGTCAACGCGTAGGTCATGCCCGCGCGCCTGCCGCCGCTGGGCGCCATCGAGGCCTTCGCGGCGGCGGCGCGGACACTTTCCTTCACTGACGCCGCCGGCGAGCTGAACCTCACCGCCTCGGCGATCAGCCGGCGCGTGGCGCTGCTCGAGCACACGCTGGGCGTCGCGCTGTTCCATCGCGTCACGCGCGGCTTGCGGCTGACGGCGGCGGGTGAAACCTATCTCGCGGCGATCACGCCGGCGCTCGACCAACTGCGCGCGGCAGGCGCGGCGATGACGTCGTCCGCGCGCAGCGGGACGGTAAGGCTGGCGGTGCTGCCATCCTTCGCCGCGCTTTGGCTGTTCCCGCGCCTCGCCGCCCTGGAGACGGCGCATCCCGGCATCGATCTGCGCGTCTCCACCGTCGCGCGCGCGCCTGACTTGACGCAGAGCGATGTCGATCTCGCGGTGGCGATCGGGACTGGCGATTGGCGCGGCTGGAGCAGCACGCGACTGATGGCGATGCGCTGCCGGCCCGTCTGTGCGCCGTCCCTGCGCAAGAGCTTGCGTATACCGGCCGATCTAGAGCGCCACACGCTGCTGGGGGTCAGCCAGCCGCGTGGTTTCTGGCGCCGCTGGTGCCGCGAGGTCGGCCTGCCGCCGTTCCCGCCACGCCGCACCTTGCGCTTCGAGGGCCTGCATCTGCTGTACGAGGCGGCGGCGAGCGGGCTCGGTGTGGCGCTGGCGTTCGACGACCTCGTCGCGCCCTATCTCGCCGATGGCCGGCTGGTCGAGCCTTTCGACCATGGCTTCGTGCCCGATCAGGCGTATCACCTGCTGTCGCGGCCAGGCGAGCGGCGCCGTGGCGTGCGTGTCGTCCGCGACTGGCTGCTGAGCGCCTGACGATTGCGCACGACGCATGTACGCGTGCGCTGTGTGCGTTTGTCCGGAGGGGCGGCGGGCCTGTAGCCGTGGGCCATGTCGGATTTGCCTCAGGGATACACGCCTTTCGCGCGCTCCAGTCCGTTCCTCGACGCCGTGGGGCCGCTGTTCCAGAAGATAGACGGCGACACGCTGCTGCTCGGCCTGCGTATCGAGGAACGTCATTGCAATCGGCGCGGTTACGCGCATGGCGGCCTGCTGGTGACGCTCGCCGATCTGACGCTCGGCTACAATCTCGTACGCGCCAGCGGCAGCACGGGCGGCACCACTGTGAACCTCACGACTGATTTCGCCGGCGCGGCGCGGCTGGGCGACTGGGTCGAGGCGCGCGCCGACGTGCAGAAGGCCAAGGGCAGCGTCGCCTTCGCCAACTGCTACATCAGCGTCGGTGATCGCCGCATCGTGCGTGCCAGCGGCATCTTCCACATCGCTGAGCCGAAGGGCTGAGCGCTACGCTCCGCGCGATCATCGTTCCTCCTTGCGCAGGCGTTCGATCACCGCCGGCGGCGCGCCGCGGTCGACGACCTCGCGCAGCGCGAAGCTCGACTGGATTCGCGCGACGCGCGGCAGCATCGAGAGCTGTGTCTTGTGGATGCGCTCGAAATCCTCGATGTCGCGCGCCAGCACGGTGAGCAGGTAATCGTCGCTGCCCGACATCAGCAGGCAATGCACGACCGAGGTGCAGCGCTTCACCGCCTTCTCGAAAGCGTCGAGCGCCGCCTCGCTCTGGCTGTCGAGCGTGATGCGCACCGATACCGTGGTTGTGAAGCCGAGTTTGCGCAGACCCAGCGCCGTCTGGTAGCCGGTGATGATGCCCTGTTCCTCGAGCTGTTTCTGCCGACGTGCCACCGCCGTGCTCGACAGGCCGACGCGCTCGGCGAGCTCGACATGGCTGGCGCGGGCGTTCGAGCAGAGGGCGGCGAGCAGGGCGATATCGATACGATCGAGTGTCATGGCACCGGATTCGAGCATGAATACGTCATTCTAGGATGGAATCCAGCGTTTCGCGAGAGCGATGCGAGCATCTTCGCCGGGAACGCAACGGCGCCGCGGAGGTAGCCTTTATCATCGAGAGGTGAACCATGCGTGTTGGCGTCCCCCGTGAGATCAAGACCCATGAGTACCGGGTGGGGCTGACGCCCTCCTCCGTGAAGGAGTACGTCGTGGCCGGCCATAGCGTGCTGGTCGAGACCGGCGCGGGTGGCGGCATTGGCGCCGACGATGCCGAATACGTCGCGGCGGGCGCCAAGATCGCGCCGAACGCCGCCGAGGTCTTCGCCGCCTCGGACATGATCGTGAAGGTCAAAGAGCCGCAGCCGGACGAATGGCGCCGACTGCGCCGGGACCAGCTGCTCTTCACCTATCTGCATCTCGCATCCGATCCGGCGCAGACGCAGGGCCTCATCGAATCGGGCTGTACCGCGATCGCCTACGAGACCGTCACCGATGCGCATGGCGGCCTGCCGCTGTTGGTGCCGATGAGCGAGGTCGCGGGCCGGCTGTCGATCGAGGCGGCGGCTTTCGCGCTGCGCCGTCACGCCGGCGGTCGCGGCCTGCTGCTGGGCGGCGTACCCGGTGTGCCGGCGGCCAAGGTCGCGGTCATCGGCGGCGGCGTGGTCGGCGCCAACGCCGCGCGCATGGCGGTGGGCCTGGGAGCCGAGGTCACGATCCTCGACCGTTCGCTGCCGCGCCTGCGCGAACTCGACCTGCTTTTCGCCGGCCGTGTGCGCACGCGCTATTCGACCGGCGACGCCGTGGCGCAAGAGATCGCCGGCGCCGATGTCGTGATCGGCGCGGTGCTGGTGCCTGGCGCGCTGGCGCCCAAGCTGGTGCGGCGGGCGCAGCTCTCGACGATGAAGAAAGGCGCGGTGATCGTCGACGTCGCCATCGACCAGGGTGGCTGTTTCGAAACCTCGAAGCCGACCACGCATGCCGATCCGACCTACGTCGTCGATGGCGTCATCCACTACTGCGTCGCCAACATGCCGGGCGCCGTGCCGCTAACCTCGAGCCACGCCCTCAACAACGCCACGCTGCCGTTCGGTCTGATGCTGGCGGCGCGCGGCCTGCCCGCGATCGTCGAGAACCCGCATCTGCGTGCCGGCCTCAACGTCCATCGTGGCCGTATCACCCATCCCGGCGTCGCCACCAGCCTCGGCTTGCCGCTGGTCGAGGCCGTCGCCGCGCTCGCGGCGTAGCCCGATCGCGTCTAGTATCCACGACCTCTCATCTCGGGGAAGTCCATCCATGTCCGCCGCACCGACCAAGCCGGTCACCAATAACCTCGACGCCTTCCTGATGCCGTTCACGGCCAACAAGCAGTTCAAGAAGAACCCGCGCCTGCTCGCGAAGGCCAAGGGCGTGCACTACTGGACGCCCGAGGGACGCCGCGTGATCGACGGCACCGCCGGCTTGTGGTGCGTCAACGCCGGCCACGGCCGCGAGGAGATCAAGGCGGCGATCGCCGCGCAGCTCGAGGAGATGGACTACGCGCCCAGCTTCCAGATGGGCCACCCCAAGGCCTTCGAGCTGGCCGCGCGCCACGCCGCGATGCTGCCGGGCGACCTCAACCACGCCTTTTACTGCAACTCCGGCTCCGAAGCGGTCGACAGCGCGCTGAAGATCGCGCTGGCTTATCACCGGGCCACCGGCCAGGGCACCCGCACGCGCTTCATCGGCCGTGAGCGCGGATATCACGGCGTCGGCTTCGGCGGCATCTCGGTCGGCGGCATGGTCAACAATCGCAAGGCCTTCAGCGCCGCGACGTTGCAGGGTGTCGATCACCTGCCGCACACGCATCTGCCGGCGAAGAACGCCTTCTCGCGCGGCGAGCCGGAGAACGGCGCCGAGCTAGCCGACGAGCTGGAGCGCATCGTGGCGTTGCACGACGCCTCGAACATCGCCGCCGTGATCGTCGAGCCCTGCGCCGGCTCGACGGGCTTCCTGCCGCCGCCCAAGGGCTACCTCAAGCGGCTGCGCGAGATCTGCACCAAGCACGGCATCCTGCTGATCTTCGACGAGGTGATCACCGGCTTCGGCCGTCTCGGCACCGCCTTCGCCGCCGATTATTTCGGCGTCATCCCCGACCTGATGACCGTGGCCAAGGGCATCAGCAACGCCACCGTGCCGATGGGCGGCGTCTTCGTTCGCAAGCCGGTCTATGACGGTCTGCTGAGCGGGGCGGAGAACGCCATCGACCTGTTCCACGGCTACACCTACTCGGCGCATCCGCTAGCCTGCGCAGCGGCCTCGGCCGTGCTCGACATCTACAAGACCGACGGCCTGTTCCAGCGTTCGGCCGAGCTGTCGAAATACTGGGAGGACGGCGTGCACTCGCTCAAGGGCACGTCGGGCGTGATCGATATCCGCAACCTCGGCCTCGCCGCCGGCATCGATCTCGAGGCGCGCGCGGGCGCCGTCGGCGCGCGCGGCTACGACACTTTCGTGAAGTGCTTCGAGATGGGCCTGCTGGTGCGCCAGGGCGGCGACACGCTCGCCATGTCGCCGCCGCTGATCATCGAGAAGACGCAGATCGACGAGGTCATCGACATTGTCGGCAAGGCGATCAAGCAGGCGGCTTGATCCACCCGTCGAGCCGTCGTCATTCCGAGCGCAGCGAGGACTCTCCCGCCAGGGGGGCTCCATTTTGTCGGCATCCCTCGCCACGCTCGGAATAAAGGGGTTCGGCTATCCACCGAGCAGGTGGCGGCGCACGTAGCCCTTGAAGTCCTCCATCGCCTGGGCGCGGGCCCGTTCGTCGGGTCCGCCGCTGACGCCCAGGGTGCGGCAGGCGGCGATCACCTTCATCGCCTGGCGACCGAGCACCAGCCAGCCATCCGGCCCCGACGTGCCGACCACCGCACCGGTGGTCCGCTCGACATAGGTGCCGTCGGCGCGTTGCACGGCGACGCAGCGCGAATAGTTTTCGCCTGACGGCGTGTTGTAGGCGACGCCGCCATCGAAGCCATGCGGCGCGTCGGGATAGACCTTGACCTCGATGCGCGCGCCGGACTGGCGCAGCGTCTCGCCGTAGGTCGTGCAGGGCTCGACGCCAGCGTAGGTGTCGGCGCCGCCCAATAGCAGGTAGATCGGCGCGCCTGATGTGCGCGGCTGGTGGTAGTGCACATAGCAGGTGGGATAGATCGGAATGTGCAGCGCGTAGCGCAGTCCGTCGGGCAGGCCCTTGTCCGAGAGCAGCCGCTCGTGCGAGACCATCAGCGCCGACACCGCGCCCTTTGAGAAGCCCATGATGCCGATGCGCGTGCGGTCGATGCGCGGATGGACGGCGAGCGCCTTGAGCGCGGCGATCGCGTCGCGATTGAACTCGGCGTCGTCGACCGCCATCTGATCGGTCACGGTCTGGCGCACGCCGCGCGGCCCGAACGAATCGATTCGCACCGCGGCGACGCCCATCGCCACCAGCTCCCGCGCGTACCGCCCCTCGCGCCATTCATTGACGCCGCCACTGCCGTGATGGATCACCATCGCCGGCACGACGCCCGAACCCGCCGGCCAGCGTATGGCCGCGGTGATCTCGACCGGCTGACCTCGGTGCCGACCGCCGAAAGTGATGGTTTCCTCGCGAGCGGCGGCGCTCGCGGCGAGCGACGTCAGGATGGCGGCGAGAAGCCCGAGCCGGGCGAGCGGGATCTGCATGGCGGCATAGTTCGGCCCTAGACTGTGGCGGAATTTGCGCAGGCCGGACCCAGCCGGTAGACTCGACTGAACGAACAGGGAGGCGCGCGATGCGCAGGCGGATGGTCATGCTCGGCGGGCTCTCGCTGCCAATCGCCCTGGCCGCGTGCGACTCCGCGCCGACCAAGGCCGAGATCCTCAAAAAAGCCACCGGCCTGAAGACCAAGGAGGAGCTCGAGAAGGCGCTGGGCCCGCCGGCCAAGCTCGACAAGCTGGGACCGCTCGAGCGCTGGACCTACAATGCCAGCGACGGCGTCGTCGTTTTCACCATCGTGGCCGGCCGCGTCGCGCTCGACGAGACCGGGGATCGCAAGAAATAGCCATGCGCCGCGCCCTGGCGGCCGGGCTGCTGGCGATCGTCTCGCTCGCCGCGCCGGTTCGTGGCCAGGACGTGCGCGGGCAGGAACGCGCAATCACCCGCGCCGAGCTCGACGAGCAGGCGGAGCCTGGCCGCACGACCGAGGAAGTGCGCGCCGCGCTCGGCCGGCCGCCCTTCACGCAATGCGGCGGGCGCATCCAGCTCTGGGGCTATCGCACCGAGACCGGCCGTATCGACCTGATGTTCGTCGATGGCGTGCTGAAGATGGCCATCCTCGGCGGCGTCGGCGTGTCGGCCGACAGGAATCCGTGCTGAGCGTCACTGGCGGCCAGCGAACTCCGCTTGTTCTCGGCGAAACGCCGTTCTAGGGTTCCGGCAATCGCGGTCCACGGAAAGTGGCCGCTCTGGGAGGAAATCGATGACCACGAAAAGACGGACTTTCTTGCGCGTCTCCGGCGCGGCCACGGTCGCGGCGAGCACGGGCATGGCCAGCATCCTGGCCAGCGGACGGGCGCCGGTCTATGCGCAGGCCAAGACGGTGCATTGGCTGAAGTGGGTCGACTTCGTGCCGGCGACCGACCAGATGTTCCGCCGCGAGCTGATGCCGGAGGCCGAGAAGGCGCTGGGCATCAAGATGAACCTCGAGACCGTGAACGGAAACGACCTGCAGCCGCGCATCACCGCGGGCATCCAGTCGGGCGCAGGCGCCGACCTCATCATGTCGTTCAACAGCTTCACGCATCTCTACGCCAACTCCGTGGTCGACCTCAGCGATATCGCCGAGGAAGTCGGCAAGCGCGAGGGCGGCCACTACGCCTACGCCAAGGCGATCTGCTCCGACGGCAAGGCCTACATGGGCATGCCGTGGGCGGTGATCGGCGGCATGATCGCCTATCGCAAGTCCTGGTTCGCCGAGGTCGGCGTCACCAAGTTCCCGGAGACCTGGGAGGAGTATCGCGAGGCCGGCAAGAAGCTGAAGGCCAAGGGCCGGCCGCTCGGCCAGACACTGGGTCACACCTTCGGCGACGCGCCGGGCTTCACTTATCCCTACCTGTGGTCGTGGGGCGGCAAGGAGGTCGAGGCCGACGGCAAGACGGTCGTGATCAACTCCAAGGCGACGGTCGATTCGGTGAAGTTCATGCAGGGCTTCTGGAAGGACGCCCATGACGAGGGCGGCCTGGCCTGGGACGACACCAACAACAACCGCGCCTTCCTGTCGCAGACCATTTCGGCGACGCTCAACGGCGCCTCGATCTACATCGAGTCGCTGCGCCGCGCCGACCAGTACAAGACCGAGAAGGGCGAGCACCTCAACAAGGACATCCTGCACGCGCCGCTGCCCAAGGGCCCGGCGGGCCAGTTCGGCTTCCATCTTCTGCAGTCGAACATGCTGATGAAGTACTCGAAGAACCAGGACGCGGCGAAGGCGTTCCTGAAGTGGCTGCACACGGAGGCGAACTACGAGAAATTCTTCCTGTCGCAGAAGGGCTTCGCCACGCCGACCACGGCCAAGTGGGAAGCCCACAAGCTGTGGAACGAGGATCCCGTCATGACGCCGTACAAGGTCGCGGCGCGTCTCGGCCAGGCCATCGGCCACTCCGGCCCGCCCAACGCCAAGGCGCAGGAAGTGCTGTCGAAGTACATCATCACCGACATGTACGCCAAGGCGGTGCAAGGCATGGCGGCCGAGGAGGCCGTCAAGTGGGCCGAAGCCGAGCTCAAGAAGGTCTACGTCTGAGCGCCGCGTAACGGTACGGAGTACGCGTCGTGGTGGCCCTCGCAACGTCGTCCGCGGGCGGGAAGCGTCCCGCCCCGCGGGCGCGCCTTCTGGAGGACGAGCGCTGGCTGGCGTTCGCCCTCCTGGTCCCGACGGCCATCCTGCTTGGCCTGTTCATCGCCTATCCCTTCGTCAAGGGCGTGATCCTGTCGCTGACCAGCGCGCGGGTCGGCGTCGAGGGCGAGTTCGTCGGCCTCAAGAACTTCGTCAAGATCTGGAATGACGGCATCTTCCACGTAACTGTGTGGAACACGTTCTGGTACACGGGGGTCACCACGGTCTTCAAATTGGCCCTGGGCCTGTGGTTGGCGCTGCTGCTCAACCGGCACTTCAGGGGCAAGGCGTTCATCCGCGCCTTCATCCTGCTGCCCTTCATCATCCCGACGGTGCTCAGCACCTTCGCCTGGAAGTGGATGTTCGATCCGACCTTCAGCGTCATCAACTGGACGCTGTACCAGCTTGGTTTCATCACCCAGCGCATCAACTGGCTGGGCGATCCCGACCTGGCGATGACCTCGATCATCATCATCAATGTCTGGCGCGGCGTGCCGTTCTTCGCCATCAGCCTGCTCGCCGGCCTGCAGACGATCAGCCCCGAGCTCAACGAGGCAGCCGCGATCGACGGCGCGCGGCCCTGGCAGCGCTTCTGGCACGTCACCTGGCCGCTGCTGCTGCCGGTGACCATGGTCGTGGTGCTGTTCTCGGTGATCCAGACCTTCGCCGACTTCCAGCTGGTCTACGTCATGACCGGCGGCGGACCGGCCAACGCCACGCATCTCTTCGCCACCTACGCCTACCAGCTCGGCATCGGCACCGGCCTGCTGGCGGAGGGCGCGGCGATTTCGCTGGCGATGTTCCCGTTCCTCTTCCTGATCGTCGTCGTGCAGCTGCTCTACATCCGACGGGTCGAGGTGCGCTGATGGTCGAGGGTGGCCTCTGGCGGCGCTGGGTGTTCTTCTACATCCCGCTGACCTTGTTCGTGTTCGTGCTGCTCTTCCCGTTCTACTGGATGATCATCACGACCTTCCGGCCCGACGGCGAGCTGTACAAGCCATGGAACGCGGTGGCCTATCAGCCGTTCTGGACCAACAATCCGACATTCGAGCACATCCTGTACCTCTTCGAGGAGACGATGTTCTCGAAGTGGATGTTCAACACGCTGCTGATCGCGGCGGTGTCGACGGTGATCTCGCTGATTTGCGGCGTGTTCGCCGGCTACGCGCTGGCGCGGCTCAACTTCCCGTGGGCCGGCGGCCTGGGCACCACCATCTTCGTCACCTATCTGGTGCCGCAGACGCTGCTCTTCATCCCGCTCGCCGACATCATCAGGAATTTCGGTCTTGGCGACACGCCGTGGGCGCTGATCCTGACCTACCCGACCTTCCTGATCCCGTTCTGCACCTGGCTGATGATGGGCTACTTCAAGTCGATCCCGAAGGAGCTTGAGGAATGCGCGCGCATCGACGGCGCCTCGCGCTTCCAGGCGATGTACCACATCATCCTGCCGGTGGCGGTGCCCGGCATCATGTCGGCGGGGATCTTCGCCTTCACCTTGTCGTGGAACGAGTTCATCTACGCCCTGGTCTTCCTGTCGTCGCCCGAGCAGAAGACCGTGCCGGTGGGCGTGACCTCCGAGTTGATCCGCGGCGATGTCTTCTTCTGGGGGCCGTTGATGGCCGGCGCGTTGCTGGGCTCGATCCCGGTGGCGATCGTCTATTCATTCTTCGTCGAACACTATGTCGCGGGCCTGACCGGCTCTGTGAAGGGTTGAGCTATGGCGCAGGTCACTATCCGGCAGCTCAATAAGGTCTACGAGGGCGCCGTCCACGCGGTGAAGGATGTCAATCTTGAGATCCCCGATCGGGAGTTCGTTGTGCTGGTCGGCCCCTCCGGCTGCGGCAAGACCACGACGCTTCGTATGGTGGCCGGTCTGGAGAGCATCACCTCCGGTGACATCCTGATCGGCGACACCGTGGTCAACGATCTCGCGCCGATGGACCGCGACATCGCCATGGTGTTCCAGAACTACGCGCTCTATCCGCACAAGAGCGTCTACGACAACATGGCCTTCGGCCTGAAGATGCGGAAGTTCGACAAGGCCGAGATCGACAAGCGCGTCCAGCACGCCGCCGACATTCTCGGCATCCAGCAGTTGCTGTCGCGCCGGCCGCGCCAGCTCTCCGGCGGCCAGCGCCAGCGCGTCGCGCTTGGCCGCGCCATCGTGCGCAACCCGCAGGTCTTCCTGTTCGACGAGCCGCTCAGCAACCTCGACGCCAAGCTGCGCGTGCACATGCGCGTCGAGCTGCGCAAGCTGCACGAGAGGCTGGGCACGACGGCGATCTACGTCACGCACGACCAGGTCGAGGCGATGACGCTGGGCGATCGCGTCGTGGTGATGAAGGATGGCCTGGTGCAGCAGGTCGGTGATCCGATGACGCTCTACAACACGCCGGCCAACCTCTTCGTCGCCGGCTTCATCGGCTCGCCGGCGATGAACTTCGCCAACGTCACCGTGGTCGGTGGCGAGGGCGGGCTTTGGGTCGAGACCAAAGGGCTCAAGCTGCGCCTGCCCGGTGCGCTGGCGTCGCGCGCCGCGCCGCTCACCGGCAAAAGCGCCGTTTTTGGCATCAGGCCGGAGGATCTACGCGTCGCCAACAGCGCCGATCCGGCCGAGTACTCGATGGACTGTGAGGTCGAGGTCGTCGAGCGGCTGGGCTCGGAGACGCTGCTCGATACGCGCGTGGGCAGCGAGACGATTGTCGCCGCGGTCGAACCCATGGTCGCGGTGCGCGCGCGCGAGAAGGTGCGGCTGGCCGTGACGCCCGACCGCATGCACCTGTTCGACGCGGAAACCGAAAAGGCGGTTTGAGTTTCTTTTCGCTCGCGGAACGCCCCGAGGCAGGGATTGGCGCCGTCGCCGTCCAAGGCTCGGTCGGCGCGGTATGACCTGGCGTCCAGATGATGGCGGTACGAGAGAGGCTGCGCGGCGGCGGCTGCTCGGGCAAGCTGTGGTTCTGGAAGGCCGCGTAGGCGGGGAAGGGTCGCGATGAAGGTCGTCATCACCGGCGGGGCGGGGTTCCTCGGCAAGAAGCTGGCGCGCAAGATCCTCGAGGGCTCGACGCTGGGCGGCGAGCGCGTGTCGGAGCTGCTGCTGTTCGACGTGGCCAAGGCCAGCGGCCCAGGCCTCGACGATCCGCGCGTCACGGCGATGGATGGCGATATCGCCAACTTCGCCACCGTGCATTCGATCGTGCAGGGCGCCTCCAGCGTGTTCCACTTCGCCGCCGTGGTCAGCGCCGGCGCCGAGGCTGATTTCGACCTCGGCTACCGCGTCAATCTCGACGGCGCGCGCAACGTGCTGGAGGCCTGCCGCGCGCTGGGCACCAACCCGCGCGTGATCTTCACCTCGTCGCTGGCGGCCTATGGCGGCGACCTGCCCAAGGCGGTGACCGATGACACGCCGCTGACGCCGCAGACCTCGTACGGCGCGCAGAAGGCGATGGGCGAGTTTCTGGTGCGCGACTACACGCGCAAGGGATTCGTGCGCGGAACAGCAATTCGTCTGCCGACGATCTGCGTGCGCACCGGCCGGCCCAACAAGGCGGCCTCGACCTGGGCCAGCTCGATCGTGCGCGAGCCGCTCACCGGCATAGACGTGGTGTGCCCGGTGACATCAGACACGCCGATGGTGGTGCTGAGCCCGCGGCGTACCGTGGAGTCGTTCCTGCGCGCGCACGACCTCGATCCCGACGCGTTCGGGCCGGGGCGCACCCTGCTGCTCAATGGCATCCGGGTGACCGCCGCCGAACTCGAAGCGGCGATGAAGCGCAACGCCGGCAACCGCAAGCTGGGCATAGTGAGCTGGCAGCACGACCCGGCTATCCAGAAGATCGTCAACGGATGGCCGGGCGCCATCGACGCGGCGCGCGCGCGTCGCCTGGGTTTCGAGACCGATCGCGATCTCGACGAGGTCGTCCGCCACTTCATCGCCGACGATCTCGACGAGCAGATACGCTCAATGGCGGCCTGAGCTCTCAGCCCGCCGGCGCGGCGGAGGCGCCCAGCGGCTTCTGGAGCGCCTTGTAGATCAGCCACATGCCAAGGCCCCAGATGCCGTAGACCACCGGCGCGACGATCACGCCGGGCATGCGGAAGCCGCCGCCGATCGGCCCGCCCTTGATCGGCTGAACGATGAACCAATTGGCGGCAATCACGACGACGGCGCCGAACAGCGTCCAGCCCAGCCAGGCCGGAAGCTTCGTCTTCGGCACGACGACGGCGGCCAAAGCGCCCCACAGGCCTGTCCAGAAGAGATAGGACACCAGCTGCGGCAGATCCAGTGGCTTGGTGGCGGCCATCGACCAGGTGCTGGCCTTCAAGATGCCGGCCTGTGTCGCAGCCCAGAAGCCACCCTGATGGAAGATCACGAAGGACACCGCGCCGGCGATGAAGCCGCAGGCCAGTGTGCGGAGAAGCGTGCTGTTCATGGGTCGCTCCCTGGGTTTGTGTCCTGGGTACGCCACGCCATGCGGTATAGATGCTTCGTCGACTATCCTATCAGGGCCGCATCCAGAACTGCGCCTTGCCCTCGCGCACCGGGGCGGCGAGGTTGGCGAACTCGCAGAGCAGACGGCGGCTGTCGCGCGGGTCGACGATCTCCTCGATCCAGAATGTCTCGGCGCTGCGGAAGGGCGAGCGCAGCTTGTTCAGGCGATCCTCGATCTCGGCCAGCTTGGCCTTGGGATCGGATGAGGCGTCGATATCGGCGCGATAGGCCGCCTCGATGCCGCCTTCCAACGGCAGCGAGCCCCAGCGGCCCGACGGCCAGGCGTAGCGTATGGCGACGCGGCCGGTGTTCTTGTGCGCCGCGCCGGCGACGCCGAAATTGTTGCGCACGATGAAGGTGCACCACGGCACTGTGCACTGGTGCATCGCCGCCATGGCGCGCACGCCGGCCTTGATTACGCCGCTCTTCTCCGCCTCCAGCCCGATCAGGAAGCCGGGGCAATCCTCCAGGTAGACCACGGGAATGCGGAAGGTCTCGGCGATGTCCATGAAACGCGTGACCTTCTGGCAGGTATCGGCCGTCCACGCGCCGCCGTAGTGCATCGGATCGCTGGCCATGAAGGCGATCGGCCAGCCGTCGATGCGGCAGAGCCCGGTGATCACCGAGCGGCCGAAGAGCTTGTTCATCTCGAAGAAGCTGCCCTTATCGACCAGCGTGTTGATGATCGAGCGCATGTTGTAGACCTTGCGCGTGTCGCGCGGGATCACCGACAGGAGCTTTTCGTCGCGACGCTGCGGATCGTCGGTGATCGGCCCGCGCGGCGCGAGGTCGTAGGCCGATTGCGGCATGTACGACAGGAAGCGCTTGGCCGCGGCGAAGGCCTCGTCCTCGGTGTCGACCGCCTCGTCGACGGCGCCGGCGCGCAGCTGGATCTCCCAGCCGCCGAGTTCCTCCTTGCTGAGCGGCTGACCCAGCCGCGCCACCACCGGCGGGCCGGCGACGAACATCGCCGACAGGCCCTTGACCATCACCGAGTAGTGCGAGGCGGCGAGCCGCGCGGCGCCCAGTCCGGCCACCGAGCCCAGGCCCAGAGCGACCACGGGCACCGTGCCCATATTGGCGGTGACGATGTCGAAGCCGATCACCCCGGGCACGTTGGCGCGCCCCTGGGTCTCGATGGTCTTCACCGAGCCACCGCCGCCTGAGCCCTCGATGATGCGCACGATGGGCAGGCGGTACTGGTGGGCCATCTTCTCGGCCAGCAGGTTCTTCTCCTTGATGGTGGCGTCGGCCGAGCCGCCGCGCACCGTGAAGTCGTCGCCCGACACGACGACTGGCCGGCCATCGATCGTGCCGCGTCCGGTGACCGAGTTCGACGCGACCAGATCCTCGAGGTCGTTCTTGCGGTCATAGGTCGCCATGCCGGCGACGCTGCCCCATTCGCGGAAGCTGCCGGGGTCGAGCAACCGGTCGATGCGTTCCCGCACCGTCAGCCGTCCGCCGTCGTGCTGGCGCTTGACCTTGTCCGGACCGCCCATGCGCCGGACCAGCTCCTGGCGGCGCTTCAGTTCGTCGAGTTCGGGCTGCCAGCTCATCGCGCGTGTTCCTCGGGCGTCGTTCCGCGCCGACCTTACCCCCCAATGCCCTCGCACGCGAAGTCACGACAGCCGCGATGCGGGCTGGTCGTTCAACGGGTCGCCCCGATCGGAGGCCGGCGGTACCCGGCCCGGTGTGCGCGTCTCGCGCGCTTGTGCGCTACTCCACCGCTATCACGCCGGCGGCCACGGTCATGGCGAACAGGCCGGCGGCTGCGGCGGCCAGCGGCTTGGCGCGGCGGCGCAGCTTGCCCTCGATCCGCATAAAGGCGGTGATCGGCCCGGACACAGCCTCGCGGCAGAAGGCGATCTTGCGGACGTACTGTGGCACGTGCCAGTGCGCCGCGGTGCCGATCTGGAAGGTGACGACGTCACCGGGGCGCAGATCCCAATGCGTGCCATTGGCGTCGACGACATGGGCGCCGCCTTCGAGGATGTGTACGGTCTCGTCGATCGTGTAGTGCCACGTGAAGCGGCCGGCGGTGCAGTCCCAGATGTCGGTCCAGCTCAAGCCGTCGGAGCCGCGCGATACCGGGCCGACGCGCGCCATTGGGTTGCCTTCGACAATCCAGGATGGATCGATCGGCGCGGGACTCATGTCGACGGCATCGGGGGACGTGCGCAGCAATGGTGCCTGAGGCATCGGTGTAGTCACTCGACTATGAACGGCTCAATATTCGTCGAGTTGATACATGCGCCGACTCCTCACGTCAACGTGATCAATTTGCGTGATATCTCACATGAACACAGAGAACGACGCCATCTATCAGATTTTCCTCGTAAAGTGCCTTCATGTCGATTCCCCCTTCCGGCCGGGCCGGCTTCAGCCCGGCGATCGCGGCGGCGAGCCGGCGCTCCTGCTCGCGCCGCAGAGACTCCGCTTCGGCGACGGTGATGGCGGTGAAACGCACCCGCATGCCCGGCAGCAGCCGGCAGGTGCGCGGCAGGTCGGCCGAGGCGATGGTGGCGATCTTGGAATAGCCGCCCGCGGTCTGGCGGTCGGCCAGCAGCGCGATCGGCAGGCCGGCCGCCGGCACCTGGATGGCGCCCGGCGCGATGCCGTCGGAGACGATGTCGGGCCCCAGCGCCGAGTGCTCGATCTTGGGGCCCTCGAAGCGGATACCCATGCGGTCGGCTTCCTTCGACACGACATACTCGCTGCCGGTGAAGGTGGCGTGGCCGGCCTCGGTGAAGTGATCGGCCTGCGGGCCGGGGACGACCCGGATCGGGCCGCTGCCGTAGTCGAAGGGCGCGGCCAGCGCGAGTTCGGCGCGTGCGCTCGCCGTCTCGCGCGGCAGGGGCAAAGCGTCGCCTTCCTTGAGCTTGCGACCTTCGAGCCCGCCCAGGGCAGCGCGGGTATAGGTGCTGCGGCTGCCCATGAAGACTGGCACGTCGATCCCGCCTTCGACGGCCAGGTAGGCGGTGCTCACGCCGCCGATACCGCCCAACTTCAGGCGCTGGCCGCGCGTGAGGGTGTGCGAGCGGTCGGACGGCAGCGGCTTGGGTGCCGCACCCTCGCTGGCGATCAGCGACGCCTCGATCGGGCCGACCAGACCGACGCGCACGGAGTCGGCCTCGACCAGCAGGGTGGGACCGAGCACGCTCATCTCCAGCGCCGCCGCGTTGGCGTCGGGCGTGTTACCGGCCACGGCGTTGGCCAGCGCCAGCGCGATGCGGTCCATCGCGCCGGCGGTTGGCATGCCGAGCTCCTGGAAGCCGACGCGGCCACGATCTTGCACCGTGTCGAACAGGCCAGGCCGCTCGACGACCAACCGCGCGCTCATGGGCTCGCCTCGACGAAACGCTCGACATCGAACGGCGCGCGCTCGGCTTCGGCGGACAGCGCGTCGTACTCGGCGCGGCTGATGCGGCGGAAGCGTACCGTGTCGCCCGGCGCCAGTGTGGTGGCCCCGGCGCCACGCCGCGTGTCGAACATCGAGACCGGCGTGCGCCCGAGCAGATGCCAGCCGCCGGGGCTTTCAAAGGGATATACCACCGACATCTCGGTGGCGATGGCGACGCTGCGGGCCGGCACGCGTACACGTGGCGAAGCGCGCCTGGGCAGGTGCAATGGCTTGGCCAGGCCGGCGAGGTACGGCAGCCCGGGCATGAAACCCACCATGTAGACGCGGAATTCGGAGGCGAGGTGCAGCTCGATCACCCTCTCCTGCGAGATCCCGGTGCGCTGGGCGACGTCGGCCAGGTCGAGCGCGAACTCGGCATCGTCGTAGCAGCAGGGCAGGGTAAGCCGCCGCGACCGGGCCGTGATCGCCTGTCCGCCCACCAACAGGGCCTCGATCGCCGGCTGCAGGGCGGCGCGCGTCGTGCTCAGCGGATCGTAGAACACCAGCAGGGCGCGCATGCTGGGCACGGTCTCGACCACGCCGGTCAGCCGGCCGGCTTCGCGCTCGGCCGCGATGGCGCCGTGCAGGGCCATGACCCTGGCGTTGATATCGGGGGCGATGGTGCTGCCGAACTCGACACTGAACGCGGTGTCGCCGCAATCGAGGAACCTTGTGCTCACGCCGTTTCCGTCATGTCGAGGTGGCGCTAGGATAGCGGACCGGCAGGAGGCTAGCCATGGCGAGCGAAGTGAACATCAATTCCGATCTGGGCGAGAGCTTCGGTCCGTGGAAGATGGGCAACGACGCGGAAGTGCTCAAGATCGTGCGCTCGGCCAACGTCGCCTGCGGCTTCCATGCTGGCGATCCCTCGGTCATGGCCTCGACCGTGAGGCTTTGCGTCGACAACGGCGTGTCGATCGGCGCGCATCCCGGCTTCCAGGATCTGCAGGGCTTCGGCCGCCGCGTCATCCGCATGACCAATGCGGAGATCGAGCACTCCATGGCCTATCAGATCGGCGCCCTGATGGGCGTCGCCGCCCTGCACGGTGCCAAGGTCACCCACGTGAAGCCGCACGGCATGATGGCCAACATGTCGGCAGAGGATCAGGACCTCAGCGACGCCATTGCGCGCGCCATCCGCGCCATCGACCGCGAGCTGATCTTCCTCGCCCAGGCGGTCACGGCGCAGGTGCCGGCCGCCCGCAAGGCGGGCCTACGCGTCGCCGAGGAGGTCTTCGCCGACCGCACCTACACCGATGCGGGCCTGCTCACGCCGCGCAAGGAGAAGAACGCGATGATCCACGACGCCCAGGCCTCGGTGGCGCACGTCAAGCGTATGATCGAGGAACAGGCGATCTTCTCGACCACCGGCAAGAAGGTGCCGTGCCGGGTCGACTCGGTCTGCGTGCATGGCGACGAACCCACGGCCGTCGCCACCGCCCGCGCCGTGCGCGCGGGGCTGGAGGCAAGCCAGATCCGCATCGTGCCGCTGACCGAGCTCAGGTCGATGACCTGAGGCGGCAACCACCATTGATCCTTGATCTCAAGCCGCGGCGAAGCGGTCGGCCTCGCTACGGGCGACGGTCCGCAGCTTCGGCTTGGCCCGTCGCCGCGCGCGCGACAGCGCCGCGAGATAGGACCCGGCCCACCAGCTAACGTCGCGCGCCTCGAGGCCGGCGACGAGTCGGGCGTGACGTTCGCGGCGCTCTTCCAGCGGCAGGCAGAGCGCGGTCTGGATGGCCTCGGCGACCTCGCTTTTGTCGAACGGGTTGACGATTAGCGCGTCGGGCATCTGGCGCGCGGCGCCGGCGAAGCGCGACAGCACCAGCACGCCGGGATCGGCCGGGTCCTGCGCGGCGACATACTCTTTGGCGACGAGGTTCATGCCGTCGCGCATTGGCGTCACCAGGCCGACGGCGGCGTGACGATAGAGGCCGGCCAGCACCGGGCGCGAGAAAGCGCGCTTGACGAAGCGCACCGGCGTCCAGTCGAGGCCGCCATGCGCGCCATTGATGCGGCCGACCGCCTGGTCGATGCGTTGACCCAACTCGGCGTATTCCGGCACCTCCGCGCGCGACTCCGGTGTGATCTGCAGCAGGATCGATCTGCCGCGCTGCTGCGGATTGGCGACCAGGAAGCGCTCGAACGCCTCGATGCGCTCGACGATGCCCTTGGAGTAGTCCAGCCGGTCGACGCCGATCACCAGGCGACGATCGCCCAGGCTCTGCGCCATCTGGCGCACCAGCCGTAGGCCGCTGGCGCGGTCGGCGAACCGTCGGAAGTCGTCGACATCGATGCCGATGGGAAACGCGTCGACGCGCACCGTGCGCCCCGCCATGCGCAACCGGCCACGACGATCCATCGCGGCGCCAGTCGTCTCGATCAGTCCGCGCACGAGATTGCCCGCGTCGGTCGCGGTCTGCAGCCCGACGAGATCGTAAGCGCCCATCGCCTCGAGCAGATGCCGGCCCGCTGGAATGGCGCCGAAGACCTCGATCGGAGGCCATGGGATGTGATGGAAGTAGCCGATGCGATTCTTCACGCCCAGCTCTCGCAGCACCGACGCGAAGGGCAACAGGTGATAGTCGTGGATCCAGATGATGTCGTCGGACCGCAGTCGCTGCGCGAGGGATTCGGCGAGCATGCGGTTGACCCGCAGGTAGCCGGCGAAATCGTCGCGCGAGAACTCGGTAAGGCCCAGCCGGTAATGCATGCTGGGCCACAGCACGCGGTTGGCGAATCCGAGATAGTATTCCTGGCGGTCGATGGCCGTGAGATCGACCTGCTCGTAGGCGATCTGACCATGCACGATGGTGCGCGGTGTGCGCTCGGGCGTCTCGGAGACACCGCCGCTCCATCCGAACCAGAGGCCGCCGCGCTCGCGCAGCGCGTCACGTAGCGCCACAGCCAAGCCGCCCGCCGCTGCCTTCTCGCCGGCGCGGGGTGAGGGAACCCGGTTGGATACGACGACCAGCCGCATCGAGCGCTCCGTGGTGGTGAAACGGGGCCGAGCGCGACGTTGCCCGGCTCGCGCCCCCTTGCGGCGGCGCGGCGTCTGCATGCGTTTACGTGGTCATGCCGAAACAGGGCTTCAAGGTGGCATCCATAATCGCGATGGCCTAGATAATGATCCTCGTGACCGCTCACCGTGCGCAGGCGGCATGCACAAATCGACGGAACAACCCAGTATGCGGGGCGACGACTCGGGCGGCTCGTGGTCGCCGAGGGGCGGTCGACGGCGAACGTCGTGAGCTCGCTCGATCTGGCGGCCATCGGCAATTGCGCGGTGGCGGCGCTGATCGATCGCCGCGCGCGGGTCGTGTGGGGCTGCTTTCCGCGCTTCGATGGCGACCCGGTCTTCTGCTCGCTGATCGACGGCGGCGATGCGCAGAGCCAGGCGCCGCCTGAACGTGGCGTCTTCGCGCTCGATCTCGTCGGCATGGCACGCTGTGAGCAGGCCTATGTGGATAACACCGCGATCGTCGTTTCGGTGGTGTCCGACGACCGCGGCAATACTTTGGAGATCACCGACTTCGCGCCGCGTTTCACGCGTTTCGAGCGCACCTTCCGCCCGCCGCAGCTGGTGCGCCGCGTGCGCCCCCTGGCGGGCAGGCCGCGTATCCTCGCCGCGGTACGGCCGATGTTCGAGCTGGGCGCGCGTCCGCCCGACATCACGCGCGGCAGCAGCCATATTCGCTATGTCGGCGCGGCGCAGGCCTTGCGGCTGACCACCGACGCGCCGATTTCCTACGTGCTCGACGAGATACCGTTCGCGGTCGACCGGCCGATGTCGTTCTTCATCGGCGCCGACGAGCCGCTGCAGTCGGAGGTCGACGCCACCGCGCGCGAGTATCTCGACAAGACCACGGGATGGTGGCGCGACTGGGTACGCGCCCTGTCGATCCCCTTCGACTGGCAGGATGCGGTGATCCGCGCGGCGATCACGCTGAAGCTGTGCAATTTCGAGGAGACCGGCGCGATCGTCGCGGCGCTCACCACATCGATCCCGGAGGCGCCCCGCACCGCGCGCAACTGGGACTACCGCTTCTGCTGGTTGCGCGACGCGTACTTCGTCGTGCAGGCGCTCAACCGCCTGGGCACGACGCGCACCATGGAGGAGTATGTCGGCTTCATGGCCAACGTGGTCGACGCCTTCGGCGTCGAGAACGAGTTCCACCTGCCGCCGCTGCTGTCGATCACGCGCAATGGCTCGACCGATGAGTTCATCGCGACGTCGCTCAGGGGTTATCGCGGCGACGGTCCGGTACGCGTCGGCAACGCGGCGGTGAGCCAGATGCAATACGACGGCTTCGGCGCCGTCGTGCTGGCGGCGACGCACGCCTTCTTCGACCGCCGCCTGATGCGCGGTGGCCACGCCGCGCATTTCGCGCATCTCGAGCGCCTGGGCATGCGCGCCTTGGCGACCTTCGATCAGCCCGACGCCGGCCCGTGGGAGCTGCGCAACTCGCAGAGCGTGCATACGTTCTCCGCCGTGATGTGCTGGGCGGCGGCGGACCGGCTCGCGCGCATCGCCGACATCCTGGGCAAGGATGGCCGCGCCGCCTTCTGGCGGGACAGCGCCGATCGCGTACGCGCGGCGATCGAGCCGCGCATCTGGTCGGCGGCGCGCGGCACCTTCGTCTCGACCTTCGACGGCGGCGATCTCGACGCCACCCTGCTGCTGTTGTCGGAACTTGACTTCGTGCGCGCCGACGATCCGCGCTTCGTCGCCACGGTCGACGCGATCGGCCACGAGCTGCGGCGCGGCGACCTGCTACTGCGCTACGCCACACGCGACGACTTCGGCCACATGACCAGCGGCTTCCTGATCTGCGCCTTCTGGTATGTCGACGCCCTGGCCTCGATCGGTCGCAAGGAGGAAGCCCGCGCCCTCTTCGAACGCATTCTGACCCGGCGCAACTCCTTCGGCCTGTTGTCGGAAGACGCGGATGTCGAGACCGGCGAGCTGTGGGGCAACTTCCCGCAGACCTACTCGATGGTCGGCCTGATCAACTCGGCGATGCGGCTGAGCCGCAGCTGGGAGGAGGCGATCTGACCGTCGCCGTCTACCACTTCGCGCCGTGCCGGCCGAGAATGCCGCGCCACAGCGCGTCGCGCTCGGCGCCAAAGCCGTCGCTCGCGCTGACCGCGTCTTTCTGGGCGGCGGTGATGACGAGCGCCAGCCGCGTGCCGGGATCGACGAAGATCGACTGGCCGTAGACGCCCAGCAAGGAGAAGCGACGCGGCGCAGACGGATAGATCCAGAACTTGTAGCCATAGCCGAAGTAGCGCGTCGCCTGGCGCGGTCGAAAGGCCGTAGGATGACGGTCGGCGTCGGTCGCCTCGATCAGGAAGTCGCGCGGGATGATCTGCTTGCCGTCGAGCATGCCGTCGTTGGTCAGCAGCATCGCCAGTCGTCCCCAGTCGCGGAGTGTAGCATTGAAGTAGCCAAGCGCCAGCTCGACGCCGTCGCGATTGATTATCCAGCTCGCATCGGACTCCGCGCCCATCGGTCGCCACAGCCGCTCGGTGACGTAGGATGACAATGACTGCCGGGTGGCCCCTTTCAGCACGTAGGACAGCACCATTGTCTCGGACGAGGCGTACTGGAATTTGGTGTTGGGCGGGTTGTCGCGCTGATTGAAAGCGCGCATCGCGGCGATCGAGCCGTCGCGCATCGACAGCGTCATGAACTTGCGGATGTCGTCCTTGCCATCGTAGCGCTCGGAAAATGCGACACCCGAGGCCATGCGCAACAACGCGCGGATCGGCGTCTCGCCATAGGCGGAGCCGGCAAGCTCGGGGACGTAGGTCGCCGCCGTGTCATCAAGAGACTTGATCTTGCCCTCGGCCAGCGCGAAGCCGACGGCGATCGCGGTGATCGACTTGGCCATCGAGTTCGACAGCAGGCGATGCCGCGGCGTTCGGTCATACTGGTAGCGCTCGACCTGCACCACGCCGTCTTGCACCACCATCAGGCCGGTGATCCGCCGGCGCGCCATGAAATCGTCGATGCCGCGCGTCGCGTAATCGAACGAGTAGCTGTAGTCCGGCTCCTTCGCCGCGCGCGACAGCGGCCGCGGCGCGTCGGATTTCGGCAGGACGCGATGCGGCAGGAAGCTGTCCATGTGGCTGAACGAGCCGACGCGCACCGTCTCGTCGTTGAACCAGGTCGACGGCGTGCCGACCGGATAGCCCCTGGACTTGCCGAGCAATTCCTCGTCTGGTGCGGCGGCGAGCGGTGAGATCAGGCATACAAGCAGCAGCGCCGCGCCAAGCGTTACGCGGTACGCCATAGCCCTGACCATGGTCGGTCTCCCGTCGTGATTGGTCACGCTAGCATGGGATGGCTCACCGCAAGATGACGGTGGCGCCAATGGCGTCGATTGGGGTGACCGCGTCGAGCCGCGCGACGTCGGCCCGGGGCCTACTTCTGAATGCCGCGCGGTCAGCGGCTGCGGGACTTCTGCCGCGCGCGCCACTCCCAGGGTAGCTCGAAGGTGCTGCCCCATATGCCGCGCTTGGCCTCGCGTGCCTCGGCTTCTTCCTTGGCGTAGGCGTCGGTCTGGCGCGTGTTCATGATCGCGTGGCCGTTGACGATCATCCAGCGCGACAGGCTCTCGCCACCCAGCGTGCAGTCGCCGACCACCAGCCGCCGGACCTTGTCGCGCAGGATCACCAGGCAGCGCACCTGCTTGCCGCCGACCAGCCGATCGAGAGCGCGCGCCGAGTCGCGGCCGCAGGCCCAGGGCTTGTTGGCGCGCATGCAGGTCTGGCCGAGATCGGGCGCGTCGATGCCCCACAGCCGCACCCGCTCAGCACCCACGGCGATCGAATCCTCGTCGAGGCCGTTGGCCGGCCCGGCGAGGATCTCGGCGCGCGCCGGCGCGAGCGCGAGCGGCACGCACACCGCCATGACGATCAGCCCGAATGAACGACTCATCAACTGTCTGAACCGCGAAGAGGCCCCGACTATAGCCGGCTTCAGGGTCGGGGGGCGACCAGTTGCTGCGAGCGACGCCGGGAAAAGCGGGACCGAGCCGCCGAGTGAGGCTATCCTGCCCGGGTCGCCTGGGCCTGCCCTCTCCGAGGAAGCGAGTTTGCCATGAGCGTCCGCCGTCCCGCGATCCTCCTCGCCGGCGCGTTGCTGGCGCTGCCGCCCGCGCCGTCGCCCGCCCAGCCATCGGGTCGACACGGCGACGGCCATACCCGGCATCACGACTGGTACAAGGACCTGCGCCAGCCGGATACCGGGGTGCGCTGCTGCAACGGCTCGGTCGATGGCTCGCAAGGCGATCGCCAGCCGGCGGCCTTCCTACATGGGCGAGGACGGGTTCTACCGCGTCTGGGATGGCCGGGAGTGGCTGGTGGTGCCCAAGAGAAGAGCAAGATCCTCCAGATGCAGACGCCCGATCGCGGGACGCATCTGTGCGAGCTCTACGGCAAGGTCTTCTGCTTCATCACGGAGGGGCCATCGAGCTGAGAACTGGTGCTGCGAGAGAGGATTGAACTCTCGACCTCACCCTTACCAAGGGTGTGCTCTACCACTGAGCTACCGCAGCAGCTCTCAGTTCGTATAGGCGGCCGGGGTATGCCATACACCCCCCGACGGTTCAACCCTGTCCCGGCCGGGAGGACAAAGTGGCCTATACGACCTTCGATTTCGACGTCGCCGACCATGTCGCGCATATCCGCCTGAACCGGCCGGACAAGCGCAATTCCATGACCCGGGCGTTCTGGGAGGAGATCCGGCACGTCTTCGCCGTCGCCATCGGCGAGGAGCGCGCCGACGCGCGGGTGGCGGTGATCTCCTCGACCGGCCCGCACTTCACGGCGGGCATGGACCTCTCGGTCTTCGGCTCGATCGTCGCCGAGGAGGCCGACCCGGCCCGCCGGCGCGAGCGTTTCCGCCGGGGCCTGCTGGCCTATCAGGACTCCTTCAGCGTCATGGAGAAGGTGCGCGTGCCGGTGCTGGCGGCGGTGCAGGGCGGTTGCATCGGCGGCGGCGTCGACATGATCTCGGCCTGCGACATGCGCTACTGCACGGCCGACGCCTTCTTCACCATCAAGGAGATCGACCTCGGCATGACCGCCGATGTCGGCACCCTGCAACGCCTGCCGTATCTGATACCGCAGGGCCTGGTGCGCGAGCTGGCTTATACCGGCCGCGCGCTCTCCGCCCAGGAGGCGCTGCGCGCCGGGCTGGTCAACACGGTCTACCCCACGCAAGCCGAGATGCTCGAGGGCGTGATGGCGATCGCGCGCACTATCGCCGCGAAATCGCCGCTGGCGGTCTACGGCAGCAAGGAGATGATCAACTACGCGCGCGATCATTCGGTCGACGAGGCGCTGAACTACATGAGCGTGTGGAACGCTGCCTTCATCCACGGCGCCGATATGCCCGAAGCCTTCACCGCGACACGCGACAAGCGCGCGCCGCGGTTTGCCGATCTCGATCTGCGCAAGACGGTCTAACCCTTCCCCCGGCCTTCGCAGAGAGAAGGGAAATTCGCTATTTGAACAGATAACTGCGACGCACCGGCGCCTCGGCCGGGGCCTTGGCTTTGCGGCTCTCGAAGACCACCGCTTTTGGTGAATCGCGGGTCGTCAGCGCCATATCGGCGGGCAGGCGGCGTTCTCTGGCCTGCCCTGCTTCGGCTTCGATCAGGAAAGCCCGCACCGCGTCGACGGTTGGCGCCGCCTGGCCGTTGGCGCCCTTGCCTTCAGACAGCGCCTCGACCGCGCTGGCGTGGATGAGCTTGGGCCACATCTTGCGGAACAGCGCGCCCGAACCGTAGACCTCGGCGCTGTTGATCTTGCCGTTGATGGCGAAGACGTAACCGATGACGTCCGGCTCCCTGTCGATCGCGGGCGTCAGCGCCGCGATCGTCTCTTTGATCGTCGCCTGGAGCTTCTGGTTCTCCAGCGACAGCTGCAGGCTGCTGGCCGAGGCCGGCGCGGCGACCGGCGCCCGCACCGAGTCGCTGAGCTTGCGCTGCATCTCGGCGACACCGGCCCAGACGCGACCCTGGCTGTCGGTCGGCGCGTTGCGCGCGGTCTGGCGCCGGCCGTTCAGTTCGCGCGGCTCGGACGCGGGATCGGATCGCGTGTCGGGCTTGGCCGGCACGCCGCGCGCGGCGAGCTTCAGGTCCTTGGAGGGCAGCGAGGTCGTGGCGCTGGAGAATTGCTTGACGTCCTCGGTGCCGCGTGGCGCCCAGCGGCCCGCCTCGACGCAGAACGCCGCCAGCGGGACGCGGCCCGAGCGCGGCGCCAGCACCAGATCGAGCTGCACGACGCGGTCCTGCTTGCCACCTTTCACGATGTCGCCGGCCTGTACGAAGATGTCCTGATCGCCGACGTTCTCGATCTCGAGCTGATCGACGTTGCCGGTCTCGCGCACGCGCACGAAGCCACGCTGCAACGCCTCTTGCAGCGTGAGCGGCGGCTTGCCGGTGTCACCCGGCTTGCCATGGATCATGTAGAGGGTGAGGTTGCTGTGGGTATAGGGCCCCGAGAGCCTGTAATCGGCGGCCTTGAGATCGGCGGCCTTGGCCGCTGGAAGGGCGATGCCGGCCGCCAATGCCGCCAATGCCGTGATCCTGATACGCGCGCTGAACTGCCTCATCCGCGATGTCTCCCGTTCACGTCCAACGAGCGGGAGCATCGAAGGCGTTTGCGGCGCGCCCGCGGTCCGTCCGTGACGGGATCAAGGAGAATAGGGCAGCGACGTTGTCAGTCTCGACGGTGCGCCGCGAGCAGCCGCTTGCAACCCACTGCCATCGCGCTGGCCTGTGTCGGTCGCACGCGGCGCGTGATGAGGGGGCCGCTCAGCGCCTCAGGATCTTCCAGATGCCCTTGAGGTCGACCAGGGTGCGGTCGCCGACATAGATGCGGCCGGTGACGAAGACGATATCGCGCGTCGTGCGTGTCACGGTGCCGGTGCATTCGATCCAGTCGCCGGCGCGGCCTGGGGTCACGAAGGACGAGGCGAGGTCGATGGTCGAGCTCGGCGCCTTGCCACCGGCGAAGAAAGCCAGCGCGCCCAGGCAGGTGTCGGCGAAGCTCACCAGCATGCCGCCATGGACGATGCCGACGGGATTGAGGTGCTTCTCGGTGGCACGGAAGCCCCAGGCGTAGGTGCGCCCTTCCTTGGGCTTGCGCAGATAGAGCGGCCCGATCAACGCGCCGAAGCCGACATTGCCGCGCAAGAGTTCGAAGTGCTCGGGTATATCGGCGGTGGCGGTCGGCTCGGCGCTCATGCCGGCTTCTTCCACTCGCGCAGGGCGACCACAGCGCTGTAGTTCAGGAGCGGCGTGCCGTTCTGCAGCACCGTGCCGGTGGGGAAGGCGAAGCGCTCGCTGGCGCGGGCGAGGTCGACGGTGGTCTCGAGTGGCGCGCCGACCGTGCCGGCCGAGAGGAACTCCGCCGTGAACATCACCGTCGAGGGGGCCTTGTCGAGGCGCGAGGTAATCGCGGTGCAGAAGGCGTTGTCGGCGAAGGTCATCAGCATGCCGCCATGCACCGAGGCGCCGGAATTCAGCATGTGCTGGAAGGTCGGTTGCACGACCCGCACGCCATCCGGCGTGTCGCGGAAAAAGGTCGGGCCGGTGTGCAGCAGATATGGGCTGGGGCGCAGCTCTCGGCGATAGCCCTCGGGCGCCGGCACGTCATCGGGCGGGCCCGGCGGGTGCGTGCCGCCGGCGACGCGCGTCAAGCGCTCGTCGTCGCGCCGTCCCATCGCCTTGTCGCGCGCGATGTGGCGGGTTACGCCGCTATAGGTCGCCAGCCGCTTGCCGTTCTGCGTCACCGAACCGCGCGCGAAGGCCATGCGGCCGGTCACGCGCGTCGCCTCGCCCATCGACTCGATGGTCGGGCCGATCGAGCCGGCCTCGAGGAACGACACGGTCAGACTCACCGTCATGGCGAAGCTGCCGGGCATCTTGCCGCCCGAGGCGGCGTGGCCGCAGGTGGCGCAGAGCGCGAAGTCGGCGAAAGTCAGGATCGCGCCGCCGTGCAGGATGCCGCCGGCGTTGGTGTGCACGGCCGTGGTCGGCAACGCACAATGCACGCCCGTCTCGCGCCGCTGGTAGTAGATCGGACCGATATGGTCCTCGAAGGGATCGGAGGGATCGAAGATGCTGTAGCCCGACAGTCCAGGGGCGGTCAGCGAATCGGGCACGGTCATTCCTCTTGTCGACGCGGGCTGGTGCTGTATTACGGGAAAAGGCGGGATCCCGGAAGCGCCCGCGAACCGCTTTCGTCAGGCGAACCGGAGGTAGTGTGTCGACGTCCTTGCCAAAGATCGATGTGACGCAGATGCGCCGCGAAGGCGGTGTCGTCGCGCATGTGGTTTACGACAACTCGAAGAGACTGAACGTCGTTGGTCCGGCGGCGCTCGATGCGCTTGCCGAGGCTTTCCGCAAGTTGGCGCAGGAACCCGACCTGCGCGTCGTGGTGTTTTCGGGCGCCGGCGGCAAGGCTTTCATCGGCGGCGCCGATATCAACCACATGGCGGGCATGAAGACGGCCGAGGAGGCGCGGGCCTTCATTACGAAGATCCATCTGCTTTGCCAGGCGATCCGCGACTGTCCGGTGCCGGTAATCTGCCGGCTGGAGGGCTACACCCTGGGCGGCGGGCTCGAGGTGGCGGCGGCCTGCGACTTCCGCATCGCCGCCGACAGCGCGGCCTTCGGCATGCCCGAGGTCAATGTCGGCGTACCCTCGGTGGTCGAGGCGGCGCTGCTGCCGCGCCTGCTGGGCTGGGGCCGCACCTCGTGGCTGCTGATGACCGGCCAGACCATCGGCGCGCCGAAGGCGCTGGAGTGGGGGCTGGTCGAGACCGTGGTGAAGCCGCGCGACCTCGACGCGGCGATCGAGCGCGACGTCGCGGCCATCGTCGCCGCCGCGCCCAAGGCGGTGCGGGCGCAGAAATCGCTGATGCGCCGCTGGGAGGCGCTGCCGCTCGACGAGGCGATCCGTGCCGGTATCGACTCTTTCGCGCAGTCCGCGACGACCGGCGAACACACCGAACGGATGACCGCGTTCGTCAACAGAAAGCGATAACAGCCCGCGGTCCTGAACGCGGCGAAGGACGACGGGGTTACTGCGGCTTCAGCCCTGCCGCGTCGGCGACCTTCTTCCACTTCAAGGTTTCGCTGGCGATGTGCTTGGTCAACGCCTCGCTGCCGCCGATGATCGGCGCGCAGCCGGCGTCCTTGATGCGCTTCTCGACCTCGGGCGAGCTCACGCCCTTGACGATCTCGTCGCTGAGCTTCTTCGTGATCTCCGCCGGCAGGCCGGCCGGGCCGGAGACGTACCACCATGGCGCGGCGTCGTAGCCCGGCACGCCCTGCTCGGCGATGGTCGGCACGTCGGGCATGGCGAACCAGCGCTTGGCCGAGGAGACGCCCAACGCGCGCAGCTTGCCGGAATTGATGTGCGGGATGTAGGCCGGCAGGTTGTCCATCGTCGAAGGAATGCTGCCGGCCAACAGATCCTGCAGCACCAGGGAGCTGCCGCGATAGACGATGTGCTCGAGCTTCATGCCGGTGATCGCCTGCAGATACTCCATCGCCAGATGCCCGGTGCCGCCGATCGCCGGCGAGCCGTAGTTCATCTGGCCGGGCTTGGCCTTGGCGAGCGCGACATACTCCTGGAGGTTCCTGGCCTCGACGCTGGGGTGCACGACCAGCGCGTTGGCGACCTCGCCGACCAGCGCGATATTGGTGAAGGCGGTCGCCGTGTCGAACGGCATGTTCTTGTAGAGGAACTGATTGGTGACCGCCGAGCCCACCGTGCCCAGCAGCAAGGTGTAGCCGTCGGGCGGCGCCTTGGCGACGAGGTCGGAGCCGACATTGCCGCCGGCGCCGGTCTTGTTCTCGACGATGACCTGCGTGCTCCAGGCCTTCGACAGATGATCGGCGACGATGCGGGCGAGGATGTCGGTGGCGCCACCCGGCGCGAAGGCGACGACGATGCGGATCTGCTTGTTGGGATAGCCGCCCTGGGCCAGCGATCCGCGGATCAGCGCGGGCGTGGCCAGGAAGCCGGCGCCGGCCGCGATCAGCGTGCGGCGACGGAAAGCGGTTTTGCTCGACGGAATATCGCTCATGATGCCCCTCGGTTCGTTGCCGGCAGCGTAGCGCGCGGCCCACGCCTGCGCCATAACGCGGCCGATAGGTTGGGAGGGATACCGGCATGATCCATCATCGCGGCCCGTCGCGCCGGCAGGCGCTCCTCGGCATGGGCGCGGCGGCGCTCGCGCCGTCGACCGTCTCGGCGCAGGCCTATCCGTCGAAACAGATCACCTTCGTGGTGCCCTTCGTCGCCGGCAGCGGCACCGACACCATGGCGCGGCTGGTGGGCGAGCGACTGTCGGCGATAGTTGGCCAGCCGGTGATCGTCGACAACAAGGCCGGCGCCAGCGGCTCGATCGCCGCCACGACGGTGGCGCGCGCCCAGCCCGACGGCCACACGCTGATGTTCACCACCAACACCAGCCATGCGGCCAATCCGAGCCTGCTCAAGACCATGGCCTATGACCCGGTGAAGGACTTCGAGCCGGTGGCGCTGCTGGGCCTGGCGCCGTTCGTGCTGGTGGTGAAGCCCGACCTTCCGGTGAAGAGCTTCGCCGAGCTGGTCGCCAAGGCGAAGGCCGAGCCGGGCAAGCTGAGCTACGGCGCTGGCACCAGCACCTCCATCGTCTGCGGCGAGTCGATGAAACGGCTCGCCGGCATCGACATCCTGCGCGTGCCGTACAGGAGCGCGCCGCCGGCGCTCAACGATGTGATGGCCGGGCAGATCGACATGACGTTCATCGACATCGGCACCGGCCTGCCGCACATCCGCGCCGGCAAGCTGCGCACCCTGGTCGCCACCGACGCGCAGCGCTCGCCGCATCTGCCCGATGTGCCGACCTTCCGCGAGCTCGGCATCGAGTTCGATCTCGTCGCCTGGTACGCGATCTACGCGCCGGCGAAGACCCCGGCCGAAATCGTCGGCAAGCTCAACGCCACGGCCAACGAGATCATGGCGTCGGCCGACATGAAGCAGCGCATGGACCAGTTCAGCGTGATCATCCGCACCGGCACGCCGGCCCATCTCGGCGAGTGGACGAAGTCCGAGATCGACAAGTGGGCCCGGCTGAGCAAGGCGGCGGGCATCGAGCCCGAAGGCTGACGAGTGCGACAGAGGAGGTGGTCATGAGCGCCACGAAGAAGACGGTGCGCATCGGCGGCAGCTCGGGATTCTGGGGTGACACCGAGACGGCGCCGGGCCAGCTCGTGCGCCAGGGCGGGATCGACTATCTGGTCAACGACTATCTGGCCGAGGTCACCATGTCGATCATGGCGGCGCAGAAGATGAAGAACCCGCAGGCCGGCTACGCTACCGACTTCGTCACGGCCGTCATGGCGCCGCTGGCCAAAGAGATTGCCGATCGCAAGATCAAGGTGGTCACCAACGCTGGCGGCGTGAATCCGCAGGCTTGCGGCGACGCCGTGCGCAAGGCCTGCGAAGCGGCCGGCGTGAACCTCAAGGTCGCCGTCGTGACGGGCGACGATCTGATGGGCAAGATCCCGGAACTACGCGCCGCGGGCATCACCGAGATGGCGGGCGACGCGCCCTTGCCGGCCAAGATCGTCAGCATGAACGCCTATCTCGGCGGTTTCCCGATCGCCCGCGCGCTGGCGGAGGGCGCCGACGTGGTGATCACCGGCCGTTGCGTCGATTCGGCGGTGACCCTGGGTCCGCTGATCCACGAGTTTGGCTGGACGATGGACGACTATGATCGCCTGTCGGCCGGCACTTTGGCGGGCCATATCCTGGAATGCGGCGCGCAGTGCAACGGCGGCAATTTCACCGATTGGCGTCTGGTGCCCGACTACGACGACATGGGCTTTCCGATCGCCGAAGTCAGCGCGGACGGCTCCTTCGTGCTCTCCAAGCCCGACAACACCGGCGGGCTGATCACCACGGCCACGGTGGCCGAGCAGATGCTCTACGAGATCGGCGATCCGCGCGCCTATCTCGTGCCCGATGTCGCCTGCGACTTCACCGAGGTGCGCTACGAGCAGCTCGGCAAGGATCGCGTGCGCGTCTCCGGCGCCAAGGGCCGGCCGCCGACCGATCACTACAAGGTTTCGACCACCTGGCCGGACGGCTTCAAGTTCGCCTCGATCTTCATGCTCTCGGGCCGCGAGGCGGTGGCCAAGGGACGCCACAGCGCCGAGTCGATCATCAAGAAGACGCGGCGCATGTTCCGCGAGAAGAATCTCGGCGATTACCGCGACGTCAGCATCGAGGTGATCGGCGCCGAGGATACCTATGGTCCGCACAGCCACGCGCTGGAGTCGCGCGAGGTGGTGGTGAAGATCGGCGCGCGGCACGACCAGCGCGAGGCGCTGTCGCTGCTGGGCCGCGAGATCGCGCCGATGTCGACCGGCGGTGTGGTCGGCATGAGCGGATCGTTCGGCGCCGGCCGCGTCTCGCCGCAGCCGGTGATCCGTATGTTCTCCTGCTTGGTCCCCAAGTCGATGGTGCCGGTCCACATCGAGATCGACGGCAAGTCGATCCCGATGCAGGAGGGTGCCAGGGCCGGCGGCTTCACCGAAGCTCAGCTACCGGTCGAAGCGCCGGCCGCGCCGTCGAGCGCCAGCGGCGCGACCGAGACGGTGCCGCTGATCGCACTGGCCTATGGCCGCTCCGGCGACAAAGGCGACAACGCCAATATCGGCATCTTCGCGCGCAAGCCGGAATACGTGTCGATCCTCGAGTCCGAAGTCACCGAGCAGGCGATGGCGAAGTTCTTCGCCCATCGCATCAAGGGCAAGGTGAGCCGCTGGCGCTTGCCGGGCATCGGCGGCTTCAACTTCCTGCTGCGCGAGGCGCTGGGTGGCGGCGGCATGGCCTCGATCAAGGCCGACCCGCTGGCCAAGGCCTTCGCCCAGATGGCGCTCGACATGCCGGTCAAGGTGCCGGCGGGCCTGGCCAAGGAGCTTCGCGAGGCCTCGACGCGCGCCGCATGAGGGCGGGGCCAAGGCGACGCGTAAGCTGGATCAGCGAACGACGATCGTCTTCTTCGCTAGCACCCGCTTGAGCGACGGCACGACATAACGCAGCTCGTAGGTACCGGGTTGGTCCGGCGCCCTCATACGCATGTCCTCCTCACCGTCGGCGTTGAGGATCACCTCGCCAGCGTCGACATCGGCGTCGGGCTTGGCCAGCGCGAACACGTTGTCGGCGATCTTGGGGCCGGTCCATTTGAACTCGAACTCCCTGCCGGCCGAAACGCTCTGCGGCGCGTCGATGGTGACGGCGAAGGCTTCTGCCCTGACCTTTGCGCGCGCCAGCACGCGAGCCTCGCCGCCCGTGACGTAGCGTATCTCGTAGTCTCCCGGCCGCGCCGGCAGGGTGACCTTGCCATCTTCCGGATCGGTGTCCTTGGGCCCGAAGTAGTTGGTGTAGGCGCCGCGATCCTCGTCAGGCTTCACCACGGTGATGAAATCGCCCTCGTTGTTGGGTCCAGTCCACTTCACCCGGATACGCGCGCCGGCCGGCGCGGCGGCTGCCGCGTCGAGCGTGGCCTGGACGGCGGTGACGGTGATGGCGCGTCGGGCGAGCGTCTCATCCGAGCCGCCGACGACGTAGCGGATCTCGTAGGTGCCAGGCCGGGTCGGTAGCGGCAGGTTCGCGTCGTCGGGGTTCAGTCCCCTGGTGTTGAAGTACTGCGTGTACTGACCCTTGGGCGCGTCCGGCGGGACCACGGTGATGTAGTCGCCGTCATTGTCCGGCCCCGTCCATGTCACCTTGATGCGCGAGCCGGCGGGCGCGCTGGCGGGCGCGTCGAGCGTGGCGCTGGTCGCCGCGGCGATCACCGGCCGCCGCGCCAGGATTTCGTTGGTCTGCGCCGTAACGTAGCGGATCTCGTAGAGGCCAGGCTGCGGCGGTACCCGCAACTTCGCGTTCTCGGGATCGACATCGCGCGGTCCGAAGAACTCCGTATACGCGCTCCTGTCGGCGTCGGGCCGCACGATGGTGATGAAGTCGCCGGGGTTGTTGGGCGCGCCGCTCCATTTCACCGCGATATGCGCGCCGGCCGGCGCCTGGTCCTGGGCGAAGAGTTCGACGCGGGCGGCCAAGGCCACGACAGTGCGTCGCGCCAGGATCTCGTTCTGCTGGCCGGTGACGTAGCGGATCTCGTAGGTGCCGGCGCGGTCGGGCACGCGCACCTTGGCCGGCGAGCCGTCGGCCGTGCCGGCGAAATCGCGATAGTCGGCCCTTGCCGCGGCGGGTGGCACGATGGTGATGAAGTCACCGGGGTTGTTCGGGCCAGTCCACGCCACCTCGACGGTGCCGCCGATGGTGATGGTCTCGACCGCTTCGAGCGTCGCCCTGGCCGGCGTCACCTCGATCGGCGCGCGCGCCACGATCCGGCCCGTGCCGGCATCCTGGTAGACGATCTCGTAGGCGCCGGGCTTGTCGGGCGCGCGCAGGCTCGCGGGGTTCTGCGCCGTGTCGGCGGAGTTGCCCGATACGGCCTCGTTGCGCGGCACGGTGAAGCCGATCGTGTCGGTCCGCGCGGTTGCGCCGGTCCAGGCGATCTGCAGCGTATCGCCGGCGACCACCGTCTTCGGGGCGCTCAACGTGACCTTCGGTGGCGTGGGCTTGGCGGCGGCTGGTGGCGCGGCCGGCTTGGGCGGCGCCGCCGCGTCCTGCCCCGCGGCGCGCAAGGCGTCGCGCAACTGCGCCGCGTCGCCGGCGCTGAAATACCTGCCGCCGGTGGCGCTGGCCAGGCAGCGCAGGCCGCCTTCGTCCTGGCGCTGCACGGCGAAGCCGATGACGTGGGCGCGGAAGTCGACGCCGAGCTTCTTCAACTCGGCGCCCAGCGCGCAGGGATCGGCCTTGCAGGTCTCGATGCCGTCGCTGATCAGGATCACGGTGGCGCGCCGCTCGGTGTATTTCAGCGATTCCGCCGCTTGCTTCACCGCCGCCGACAAGGGCGTCATGCCCTGCGGCGTGATGCGCGC